>NZ_DBEZHV010000004.1:0-204251 GCF_048189965.1 Olsenella phocaeensis | reverse complement strand
ATTCTATGCGTGGCAAAGCTATCGAAAGGTAGCGACGCAAAGCTACAGGGCCTTAAATGGCAGCCAGCTGCATCCGTTCTCGCGCAGAGGGGAGGTGTCTGGCTGTTTCCTATTAGCGAAGAAACCAAGCGAATTCATGATGTCGCGCCGGGGTGTCGCGCCAGCAGGGGCGCGTCTGGCGTGGCGGCTTTCCTGGCGTGCGAGACAAGGCCACCTGCGGGGCCCGGCCCGCAGAGGTGACACACGCAAGCTCCAGTCGTGAGGGGTGTCGGGGCATGGGCGGCAACAGGTTCCAGAGGAACGGCGAGGCGGAGCGGTCGGCGCATGGACGCGCCGGCTCGCCCTCCCGCTGGCCGCTCGGCGGACGCCTTGGCAGGTTCGTGGGCATGTCCGCCCCCGAAGCCTCGCGCACCGAGCCCCAGGGGGTCGACCTCAGGGGCCTCAGCCGCCTGCAGCTGCTCCAGCTGCTCGAGGACGCCATGGAGGAGAACGAGCGCCTGCGCGGCCAGCTCGACGAGGCGCAGCGGAGGGTCAGGGAGTGCAGCGTCACGGCTGCCGACTCGGAGTCCCTGGCCGAGGCGTCGCTGAGGCTGGCGGGCATGTTCGAGGACGCCCAGCGTGCCATAGACATCTACAAGCGCAGCATCGGGATGCCCCTTTCCGGGGAAGGCGCCACCGGCGGCGTGGAGCCCCGGTCGGGTGAGGCGGGGACGGAGGTGCGGCGATGACGACGAGTCGGGACGGCGCCTCCGGCGTCCCCAAAGGCCCGTCCGCGTCCCCGAGGCGCGCCGCGCACCTGCGCGAGACGCCCGCCGTAGCCGTCCTGCCGACGACGGACCAGGTCAGGCGGGAGTACGAGCGCGTGCGGCGCCAGCACGGCAGGGGCCGCGCGGCCAAGAACGCCGTCGCGGTCCTGGGCATCGTGTTCGCCGCATCTGTCCTGGGATCGCTGCTCGTGTTCCCCCTCTTCAGGATTTACGGCGACTCGATGGTGCCGACGCTCTCCGAGGGCGACGTCGTGCTGGCCACCAAGGGCGGTGACATCGGGACGGGGGACCTCGTCGCCTTCAGCTACAACAACAAGTCCTTGGTCAAGCGGGTGATCGCAGGTCCCGGAGACTGGGTTGACATCGACGAGGCCGGCAACGTGAGCGTCAACGGCCAGCCCATGGACGAGCCCTACCTCCAGGCGGGCGCCAAGAGCAAGGGCCAGTGCGACATCGCGCTTCCCTACCAGGTGCCCGAGGGGAGGTACTTCGTCATGGGCGACCACCGCAGCGTGTCGGTGGACTCCCGCACGTCCCAGGTGGGCTGCATCTCCGCCGACCAGGTGGAGGGCAGGTTGGCCCTGCGCGTGTGGCCCCCCTCGGGGCTCGGGTCCCTGTGACGAGGGCCCGAACGGGGGTGGACCGCGACCGGCGGCTGGATGGAAGAGGCCATGGAAGAGGCATGGGAGGTGGAGTCGGATGAGGGGTGCACGGGGTCATGGGCCTTAGCTTGACAAGGTACGCGACCGGGTCCCTGGGAGCCCACCAAGGTTCGGGGCATGCCGAGCGCATGCGGCAAGTGGAAAGAGAGAAGGAAGGTACGAATGAGAAAACTGAGAAAGAGGCTCGCGGGGGTCTTCGTCGCGGTCGCCGCGGTCGTGATGGCGCTCGCGTTGGTCCCTGCCTCCGCGTTCGCTGACGCGACGACTCCCCACACCGTCACGGTGAGCGAGCCCAGCGGCCAGGTCGACACGCACTCCTACGAGGCCTACCAGGTGTTCACGGGTACGTATGACAGTGCGAGCAAGCAGCTGCAGAACATCACGTGGGGCTCCGGCGTGAACGGCGACGCCCTGCTCGCCGCCCTGAAGGCCGACCCCGTCATCGGCTCCAAGTTCGCCGACGCAACCGACGCCGTGACCGCGGCGGCGGCCATGAGCGGCATCACCGACAAGTCCACCGACGCCGAGGCGCTGGCAAAGGTCATCGCGGCCAACCTGTCCACGACAAAGTTCGCCTCCGACAATGGCAGCATTGACGTCGTCGGCGACGGCTACTATTTCATCAAGGACGTCACCGAGTCGCTGACCAGCGACACGTACTCCAAGTACATGCTGCAGGTGGTGGGCGACACGGCAGTGACCGCCAAGGACACCACCACGACCTCCAAGAAGGAGGTCAAGGACACGAACGACACCACCGGGACGACCTCCGAGTGGCAGAACACGGCTGACTACGACATCGGCGATGCCGTGCCGTTCAAGCTGACCGGCACCGTCGCCTCCGACTACGCCAGCTACACGCAGCCGTACTACTTCGCGTTCCACGACACGTACAACAAGAGCCAGCTGGGCGACCCCCAGAGCGTCGTCGTGAAGATCGACGGCACTGAGGTCGACTCCAGCGCGTACTCCGTCAACGTCACCCCCACCGGCTTCGACGTCGTCTTCAGCGACCTCAAGCAGACCGCTGCCCACGCCGGCTCCACGGTGACGGTCGAGTACACCTCCGAGCTGCTCACCGGTGCCAACATCGGCTCTGCGGGCAACGTCAACTCCAGCAACATCGAGTTCTCCAACGACTCCAACAACGATCAGCATCACGGCAAGACGCCCGAGGACACCGTCATCGTGTTCACGTACAAGGTCGTCGTGAACAAGGTCAACGAGGCCAGCCAGCCGCTTGCCGGCGCCGGCTTCACCCTGTACAAGAAGGACGCCCAGGGCGCCTACAACAAGGTCAAGGAGATCGTCGCGGGCGCTGGCACGACCTTCGAGTTCAAGGGCCTGGATGATGGCGACTACAAGCTCGAGGAGACCACCGTCCCGTCTGGCTACAACAAGCTCGCGGACGTCGAGTTCAGCGTCACCTCCGTCAAGGATGACGCGGGCAAGACGCTGACCAGCATCAACGGCGTTGCCACTACGGGCCAGGTCGATCTTGGCACCCAGAAGGCGACCGTCGACAAGGACGCTGGCTCCATCACCACCACCGTGGTGAACAAGTCCGGCTCCACGCTGCCCTCCACGGGCGGGATGGGCACCACCGTCCTCTATGTGGCGGGCATCGTGCTCGTGGTCGCCGCCGGCGTCGGCTTTGCCGTCCGCCGTCGCAACAACGGGCTCGAGGGATAGGCGGGGCGCGTCCCCCCATGACTTCGGCGGGGTGGGGTACCCCCCACCCCGCGCGAGGGGCTTCTTGGCAAGGTGTTCGGGCAAGGCGGAGCGGGCAGGTCGGTCAGACGCACATGAAGAAGAGGATTCCAGAGACACTCCTCGCGCTTGTCCTCGTGGTCGGCGTCGGCCTGCTGCTCTATCCCAGCGTGGGCGACTGGTGGAACGGCATGCACCAGTCGCAGGCCATCGCGACGTACGAGGAGGCCGTGAGGGGCAACTCCGCAGAGAGGAACCAGGAGCTGTGGGATGCCGCCGTCTCCTATAACGAGGGGCTCTCGCACGGGAAGGACCGGTTCCGCCTCAGCGACGAGGAGCGCGCCGAGTACGAGGGCCTCCTCGACGTCACGGGCACGGGAATCATGGGCTATATCAAGATTCCCAGGATAGGAGTGAACCTGCCCATCTACCACGGTACCGATGACACCATCCTGCAAGTTGCCATCGGACACATTCCGGGCTCCTCGCTTCCTGTTGGTGGGGAGGGCACGCACACCGTGATCTCCGGCCACCGTGGACTTCCGTCGGCGCGTTTGTTTACAGACATAGACCAACTCGAGGAGGGTGACCTGTTCACGTTGCACGTGGTGGATCAGACGCTGACCTACCAGGTGGACCAGATCAGGACTGTCCTACCCGACCAGTTGGAAGACCTTGCAATTGATGATGGACAGGACTACTGCACGCTCGTTACATGCACTCCCTATGGGGTCAACACCCATCGGCTGCTCGTACGTGGGCATAGGGTGCCCAATGAGTCGGTCACGGACGTCACCGCTGACGCAGAGCGCATTGACCCGCTGCTCGTCGCCACGGTATTTTCGGTAGCGGTGATCGGGGTGGTCTCGGTCGTGGGCCTCGTACGGAACCGGTCGCTTGCGCGGGGTACTCGGAGCGCGGGGCGGGCAGATAGGAAAGGAAGGGCAGAAAGTTGAAGGACGACATCATGCGCAGGCACGAGGTGCGTGGGCTTCGTGCGCTTGCCCTTCTATTTTTGGCCTGTGTCGTGGGGCTCTTGCTGCCTGCGCGGACATATGCGGCTGGGGTGGTCGATACCGATGCGTCATGCACCATCACGCTGAGCGATTGCAAGGCGGAAGGACAGAGGTTCACGGCGTATCGCGTGGCGTCCATGGGTGCCGACGGCAAGCTTTCTGCGGTTCCCGCATTGGCAGAGGCAGTCTCTGCATCAGGTTATGACCCCGCAGACCTCACGGACGAGACAAGCGCAGCAACTCTGGAGGCCATTGCCCAGACATATAGCGGCTATGTTGTCGCTGGCGCATCTGGCTTCGAGAGCGCAAGTGCGGTAGCGGCGTCCGGCAGTGCCAGCTTGACCGGCCTGAAGCCGGGCATGTATCTCATCATTGCTGACACCACGACAGTTGACGGAACGACGTATATCTCGAAACCGTACCTGATAAGCGTTCCGGCAATGAAAGCGGATGGCACTTATGCATACGCGCGCACCGTCAGAGCTGACAAGGTGGACAAGGTGTCAGTTGAGCACTTCGAGAATAAGGTAATAAAGCTGTGGAAGGGAGACTCCCGCGGAACGCGTCCGTCATCAGTCACTGTCCAAATCTTCGATGGAACACGTCTCTATAACACCGTGGAGCTCAATTCCAGCAACGACTGGTCCTACGCCTGGGAGGGCAAGGGCGATTGGTCCGTTCGCGAGGTCACCGATACGCTTGGCGGGTACACCTGCTCCATCAGCTCCTCGGCAACGGTATCACGCAGTGATGATGGGTCCGTCAGAACGTCGACCTTCATGGTCACTAACAGCCACACGCCAACCACGCCCAAGGGTCCGGGCAAGCTTCCCAAGACGGGAGACCCGCTCAACCTCCCCTTGGTCGGGGGGATTCTGCTCGTTGGCCTGACCTGCATCGTTGTGGGTGTGTACAAGAGGCGTGATGGGGATGGTTCCTAATATGGCGCCTGTTCGGAGGACTGGCGGCCGCCACATTCCCTGGACGCGCGTTGGGGTCACTTTGCTGGCCCTGGCAGGAGCCGTGCTAGCCGCGTCGTTCATGGCAAGGCAGGCCGGGGCACGGAAGAGCGCAGAACTATGCTCTGGCATCCTGAGTGAGCTTGAAAAGCCAGGTGGGGGTGACGCATCCGGGATAGTCACGGGAAAGGATCAGGACCACGAGCTGCCCGCCCGGGAGTTGCTGGGAATGGATGTCATCGGGCGACTGTCTGCGAGGGCTGTAGGGCTTGACGTGCCAGTGGGTGCGGTGGGAAGCGACGCGAGTCTCGTGCCATGCCAGGTCGGCAGTCGTGATGGAGAGCTGGTCGTTTGCGGGTCCTCCTATCAAGGTGGCATTGGGCGAATAGGTGGTCTCGGCGATGGTGATGCGGTTACCTTTACCGGGGTAGATGGTCTTGTTAGGACGTACGAGGTGGCAAGCTCGGGCACGACGAAGTCTGACTTTGACGACGACTTCGACTTGCTCATGTACTACGAGGGTGCGTTTGGCGAGAGGCATTGGGTGGGTTGCTCCGAGACCTCTTAGCGAGGGAGAAGTCTCGGAGAAATCCACGCGGTGGAGCCAGTTGGATGGGTTGGAGCTGACTATGAGCACGCTACTAGACAACGTGACGACCATGCTAAGGGACAATCGTGGGCGTCGTGCATGGCGCTGGGTCGTCGGGGTGATGGCGTCCGTTGTCGTTGCCGTTTCCTGCTTTGTCCTGATGAACCCCGCGATGGCCCTGACGGGCGGCACGACCCTCTCGTCAGCCATTACCAGGGACTCGGCGCTCTTCTACAGGGCCGTCGGCGGAGGGGAGGACGCGTGGGCCAAGACGGACGGGTCGGATGCGCTGGACGGGAACTCCGACCTCAGGCTGCGCCTTGCTTTCGAGTTGCCGGAGGGCGCCCTCAAGGATGGTGCCGCGCTCCAGTACAAGCTGCCCGACGACGTGTCGCTTGATACGAGTTCTGCGGCATATGACAAGATTCCCGTCTATGCAGCGGATACCGTCTCGAAGGGGGACGAGACGGATGCGGTTGTCATCGGCTCTGCAAACGTGAAAGACGGCGTTCTGACGATAGAGTTCGACGCCGCGAGTGTCACCAAGAACGTCGGAAGGGACGCGACCGATGCGGAGGCTGCTGTTACCGCAGCGAGGCTGGGTGCCTTCGTGGACCTCGACTTTGGCTTCAGCGCGCTCAGGACAGATGCGGACGGACTTGCGCACGTGCGGCTCAACGACGTCGTCTCTCTTGACGTCAAGAAGGCATCTGTCCCCACCACGCAGCTCGACCAGGTGGTAGGGGCGGGGGCTGCAAGTGACGTCGCGCCCTCAGTTGCAGACAACGGGATTGGTGGCGACTCCGATTCCGCGACATCGGCGCCCAGCCGCGTGACCAAGGCACCCCGCCGAGACTCCGGCAACGGCCTCGGCACGGACCTCACCCCGTACATCACGGGGGACACGAGGGTCGAGAAGCTCGTGAACGGCACCTGGACGCCCGCCACCCAGTTCAGTGACGGTGACAGCGTGAGGGTGGCGCTGAGCTACAACATCCCGGCCGGCGTGGTGACCGAGGCGAACCGAACGATCAGCTACCAGCTGCCCAATGGGCTGAAGCCCGACTCCGTCCAGAGCGGCCGCGTCACCTCTGGCGGCAAGGAGGTCGGTGACTACACCATCGACACCAACGGCAAGGTGACCATCACGTACGACCAGGCCTTTGCTCAGGGCGGTGGCGCCGTTCAGGGCACCCTCAACTTCCACGGGACGGTCTCCAACACGAGCGGGGGATCCTCCGGCACCATCGACTTCGGCGGTGACAGCAGCCCCATCACCGTCGTCACGCCCGCGCAGGACTCCCACGACATCACCACCAAGAAGACGGGCTCCTTCGCCAATAACGACCGCACCAAGGCGAGTTACACGGTCACCGTCACCACCAACAAGGGCACAGGTGAGCCCGTCTCCGTCACGGACAAGTGGGACAAGTGGAACAGTACGTCCGGCGTCACCTACTCGTACGACCAGAGCTCGCTCAAGGTCGTGAAGGTCAGTGCGAACGGCGGGGAGACGACGCTGATCCAGGGCTCCTGGAACCCCTACAACTACAACGTGTCGTGGACTGGCGGGAGCGACCCACAGTTCACGGTCTCCAACCTGCCGGCACTGGGCGCCGGCGAGAAGTACGTCATCACCTATGCGACCGACATCGGCGGTGCCACGAGCGAGGCGGGAAAGGTCGCCAACTCCGCGGGCTCCACGAGCGGCCCACACAACTCTTGGGACTGGCACAGCATTGAGTGGACCAAGGACATCAGAAAATACGCCACCACGTACGACAAGAATACTGGCAAGGTACAGTGGCGCATCAAGGTGAACCCCAACCACAAGGACATTTCGGGATGGCGTGTTGTCGACAGCCTTCCGTATCCTATGACGGGCGGATTTATGGTTTGGAGCGACGAGAGCGACTACACGGCCGAGGGCGGAGGGGCCGGAGGCACATACATCGACTTCACCTTCCCGTCCAACCTGACCGACGCGCAGAAGACGGCAAGCTATTACATCGACTTCTGGGCGGAGGTTCCCTCCACCAACGGCCAGATAAGCAACACGGCATACCTGTACCCGCCCGATGGCAACAATCAGAGCGATACGGGTACTGTGGACGTGCAACATCGCACCTGGGACGTGAGCAAGTCCTTTGGGGGCGAGACCGAGAAGGACGGCGGCCTCTACCGCAACACGTGGAGCACCAACGTGACGGTTCCCGAGGGGAGCCTTTCGACGTTCGAGTACGTGGACACCATCGAGAACGCCCAGGACGGCGATGGCAGCGACCTGGGGCCTGACAGCCACTACGCCCTTGCCGCCGACCTGGAGGCGAGTCTGGTGGACCACCTCTCCCTGAACGTGGACGGCTACAACTCCTACCTGTACAAGGGCGCCGGCCAGAAGACCTACTGGAACTCCTACTACGAGAGCGAGCGCGAATACACCGACAAGCTGAAGATCTCCGTCACCTACTACGACGCGAACGGCAACGAGGTCCCCGCCACCGACACCACGACGCACGTCAAGAGCTTCAAGGTGACGGTCACGCCCGCCGCCGGGCAGAGCATCACGGCCCAAAACCTCAAGATCGACAGCTACGTCACCTACACCGACGCCTCGAGCGCCGCTGAGGGCACCACCTGGGTCATCAAGAACAAGGGTGAGTGCCAGGGCAAGGTCTCGGAGGCCACGCACGAGCACAAGACGCCGAAGAAGTTTGACAAGCAGGTCTACACGGGGCACAAGACGGCGAGCGGGACCGACGCGTACTCCAGCGGGGACGCGACCGTGGACTACGATGACGTAAACGGCATCCTCACTTACCGGCTCCTGCTCAACACCACCAAGGCGGACGAGGGGAACATCGTCATCGACGATGACCTGCCGTCTGGCCAGACGCTTGACGAGAGCTCCATCACGGCGGTGTTCAGGGACAGTGCCGACGGTGGTGGCGAATACTCGGATAACGGCGGATGGGGTGACCAGAAGAGCGACCTCAACGGCAACCAGAAGCTTTCATACACGACGTCGACAAACGCCGATGGCACCACCCACCTCCAGATAAAGATTCCCAACTACAAGTACTTCAACTCCAGGACGCTGATAGCGGTGACCTACAAGGTCTCCCTTGCTGACGACCCAACGTGGAAAGATCCCAAGAACGCCAGCAAGACCTACACCAACACGGCAGACTGGAATGGGCACTCCTCCACGACCAACACCAAGGTCACGCACGATGTGAAGAACATCAGCAAGACGGGCGAGCAGCTGGACAAGGACGGCAATCCCGTCAAGACCGATGCTGCCGGCAACCCAACGGTCGCACCTTCGGGCACCATCAGGTACTACGTTGACATCAATCCCAAGGCGGATGACCTTGACCCCAGCTCTGACACGCTGGAGCTCACCGACCAGCTGAGCAACGCCGGAAGCTACAACCCCGTGCTGGACATCTCGAAGGTCAGGCTCTATGCGTACGACAGCTCGGCAGAGCACCATCTGGGGGCAGAGATTGACAGCAGCCGCTATACCCTGCAGTACGACGTTGCCACCAGCAAGATAACGGTGTCTGTCCCCGACAGCCTCGCCTGCGTGCTCACGTATGAGTACACCCTCGATCAGACCTTTGGCGGCAACACGAAGGTCGACAACAAAGCGTCGCTCAACGGCAAGTGGTCGGCCGAGCAGAATACGGTGCTGAAAGAGTCCAGCTCCTCTGCCACGGCCGTGAAGAAGGCAATAAGCATCTACAAGGTCGACAGCGACAACTATAAGAAGGTTCTATCAGGCACTGAGTTCAAGCTGGAGTACTGGCAGAATGGGGGCTGGGTAACCAAGGACGAAACCCTGACAGTCGATCAGGATGGCAAGATCAGGTGGGACCTCGCGGTTGCGCAGCCGCCACTCACGACCAACACGCTCTATCGCCTTTCGGAGACAAAGGCGCTGCCCGGTTACAAGCTCGACACCACGCCCCACTACTTCATCTGGATGGACAACGGCAATAACGCCAACTCCTCGTACAATGCTTCCGGCGCGGCCAGTGCTAACGTGCAGCAGAGTCAGGTGACGATCTTCAGGAACGTTGGCGGCATCATGTACATCCCCAACACCTACACACGTGTCACTGCCAAAAAGGTGTGGGCAAACGCGAGTGGTGCACCGGTAAGCGCGCCGGAGGGTGCGAGCGTGCAGGTCCAGCTCTATCGGCAGATACAGACTGCAGATCCTAGCGACAGCTGCACGATCAACATCGTAAGTAAGGGCAACGAGACGAATCCGGGCTATAAGCCGGAGACGCACCTCCAGGAGACCGTCAAGAAGGGCACTTCTGTCACGCTTGGTATGGGGAATGTCTACAACGGCATGACCCTTGACGTGTACGTCAACGGTGCGCTCGCAAGGTCCGTGACCGTTGATCCAAACGGCCATATTAGCCCGCCCATTGTGATTGATAACATCACGAGTGACACCGAGGTGGTGGTCCAGAATACGCATGACGAGAACAATCCCGTGGCGAAGATAGCCGATTACACGAAGCCCAACAACACCCTCACCAACAAAGAGGCGGTGGGGGACCCCGTTACCCTCAACGCCAACAACCAGTGGACCCACGACTGGGATGGCCTCGAGCCAGGCGACTCCACGGGCCATGCCTACTACTACACCATTGAGGAGGTTGGTGCGCCCAACGGCTACACTGTCTCGTACTCCAATAACGGTGGCATCAAGACTGGCACCATCACGGTGACGAACTCCTCGTCTGGCTTCGTTCTTCCCAAGACTGGCGGGGTGGGGACGGTGGCCGTGAGGCTCGTCGGTGCGTCCGCGGCAGTCCTTGCGCTCGCCGGGCTTGCCCTTGTTGGCACCCGTCGAAAGCAGGTTGCCAGATAGCTGCGCCTTCCATCGAAGGCTTTGCGCGCGGCTCCGTTGGATGTCCTTGGCCAACGGAGCCGCGGTCCGAAAGACGTCCTCCATCTTCTCGCCCGCACCTCTAAGGTTCGCCTTGGCATAGATACGCCCGACACAGTGGGTGACGAAGCACCAGCTAGGAGCTTCAAAAACTTCTGCGAAGAGATTGTGAAAGGCGTCCCGTGCATGTAAACTGGTCAAGCTGCCGATTTTGTGGGGAAGTTCTGTCCATAGCGCACAGGGCAAAGCCGCAGTTGAGGTGGCAGACGACAGCTGTGGTCCGCTGGGGAAGTGGCGCCGGATGCGCCATGAGGGGGCTTGCCCCCACAGGTCCCATGACCACCGAGGGTAAGGAAAGAGCATGGTCAGTACGATCCTTGGCCGCAAGATCGGGATGACTCAGGTGTGGGATGAAGACGACAACGTCGTCCCCGTCACCGTCATCCTGGCAGGCCCCTGCACCGTCTCGCAGGTGAAGACGAAGGCGACCGACGGCTACGATGCCGTCCAGATTGGCTTCGGAGACATCACGCCCAAGCACGTCAACAAGCCCATGGCCGGCCACTTCAAGGCCCATGGCGTGGAGCCCATGCGCTACCTGCGCGAGGTCCGCGTCGAGAACGGCGAGGAGCACAGCTGCGGCGACCAGGTCACCGTCGCGGACTTCGCCGACGTCAAGGCGGTCGACGTCATCGGCACCTCCAAGGGCAAGGGTTTCCAGGGCACCATCAAGCGTTGGAACTTCTCCCGTGGTCCCATGGCCCACGGCTCGCGCAACCAGCGCAAGCCCGGCTCCATCGGCCAGTGCGCCTATCCCGCGCGCGTCCGCAAGGGCCTGCACATGGCTGGCCACATGGGCAACGAGCGCGTGACCGTCAAGAACCTCAAGCTCGTCCGCGTTGACGCCGAGCAGAACCTCCTGCTGGTCAAGGGCGCCGTCCCTGGCGGCAAGAACGGTCTCGTCCAGGTCCGCATGGCCTAAAGGGCCGAGGTAAGAAGAGCCCTAAGGCTAACAAGGAGGACAAATGTCCAGCATTGAAGTCAAGAACGTTGAGGGGAAGGCGGCCGGCACGGTCGAGCTCTCCGACAACGTGTTCGGCATCGAGCCGAACGTCCCCGTGATGCACCAGGTCGTGGTGGCCTACGAGGCGTCCCTGCGCCAGGGCACCCACTCCACCAAGAACCGCTCCGCCGTCTCCGGCGGCGGCGTCAAGCCCTTCCGCCAGAAGGGCACCGGCCGCGCCCGTCAGGGCACCATCCGCGCCCCGCAGTTCACCGGCGGCGGCGTCGTCTTCGGGCCCAACCCCCACTCCCACGCCCTGCGTGCGAACAACAAGGAGAAGAAGCTTGCCATGCGCTCCGCGCTCTCCAGCAAGCTCGCCGACTCCGAGCTGTTCGTGATCGACGAGCTCTCCCTTGAGCCCAAGACCAAGCAGGCCAAGGCCGTCCTCGTCGCCCTGGGCCTCGAGGGCAAGCGCGTCACCATCGTCGTTCCCGACGATGACGTCAACACCTACCTGGCCTTCCGCAACCTGCCCAAGGTCACCATCATCGCCTCCTGCGAGGCCAACACCCGCAACCTGCTAGACAACGCGGCCCTCGTGATGTCTACTGCGGTTGCCAAGCAGCTCGAGGAGGTGCTCGCGTAATGAACTCTGCCTACGAGGTCATCATCCGCCCGGTCGTCTCCGAGCGTTCCTTCGACCTGATGTCGAACAACAAGTACACCTTCGAGGTTGCCCGCAACGCTCCCAAGGAGGAGATCAGGGCCGCCGTCGAGAAGCTGTTCGGCGTTCACGTCCTCAAGGTGAACACGCTTTGGGTCCGTCCCAAGAACAAGCGCGTCCGCTACGTCACCGGCAAGACCCGCACCTGGAAGAAGGCTGTCGTCACCATCGCCGATGGTGAGCAGATCGAGATCTTCTCCAACCAGCAGGCCGCTGCCGAGGAGTAGGTAATCCGCCCGCGCCTCCTCCGGGAGGCCGGGCTGTCATGCCGCGCAGGATGGATACGCGCGGTACCGTGGTAATCCGGTGTCGCCCCCTTATTCCCGAGAGGGTCGGCCAACGGACAGAAAGGGAAAGCAATGGCAGTCAAGCACCTCAAGCCCACGAGCGCAGGCAGGCGCTGGCAGACGATCTCTGACTTCAAGGAGATCACCGCCACCAAGCCCGAGAAGTCGCTTCTCGAGCCCCTGCCCAAGAAGGCGGGCCGCAACAACAACGGCCGCATCACCACCCGTCACCAGGGTGGCGGCGCAAAGCGCCAGTACCGCAGGATCGACTTCAAGCGTCGCATGGACGACGTGCCGGCCAAGGTCGCCACGATCGAGTACGACCCCAACCGCTCCTCTCGCATCGCCCTGCTCCACTACGTGAACGGCGCCAAGGCCTACATCCTGGCTCCCGAGGGTCTTCACGTGGGCGACGTGGTCCTCTCTGGCGAGAAGGACGTCGACATCAAGCCCGGTAACTGCATGCCGCTCTCGCAGATCCCCGTCGGCACCCTGGTCCACGCCGTCGAGTTCCAGCCCGGCAAGGGCGCCGCGATGGCTCGTGCCGCCGGCACCTCCGTGCAGCTGATGGGCAAGGACAACGGCTACGCCGTCCTTCGCATGCCCTCCTCCGAGCTCCGTCGCGTGCTCCTCACCTGCCGTGCCACCATCGGCGAGGTGGGCAACGCCGAGCACGGCAACATCGTCATTGGCAAGGCCGGCCGCCAGCGCTGGCGTGGCGTCCGTCCCACCGTCCGCGGCACGGTCATGAACCCCGTCGACCACCCGCACGGCGGCGGCGAGGGCAAGAACCACACCTCCGGACGTCCCTCCGTCACCCCCTGGGGCAAGCCGACCAAGGGCAAGAAGACGCGCGACCCGAAGAAGGCGTCGAACCGCCTCATCATCCGTCGTCGTCGCTCGAAGTAGTCGGAACACGAGTATTAGGAGATCCCAAGAATGAGCAGAAGTCTCAAGAAGGGCCCGTTTGTGGAGACTCGCCTCCTTGCGCGTGTCACCGCTATGAACGAGGCTGGCAAGAAGGAGGTCGTGAAGACCTGGTCGCGCTCCTCCACCATCTTCCCCGAGATGGTCGGGCACACGATTGCTGTCCACGACGGCCGCAAGCACGTCCCCGTGTACATCACCGAGTCCATGGTTGGTCACAAGCTGGGCGAGTTCTCGCCCACCCGCACCTTCCGCGGCCACAAGGCTTAACAGGGGGCATGAAGAACAATGGCTAAGAACAACGCTGCAAACGAGGTCTCGGCTACTGCGAAGTACGTCCGCATGGCCCCTCGCAAGGTCCGCATGATCGTCGACCAGGTGCGCGGCAAGTCCGTGGAGAAGGCCCTCGAGACCCTCCAGTTCAGCACCCGCGCCGCCGCCGAGCCGGTCGCCAAGGTCCTGCGCTCCGCCGTCGCCAACGCCGAGAACAACAACGGCATGCGCGCTGACGGCCTCGTGGTCAAGTACGCCTACGTCGACGAGGGTCCCACGCTCAAGCGTATCCGTCCTCGCGCCAAGGGCTCCGCATCCCGCATCAACAAGCGCACGAGCCACATCACCGTCGTCGTCGCACCTGGAAAGGAGGCGTAGGGAAAGCATGGGACAGAAGGTTCAGCCTACCGGCTTCCGCCTCGGCATCACCGAGGAGTGGCGTTCCCGTTGGTACGCCGATAAGAAGGACTACGCCAAGAGCCTTGGCAACGACCTCGAGATTCGCAAGTTCCTCGAGAAGCGTCTTGCCTCCGCCGCCCTCGCCCGCGTCGACATCGAGCGCGCCGGCGACAAGGTGAAGGTCATCATCTACTCCGCACGCCCCGGCATCGTCATCGGCAAGAAGGGCGCCGAGATTGACGCCCTCCGCGGCGAGCTCGAGAAGATCGCCGGCGTGACCAAGGGCAACATCAACGTCGACGTCATCGAGATCAAGCGTCCCGAGCTCGACGCCCAGCTGGTTGCCCAGTCCATCGCCGAGCAGCTCGAGGGCCGCATCGCCTTCCGTCGTGCCATGCGCAAGGCGGTCCAGTCCGCCCGCAAGGCCGGCGCCAAGGGCATCCGCATCCAGTGCTCCGGCCGCCTCAACGGCGCCGAGATGGGCCGTCGCGAGTGGTACCGCGAGGGTCGCGTGCCCCTGCACACCCTGCGCGCCAAGATCGCCTTCGGCGAGGCTACCGCCCGCACCACCATGGGCGCCTGTGGCGTGAAGGTTTGGATCTACCTCGGCGAGCAGCTTCCCGGCCAGCCTGCGCTCAACCCCGCACTCGAGGGCAGCAGCCGTCCTCGCCGTTCCCGTAACGAGAGGAGGGGCCGTTAATGCTCGCACCTAAGCGCGTCCTTCACCGCAAGGTCCAGCGTGGCTCCATGAAGGGCCAGGCCAAGGGCAACACCAAGCTCTACTTTGGCGAGTGGGGCCTGCAGGCCCTCGAGGCCCACTGGATCACCAACCGTCAGATCGAGGCCGCTCGTATCGCCATGACGCGCCAGATGAAGCGTGGTGGCAAGGTCTGGATCACCATCTTCCCCGACAAGCCCATCACCAAGAAGCCCGCCGAGACCCGCATGGGCTCTGGCAAGGGCAACCCCGAGGAGTGGGTGGCCGTCGTCAAGCCCGGACGCATCATGTTCGAGATCGCCGGCGTCGAGGAGTCCGTCGCCAAGGAGGCCCTGCGCCTCGCCCAGCACAAGCTCCCCATCAAGACCAAGATCATCGCCCGCGCCGACCAGGACGGGGAGGCTAAGTAAATGAAGTACAAGGACATCCGTGAGCTCAGCGACGAGGAGCTTGCCCAGAAGCTCGAGGACGGCAGGGCCGAGCTCTTCAACCTCCGCTTCCAGATGGCGACCAGCCAGCTGGACAACACCGCCCGCGTTACCACGGTCAAGCGCGACATCGCTCGCGTCCAGACCGAGATTCGCGCACGCCAGATCGCAGCGGAAAACGCCGCTGCGCAGAACTAGATCGCAGGAGAAACAGGAAATGGCAGATACCGAAAGCAGGAACGCGCGCAAGGTCCGCACCGGTGAGGTCATCTCGATCTCCGGCGACAAGACCGTCACCGTTCAGGTCACGTACCGCAAGCACCACCCCAAGTACGGCAAGATGATGACGATCCACAAGAAGCTCCACGCCCACGACGAGAAGAACGAGTGTGGCCTGGGCGACACCGTCACTGTCATGGAGACCCGTCCCATGTCCAAGACCAAGCGCTGGCGCGTGACCCAGATCGTCGAGCGCGCCAAGTAACGACCTATACAACCCATTCCCAGCCATGTGCGGCGCACGCGAGGCCGCACCTCTGGCAGGGGTGAGCGTTCGGAGGAACAAGCAATGATTCAGATGGAGACCATGCTCAACGTCGCTGACAACAGCGGCGCCAAGCGTGTGAAGTGCATCAAGGTACTTGGTGGCTCCAAGCGTCGTTACGCCGGCCTTGCAGACGTCATCATGTGCGCCGTCCAGGAGGCCACCCCTGGCGGATCCGTCAAGAAGGGCGACGTCGTCCGCTGCGTCGTCGTGCGCACGGTCAAGGAGACCCGCCGCAAGGACGGCAGCTACATCAAGTTTGACCAGAATGCCTGCGTCCTAGTCAACAAGGACGGCGAGCCCAAGGGCACCCGCATCTTCGGGCCCGTCGCCCGCGAGCTGCGCGACCACAAGTACATGAAGATCGTCTCGCTCGCGCCTGAGACGCTGTAGGGAGTGAGTAGCAGATGGCAAAGATGAAGATCAAGAAGGGCGACCAGGTCGAGGTCCTGTCCGGCAAGGACAAGGGCAAGCGCGGCGAGGTCATCAAGGCCATGCCTGCCGAGGGCAAGGTCGTCGTCCGTGGTGTCGCCATGGTCAAGAAGGCCCAGCGTCCGACCCAGCAGGGCCAGCAGGGCGGCATCGTGGAGAGGGAGGCGGCCATCGACGTCTCCAACGTCGCGATCGTCGACCCCCAGACCGACAAGCCCACCCGCGTTGGCTATCGCTTCAACGAGGACGGCAAGAAGGTCCGCTTCGCCAAGAAGTCCGGCGCCGAGCTCTAAGGCAACGGACCTGCTGCGCTTCGTCGCAGTGGCACCGAGCTAGTTAAGTGGCACCCTCGACCCTGGTGGCCGGGGGTGCCTTTGTGTGTCTTGGCCGAGCAGGGCTTGCGTTTGTCGGTAGTCGAACAGCTGAGAAGTACCGACAAGCTGAGCCTGTGAAGTCATTCTCGTCTGGAAGCGAGCGATTGTCGGTAGTTTTGCTGGTGAGAAGTACCGACAAACTGGGTCCGTGAAGTCATTCTCGCCTGGAAGCGAGCGATTGTCGGTAGTTTGGCGGATGAGAAGTACCGACAAACGTTGGCCCGACGGCAAGGCCGAGGGTAGGGGCTCGATAGCCCAGGCCTACTGCGGGGGCACGATCACGTCGTAGCGGACTGCCTTGCCGGTGATGCTGTAGCTGGGCTTCTTTTCCGCGAGCTGTGGACCCTTGGGCGGTCGCTTGATGACGACCTTCCGGGGACGTGCGCCAAGCGCCGCCTCCAGCAGTTCATCCTCGTCCATGGCGGGTGCCTCGAGCCGGTGGATGAGCTGGAACTTCTTCTTTACCAGGGCGCTCTTCTGCCGTGCAGGGAACATCGGGTCGAGGAACACCACGTCCGGACGTGTCCTCTCCTCCGCGAGCGAGAGGAGCGCCTGCGTGCTGTCCCCGCAGTGCAGGCGCATGCGGGCGACGACCGGCGCGAGCTCGGGGTGCCCTGACGCCCTGCGCAGCGCGTCCCGCAGCAGCTCGCAGATCACCGGGTCGCGCTCGTAGAGGTCGACCTCGAACCCTGCGGTAGCCAGGAGCAGGGAGTCCTCTCCCAGGCCGGCGGTGGCGTCGATGGCGCGCGGGCGTTCGACACCCTTGACGCGCGCCGCCTTGACGAGCAGCTCCCGCGACAGGGCATGAGGCCTGAGACGTAGGATGAGCCGGGTGAAGTCGCCCTGCGTCCTGAGCCCGTCCCCACAGAGCCAGAGCCCGCCCTCGTCCATGAGCAGGCAGATGCCCTGGCTCGAGTCATCGGGCACGCCAGCGCGGAGCTCCGACCCCAGGCGAGAGGAGACCTCCTTCGCCGCAGCCCGCTGGGCCTCGCCTGCGTAGTGGACGGGAGGGGCGGGTGCCAGTGGCGCGGCCGGCGATGCACAGGACTGCCTGCGGCTCTCGTCTGCCGCCCGTCGCGTATCCCGTGGCATCGTCGACCTCCCTTCTTGCACAGACGTGCGGACCGGCTTGGCGGAACAGCTAGGCCAGCTGCGCCAGACGCAGGGCGAGGGCCACGCTGCCCACGTTGTAGCCCCCCACCGCATAGAGCCCGCGGAAGGCGGCGCCCGTGCTGCTGGCTCGGTTGGCGCTCATCTCTCCACCCGCAGCCTCCTCGTCGCACAGCTTCACCAGGAGCATGAGGGGTAGCTTCTCTGGGTTGGCGTACATGCGGCGGGCAAGGCGCTCCGGCAGTTCGTCGAAGTCGTCGAAGAGCACGAGCGCGGAGCCCAGCGACTCCAGCGTGCGCATGAGCGTGGGGTCGTCGTAGTCCTTGGGGCTCCGGCACACGAAGAGCAGGCCCAGTCCGGCCTCCCGAACCTGGTCGGCCTGCTCGCGCAGCTCGTTGAGCAGATGCTCGGTGGGCTCCTCCGCCTCCCCCAGGAAGGCGACGATGCCCGCCTTGCCTGCGCCGGTGCGCCGCAGTGCGTCGCTGGCGCAGGCGGCAGATCCGTCCGCGGCATGCAGCTCGAGCTCGGGCAGGGGAATGTCCTGCAGCATATCGGAGGCCTCGGGCACGCGCGTGCGCAGCGGCAGCTCGAGTTCGCCCTCGCCTTCTCCGAGGCGGAATATCGCCTCGGAGGCCTGCTGGCTCCCGTTGGGAAGGCGGGTGGTGCTCACGAGGCGCCAGGTTCCCAGCGGAAGCTCGAGCTCCAGTCCGCCCTCGTCAGCATTGGAGCCCCAGAGCTCGAGGGAGGGGAAGCCCACGGACTTCTGGCCTCCGCGCTCGGTGTAGGGCTGGAGCCTGCCTAGGGTCCAGTCGACGAAGCAGGACTTGGTGCCTTCCGAGGCAAGCAGGCGCACCTTGCGGGAGCTGGGACGAGGGGGCTCCTGCACAGGCACGAAGCGACCGCCCTCGAAGAGCTCCGGAGCCAGCGACTCGGGGTTCACGCGGGCGGGGAGGCCCAGGCAGCGGCAGAGCGCCACGAAGAGCGTGGCGCGCGTGACGGGGGAGGCGTGGCGGCCGCGCAGCGCGCCGACGGGACCTCCCGCGAGCTTTGCCAGGTCCTGGTGCTCGTCGAAGCCGACGTTGCGCGTGAGCCAGTCCCAGACGGCGCGCGGGTCGTCCTGCATGGACGCAAGCTCGCTCAGGTCGAGCTCGTCTCGGAGCCAGGCCTGCAGGGGAGCCCTCCAGGGCGTCAGGTGCTCCAGGCTCACGCGGGGACAGAGCACGTCGCGCTCGTAGATCCCCTGCGCCTCGTCAGGTCCCATGCCCTGTGCCGCCAGATATGCCAGTGTGCGCTCGCGGACGACGCGGGCTCCCTGGAGCTGCTCCTCGAGGACATCGGCCCTGAGGTCGCGGAAGTCCTTGTCAGACAGGGTGGAGAGAAGCGCGATGCGGTCGGCCTCGAGCGTGCCCGCGGCACTGCGTGCTCCACCTCCCGTGGCGCCGCCGCTTGCCGAGTCGCCCGCGAGGAAGCGCGCGACCTCGCCCGCGTTGCCGAAGGCAAGGCGCATGAAACGCTCGACGAGCTCGCGGTCCTCCTGCGACGCACGCGCCGTCAGGTCCTCCGCCAGCCGCGCGCCCTCGGCGAGGAAGCCCGCCACGCGCTTGCGGCGCAGCTCGTCCATCTGGGCCTTGCGTGCGCGCCCGCGCTCGAGCTGCTCGGCCGTGGGGTGGCGGGAGGGGGCGGGATGGTCCTCCGGGGCGCGCACGTCCACGTCGCACCAGCTCAGGGCATCGCCGCTGGTCACGGCGCAGGGCCACTGCCAGCTGCCAGGCTCGGGCCGGTAGCTGCCGTCAGATCCGCCCGCGGCATCTGTGCCGGCGCCGGCGCCCCTCTCGCCCAGGACGAAGTCGAGCTCGGAGAGCTCCGCCGTGTCGACGGTGCGCCAGGCCATGCGGCCGCCCGAGCTCACGCGCACGCGCAGGCAGCCCAGGCCCACGCTCACTCCCGCCTGTCCTGCGGCATCGGTCACCAGGCAGGTCGCGGGGGCCCACTGTGCGGAGTTCAGGATCTCGAGGCAGACGGTCGCCCCCTCAACCGGATTGCCGCCCTCGTCCGCGACGTGCACCGCGAGTCGCACCGTCCTCGTGTAGGAGGGCGTCACGCCGATCAGGTGGGTGCAGCCGTTGCGTCCGGCGTCCTCCCCGCCCAGCTGGTCGAGGGCGAAGTCGGAATAGACCGTCGTGCCCATCATGAGGGCGCGTCCCGCCGCGTTGGTGAACCACCCGCGGTCGAGCACCTCCTCGGGCTCGCAGGCGCCCAGGTAGTGCCAACCGCCGTCGGCGTAGGCCTCGACCCATGCATGGTTGTCGTCACAGTGCGCCCACCAGGGGGTGTAGATCTGGCGCGCGGGGATGCCCACGCTGCGCAGGGCGCTCACCAGGAAGGTCGACTCCTCCCCGCAGCGGCCGTCCCCGCTTGCCAGCACGGCGAGCGGCCCCAGGGTACGGCCGTCCGACGCCTGGTAGGTGGCCATCTGGGCACACCAGTAGTTGATCTCGAGCACGGCCTCACGCTCGTTGAGCCCCGTGACGCGCTCGTGCAGCTCACTCCAGAGCGGGGGGCGGCAGTCGGTGAGGGGCTCGTTGTTGACGCGGGGACAGAGCACGAAGTGCACGAAGAGGGGCTCGGGCAGCTCGCGGGTCCAGCCCAGGCTGCGCCGCAGCATGAGGGAGTGACGCACGTAGGAGACGAGGACTCCCGGCTCGACGTCGAGGACGTCGGAGAGGGGCAGCGTGCCGAAGAGGTAGCGCAGGAGGCAGACCTCGTCCTCGTCGGCGCTGGCGTCCACGGTCGCGGTGGCACGGGCGCGGGTGACGTCGTCGAGCAGGGCGAGACGCCCCTCGAAGCGGTCGCGCGCGTAGTCCTGGAGTTCCTTGCCGAGCATGAGGCTCCTCTCGCCTGGGTGTGTGGGTGGTTGTGTGTGGGTGGTTCGTGGCTTGGGTTGCGGATCGGACGGGCCGGCGTCGCGGCCGGCTCCCGCGACGTGACGGGCAGGCTACTCGTCCAAAACGAGCTCCAGCACGGTGTCCAGGGGGTCGGAGAGCTCCGTGGCATCCCCGAGGTCAGCAAACGCCACGTCGGCGTAGTCGCTGTGGGTCCAGCTGGACGAGAGCGGCACCTCGCTGCCGTCGGCGAGCATCCTCAGGGAGCGGATGCGTCCCTTGGGCACGCCCAAAAGCGGCACGGGGCCCACATGGGGCTCGTGCAGGTGCAGGTAGTAATGGTTGCCCCTGCGCGTCACGCGTCCCTGGTCGAAGCGAGCAAGGTCGACGCCACCTCCTTCGGCGCTGCCGCAGCCATAGACGCTCGCGCCGTTCTCTCCCATCCAGCGGCCCAGCTCGCGCAGACGCTCCATCGACGCGCGGGGGATGCGTCCGCGCGCGTCGGGACCCACGTTGAGTATGAGGTTGCCGCCCTTCGACACACACTCCACGAGCGAGCGCACCAGCGTGCGCGGTGACTTCCAGTTGTCGTCGCGGGCGGTGTAGCCCCAGCTGTCGTTCATGGTCAGGCAGGACTCCCAGGCCAGGGGGCGACCCTCGGCGTCCGTGAGCCGCCAGGGCGGGATGATGCGCTCCGGCGTCACGAAGTCGCCGTGGTAGGGGGTGGGCGCGCATTCGGCAAGGGAGCCCATGCCCTCGCCGCTCACCTCGAGGCGGTTGTTCACGATCACGTCGGGCTGGAGCTCGCGCACCATGCGCATGAGCTCGGTGGCGCCCCAGCGCTCGCCGCGCATGTCGTCGTACGCGAAGTCGAACCACAGCAGGTCGAGCCTGCCGTAGTTGCTGCAGAGCTCCCTCACCTGGGCGTGCATGAAGCGCAGGTAGCGCCCCCAGTCGCGACCCTCGTTGCCGCATTCGGGATGGTTGCGCAGCGGTGCCTGGCGGTCGCCGTACTGCGGGAAGTCCGGGTGGTGCCAGTCTATGAGCGAGAAGTACAGCCCCACCCTCAGGCCCTCGGCGCGCACGGCCTCGACGAACTCGGCCACGACGTCGCGGCCGAGCGGTGCGTGCACGGAGCTGTAGTCGGTCTGTGCCGTGTCGAAGAGGCAGAAGCCGTCGTGGTGTTTTGCGGTCATGACCACGTAGCGCATGCCCGCCTCGCGCGCGGCGCGGGCCCAGGCGCGCGCGTCGAGCTCGCGAGGGTCAAACTCGTCGAAGTAGGGCAGGTAGGAGGCGTCGTCCATCTCCTCCGTGCTGCGCACCCACTCGCCGCGCGCGGGGATGGCGTAGAGGCCCCAGTGTATGAACATGCCGAAGCGGTCGTGGAGCCACCATGCCATGCGCCTGTCGTAGCGCTCCCTGTCGAACTCGTACAACCGTGCTCCCCTCGTCACGTGCATCATCACGCTTGGCGAAAACCTCTCCCCTCCGGCGGGTTGCCGTTGGGCGAACTGTTGCCAAGCGAAGCCGGTTCCGAGTATGAATCTATATGAGTCATGAGGGGGCAGTGCCGCATGGGTCCGTCGCCCAGAAGGCGAAAGTTCCCGGAGAGCGCGCAGAGGTTCGTCTCCCCTCGGTCATCTTGCACGGCCCCGCTTCGCGACCGCGGACGGGGACAGGTCAGGAGGGGCCCGTCCCGTCGGGGTGGGCCGGGCGCGTCGTCCACAAGGAGGAAGTCGCATGCTTCAGAATCACGAGGTTTCCGCTTCGGAGAAGGGAATGAGCCGTCGTTCGTTCCTGGGCTATGGCGCCATCGGCGCCGGCCTGCTGGGCGCTTCCCTTGCCGGCTGCGGCAAGAAGGGGAGCGATGCCACCACGCCCGTCGAGTCCGGCTCCGATACTGCCGCCGCGGAGGTCGACGCTGACGGCTTCGTCGTCAAGGCCACCAAGACCGACGGCAAGTCCGCGGACAACGACCTCGTGATCGCCATCGAGGGCACCATCCAGAACCTCCACCCCATGAACTGGTCGGACGGCAACTCGGGCAACGTCTGCTACTACATGTACGAGACCATGGTCGCCCACGACGAGGACTACAACTTCGTTCCCATGCTGGCCGAGAGCTGGGACGTCTCGGACGACGCCCTCACCTACACCTTCCACCTGCGCAGCGGCGTCACTTTCAGCGACGGCACGCCCTTCGACTCCTCGGTGGTCGTCACCAACTACAATGAGGCGGTGAAGAAGGAGAACGGCTGGCGTCGCCGCCGCACCTTCGTGCAGACCCTGGACGACGGGAGCGAGAACTACCGCGTGTCCAAGGTCGAGGCGCCCGACGCCAACACGGTGGTCTTCACCCTTGCCGCCCCGTACTCGCCCTTCATGAACAGCATCTCGCAGTTCTACCTCATCAACCCCACCGCTGCCGTGGACCCCAACTACAACTACCTGGCACAGTCTGCCGGCACCGGTGCCTTCACGCTCAAGGAGTGGGTCAACGGCGACCACACCACCGTGGTGCCCAATCCCACGTACTGGGGAGAGAGGCCCTCGGTCGACTCCGTGACCTTCCGCGAGGTGCCCGAGGCCGGCGCGCGCATCGCCATGCTCCAGACCGGCGAGGCCGACTTCGTATACCCCACCCCGTCCGACCAGATCGCCACCATCAAGTCCGCCGGCGACATCAACCTCAAAGCACAGAAGTCCACCACCATGCGCTACGTCACGCTCAACACCAACGTGAAGGAGCTCTCTGACGTGCGCGTGCGCCAGGCCATGAACTACGCCTTCGACCAGAAGGCGTACGCCGAGGTCCTCTATTCCGGCTTCGCGGACCCCGCGACCTCCGTCCTGCCCGAGAAGCTCCACTCCTACGAGGCGCAGACGCCCTACGACGTGGACCTCGACAAGGCCAAGTCCCTCCTCAAGGAGGCCGGCTACCCCGACGGCTTCAAGCTCACCCTCTGGGGCGACAACTCCACGCAGGAGACCAAGGGCATGACCTTCGTCATGCAGCAGATGGCCCAGATTGGCATCACCGTGGACGTCCAGCCCATGGAGCCCGCCACCGTGGCCGACAAGACGGCCCTCCCCGCCGACGAGACCGAGCTCCAGATGTGGTACGTCAACTGGTCCCAGAACGACGCCGACGGCTTCCTGCGCTCGCTGCTCTCCAGCGGCATGGTGCCCCCCACGGGCTACAACACCGCCTTCTGGAAGGACGACGAGTTCGACGCCAACCTGGAGAAGGGCAACGCCGCACCGACCCAGGACGAGCAGGACAAGTACTACCGCGAGTGCCAGAAGATCGCCTGGGAGAACTGCCCCTGGCTCTTCCTCGCCACGGACGACTCGCTCTTCTCGTACAAGGAGTACCTCAAGGGCGTCCGCATGATCCCCATGGGCATCGACGCCACCCACGCGACGCTCGAGCGCTAGCGCGGGCGCGGGGCCGGGCGCGTCCCGGCTCACACGTCAGGAAACGGATCGGGCTTGCCGGCCCCCGAAGGCCGGCAAGCCCTTTTGGAGCAAATGAGGAGGCGGAAGATGGGGCGCTACTTCCTGAAGCGCATGCTTTCGATGATCCCCCTGTTCTTCGTCATCTCGATCGTCGTGTTCCTGTTCATCCACCTGATCCCGGGTGACGCGGCACGCATGATCGCCGGCAAGAACGCGACGGGCGGGGATATAGAGCTCATCCGCCAGCAGCTCGGCCTGGACAAGCCCCTGCTCCGGCAGTACCTGGACTACATGGGTGGCCTCTTCACCGGAAACCTGGGGATGTCGTACAAGAACAGCCAGACCGTCTGGTCGCTGCTCGTCCCGCGCTTCCCCATAACCATCTACCTCACCATCTGCTCGATCACCTGGTCGGCGCTCATCGGCATCTTCCTGGGCGTCGTGTCTGCCATCAATCGTGGCAAGGCCCTGGACCTCGTGGGCATGGTCGTGGCCATCTCGGGCCTCTCCATCCCCAGCTTCTGGCTGGGCCTCGAGCTCATGCAGCTCTTCTCCGTCGCCCTGGGGTGGCTTCCCACAGGCGGCGTGGACGACTGGCGCGGCTACATCATGCCGTCGCTGGCAATGGGCGCCGGCATCATGGCCATCCTGGCGCGCGTCACCCGCTCCTCGATGATCGAGAACCTGGGCAAGGACTACATCCGCACCGCCCGCGCCAAGGGCCTGCCCGAGTCCAAGGTCATCATGCGCCATGCCTTCAAGAACTCCTCCATCGACGTGGTCACGGTGGCCGCCCTGCAGATCGGCGCCCTCATCGCGGGCTCCGTGGTCATCGAGACCGTCTTCTCGATCCCGGGGATGGGACGCCTCCTGGTCGACTCGATCAACTACCGCGACTACCAGGTGGTGCAGGCGCTCATCATGTTCTTCTCGCTCGAGTACATGGTCATCAACCTCTTGGCGGACGTGCTGTACGGGGTCATCAACCCCCGCGTCCGCTTCGACTAGGAGGACGTGCGACATGGCAGAAAAGACCAAGCTGAAGGGGGCCCCGGGCGAAGGGGACGCGACCGCCGCGACCGCAGGGGCGGGCGCTTCGGAGTTCGCCCGCGGTGAGGAGCTCCCCCGCGCGCAGAGTCCGGCCAGGCAGTTCCTCAAGAAGTTCCTGCGTCGCAAGACCGCCGTGGCGGGGTTCGTCTTCATCGTGCTCATGTTGGTCATAGCCGTCATCGGCCCCTCCGTGGTGCCCTACGACCCCAACCAGTACGACTACTCGGCCCTGCTCTCGGGCCCCACGGCCGCCCACATTTGGGGCACGGACGAGTTTGGGCGCGACGTGTTCAGCCGCCTCGTCGCGGGCACCCAGCTCTCGCTGGGGACGGCCCTCACGGCGTCGGTGATCGGCACTGCCGCAGGCGTGGTCTTCGGCCTCATCGCGGGCTTCTGCGGTGGGCTCGTGGACGCGTTCATCATGCGCGTCTGCGACGTGATGTTCGCCTTTCCCGGCATCCTGCTGGCCATCGCTGTCGTCGCGATCATCGGTCCCGGCCTCACCAACGTGATGATTGGCGTGGCCGTGTTCACCGTGCCGTCGTTCGCACGCATCATCCGCGGCGCCGTGCTCGAGGTCAGGAGCGAGCTCTACGTCGAGGCGGCGCGCTCGGTGGGCTGCTCGTCCAGACGGATCATGTTCGTCCACATCCTGCCCGGCACCATGCAGGCGCTCATCGTCAACTTCACAATGAACGTGGGCGGCGCGATCCTCTCGGCCTCGAGTCTGTCGTTCCTTGGCTTCGGCGCCAGCGTGACCCAGCCCGAGTGGGGCGCCATGCTCTCGCAGAGCCGCAACTACCTGGCCACGGCACCTCACCTGGTGCTGTTCCCAGGTCTCCTGATCTTCCTCACCGTGCTCGCGTTCAACCTCTTCGGCGATGGCCTGCGCGACACCCTCGATCCCAAGCTCAACTAGGAGGCGCAGATGCAAGACGCCCTGCTTGAGGTCAGGGACCTCAAGGTCGAGTTCAAGCGCGACCGAAAGTCATGGATCACCGCCGTGAGCGGCGTGTCGTTCTCCATCCACGCCGGAGAGATCGTGGGCCTGGTGGGGGAGTCCGGCTGCGGCAAGTCGGTCACCTCGCTGGCCGTGATGCGCCTCCTGAGCAAGGACACCAGCCGCACCTCGGGTTCGGTGGTCATGGACGGCCGCAGCATCCTCGAGCTGAGCGACCGGGAGATGCGAGACGCACGCGGCAACGACTTCTCGATGATCTTCCAGGAGCCCATGAGCTCGCTCAACCCCATCATGCGCATAGGCGAGCAGCTCGCCGAGGCCCTGCGGCTGCACAACGACCTGAGCCGCGAGGAGATCCACGCGCGTTCGGTCGAGGCGTTGCGGTTGGTGGGCATTCCCGAGCCCGAAGTGACGCTACGCAACTATCCGCACGAGCTCTCGGGCGGCATGTGCCAGCGCGTCATGATAGCCATGGCCATGTCCTGCGAGCCCAAGCTGCTCATCGCCGACGAGCCCACCACGGCGCTCGACGTGACCATCCAGGCCCAGATTCTGGCGCTGATGGAGCGCATCCGCGCCGAGCGCAACACCGGCATCCTCTTGATCACCCACGACCTGGGTGTCGTGGCCGAGACCTGCAGCCGCGTCATCGTGATGTACGCCGGCGGTATCGTCGAGGAGGCACCGGTCGAGGAGCTCTTCGAGCGTCCGCGCCACCCCTACACCAAGGGGCTCATCGCTTCCGTGCCCCGGCTTGGCCGACGCGTGCACCGCCTGCCGTCCATTCCCGGCAGCGTTCCCGACCTCGCGGCCATGCCCGCGGGCTGTCGCTTCGCCCCGCGCTGCCCCATGGCGCGCCCGGCCTGCGAGGCCAAGGTGCCCGCGCTCGTGCAGGTGGGGGAGGGCCATCGCTGCGCCTGCCCATACGCCGCGGCCGGTGCCAGCGTGGAGTACGCGGCCGGGATCGGCGGTCTGGCTGACGGCGCCGGCGCGGCCGATGCCACTGTCGCTGCGTCGGTGGTCGCCGGTGATGTGTCGGCACAAGACGCGAAGGGGGTTCCCACGCATGAGTGAGCCGCTGCTTTCCGTGCAGGACGTCTCGAAGCGCTTCCCGGTGGGCAAGAGCCTCCTCGGCCGCCCAACCGGCTACGTCCATGCCGTGAACGACGTCTCGTTCGACGTCATGCCGGGCGAGACCTTCTCGCTCGTGGGCGAGTCCGGTTGCGGCAAGTCCACCACGAGCCGCCTGATAGACCACCTGATCACGCCCGACGAGGGGCGGATATTCTTCGACGGCGACGAGGTAACGGCGCTGAGCGAGCGCCAGATGCGCCCCCTGCGCGCCAAGATGCAGATGGTCTTCCAGGACCCCTACGGCTCGCTCAACCCCCGCATGAAGGTGCAGGACATCATCGGCGAGCCACTCTTGGTGCACACCAGGATGTCCGCAGGCGAGCGGCTCAAGAGGGTGCACGAGCTCCTTGGCACGGTGGGCCTCTCGCCCGCCCATGGCGAGCGCTACCCGCATGAGTTCAGCGGCGGCCAGCGCCAGCGCATCGGCATCGCCCGCGCCCTCTCGGTGCAGCCCAAGCTGATCATCGCCGACGAGCCCGTCTCGGCGCTCGACGTGTCCATCCAGGCCCAGGTGCTCAACCTCCTGCGCGACCTGCAGGAGCGCTACGAGCTCACCTACCTCTTCATCTCGCATGACCTGTCGGTGGTCGAGATGATCTCGGACCGCATCGCCGTCATGTACCTGGGGACCATCATGGAGATGGCGCCCAACGAGGAGCTGTACGCGAGGCCGTGCCACCCCTACACGCAGGCACTGCTCTCGGCCGTGCCGGTGCCCGACCCCAAGTCCAAGCGCCGCCACGTGCTCATCGAGGGAGACCTGCCCAGCCCCATGAACCCGCCAACGGGCTGCCCCTTCCACACCCGCTGCCCGCACTGCACGGAGCGCTGCGTCAAGGAGTTCCCCAAGATGCGCGAGGTTTCGCCGGGCCACAAGCTGCGCTGCCATTACGACGGGCTCCAGCTTCCGGCGTAGGGTACGGGGCCATGCCGAGCTGCCATGAAGGATGCTTCGCCCTTCTCGGGTGTGTCGTGTTTATTTGACAAATGTGCTTGCTGTCGTACAATTGAGTCAAATATATACGACATTTTTCCCACCTGAGGTAGGGAGGCTCACATGCTCGTCCTGGGAATGATCCTTCTTGTGGTTTCGATGGTCGCGGTCATGCTGTGCGTCGCCAACGAGAAGGGCGATAGGAGCTATGACGAGCGCCAGACCGCGGTTATGGGGAAGGCATACAAGGTCGGCTTCATCCTCAACTCCGTGCTCCTCCTCCTTGCGGCGTTCGTGGCCGAGTCCTGGAAGGACGCCCCCTTCGATTCCGGCTTCCTCATGGTGCTGGTACTGTGCGTGGACCTCTGTGCGTTTGCCACCTATGCGATCTGGCACGACGCCTACTTTGGGATGCGCAGGAACTACCTGCCGGGGGTCGTGCTCCTGCTCGTTCTGGGCGTCATCGCCCTGGCGCTCGGGCTACCGGGCCTCATGTCCAAGCTCGCCGCCGGAGCCAGGCTCGATTTTGGCGACGGCACGCTGCTGATCAACGTGTGCTGGGTGCTCGAGTCCCTGGTCGCGTTGGCGCGCGTCTGGCGCCTGCGGGAAGAGGGGCGCCGGGAGGCCAGGGAGGCATGAACAACCTCCCCATGAAGCGGGCGCGCGCCGAGGCGGGGCTGTCGCAGCAGGAGCTTGCCGATGCCGTGGGAGTGTCGCGTCAGACCATCAACGCGGTGGAGAGGGGAGACTACAACCCCACCATCAGGCTCTGCGTCGCAATATGCAAGAGGCTGGGCCGGAGCCTGGACGAGCTGTTCTGGCCAGAGTGACGGGACCTGGGTGAAGGGACCCCGAGCGACGGCCTCGCCCCCGGTTGCATGGCGGCGTTCGCATGCCCCTCACGGCAAATTAGTGTACATGGACTCGTCGGAGAGCTTCAAAAACCACCCATATCGAGCTTATCCTGGCAAAATGCTGAGTTTGTGTACACTAATCCGGTGCGCCAGACGTGCCGGGCGCACGCAATCGTCTGGGGGAGAGGCGCATGGACATCACGATTCGCAGCGCGGTACCAGACGACGCGGAGGCCCTTCTCGCCATCTATGCCCCCTACGTCAGCGACACGGCCATCACCTTCGAGCTCGAGCCACCCAGCCTGGACGAGTTCCGCCGACGCATCGAGGCCATCGGCGCGCGCTATCCCTATCTGGTGGCCGAGGCCGGCGGCGAGCCCGTGGGGTATGCCTACGTGGGCGAGTTCCACGCGCGCGAGGCCTACGCCTGCAGCGTCGAGACGGCCATCTACCTGAGGCGCGACCAGCGTGGCAAAGGCGTGGGCCGCAGGCTCTACCAGGACCTCGAGGTCGCCTGCGCCGCGCGCGGCATCACCAACCTCTACGCCTGCATCGCCTACGTGGAACCCGAGGACGAATACCTCACCCAGGCGAGCGTGCGCTTCCACGAGCGCATGGGGTACCGTCTTGTGGGGCGCTTCAACAAGTGCGCACGCAAGTTCGACCGTTGGTATGACATGGTCTACATGGAGAAGTTCGCCGCCGCGCACGAGGGGTAGCCTTCGCGCTCGGCGCGGCAGGAGCGGGGGCTGACGGCGCGCTAATCCCGCAAGGCCTCCGCCACGCGCCTGCGCAGCGCCGGGACGACGTCCTCCTCGAACCATGGGTTCCTGCCCATCCACAGCTGGTTGCGCGGCGACGGGTGCACCAGCGGGAACAGCCCCGGCGCATAGCGGCGGAAGTCCCGTACCACGTCGCCCAGCCGGGCGGACGAGGGGAGTCCCAGGTACCTGCGCATCGCGTAGCCTCCCACCAGCAGCATGAGCTCCGCGCGTGGCATGAACTCGAGCAGGCGAGGGTGCCACTTCTGGGCGAAGCCGGCGCGAGGCGGCAGGTCTCCCGAGCGCCCCGTCCCCGGGAAGTAGAAGTCCATGTTCATGATGGCGATCTTGCCGGAGTCGTAGAAGGTCTCGTCGTCGACGCCCATCCAGGAGCGCAGGCGCTGCCCGCTGCGGTCGTTCCATGGCATGCCGCTGTCCTGCGCGCGCACGCCGGGCGCCTGCCCCACGATCACGATGCGCGCGTCGGCCCCGACGACGAAGAGCGGGTCGATCCCACGTCTCGTGTAGTCCGCGTTCTGGGGGTCGTCGCGGATCTCCTGACGGATGAGCTCGACCTTGCGGGCCGTGTCCGCAGCGTCCCTCTCGCCTTCGCGAGTGTGGACCATCGCTCCACCTCCCTCGTCCGAGCGGGTCGAAAAACGCGTCAGGACTCCTTTTACCCGCCGAGGCGCCCGCGAAGCGCTACGGTGGGAGCGCGCGACGCGCATGCTCAAGGGGAGGGGTCGTGTCATGGGTTGGGTTGCTGCGGCGGTGCTTTCGGCGTTCTTTGCGGGCGTGGTGTCCGTCCTGGCGAAGCTCGGCATCCAGCGGACGGACTCCGACGTTGCGACGGCCATTCGCACCACGGTCGTGCTGGCCTTCGCCTGGTTGGTGGTGGCCGTCGTGGGCTCGGCTCCGACGATGTCCGCGCTCACCCCGCGCTCATGGGTCTTCCTGGGGCTCTCGGGCCTGGCGACGGGCGCGTCATGGATCTGCTACTTCCGAGCGCTCTCGCTGGGTGACGTCAACCGAGTGGTGCCCATCGACAAGAGCAGTGCCGTGCTCGCGACGCTTCTGGCCATCGCCCTTCTGGGAGAGACCGCCCACCTCGCGGCGAAGCTCGTCTGCACGGCGGTCATCCTCCTGGGCACGCTGCTCATGATCGAGCGCCGCGAGGACGCGGCGGACGGCGGGCGAGAGGGGCGCCGCGGCCTGGGGTGGCTCCCCTACGCCATCCTGGCGGCCGTCTTCGCCGCGCTGACCTCCATCCTGGGCCGCGTCGGGATCGAGGGCGTGGAGTCGAACCTCGGCACCGCGCTGCGCACCTGCGTGGTGCTGCCGATGTCCTGGGCCATCGTTCTCCTCCGCGGCAAGCTGGGCGAGCTTCGGTCGGTCGACCGCCGCGAGCTCGGCTTCCTTCTGCTCTCGGGAGTAGCCACCGGGGCCTCGTGGCTCTGCTACTACCGTGCGATCCAAACCGGCGTGGTGAGCGTGGTGGTGCAGATCGACAAGCTGTCCATCCTGGTCTCCGTCGCCTTCGCGTGGCTGGTGCTGAGAGAGACGCTCACGCGCCGCGCGGCGCTGGGCTTGGCGCTCATGGTCGCCGGCACCGTAGCCATGACGCTGCTGGCGTAGCCGAGACCCGCGCCACACGGAAGCCACTCTCGCCTGGTCTGCGGCTGTCTGACTTGCGGCCGCCTGCCGCACGCCCATTCGCCGCACGCCTGCCTGCCGCCGGAATCGCAGTAGCCCGTCGCCACGGCGCCCAATCTTGCAGACGTGGACGCTTTTCTCGCCTTTCGGAGGCAATTCTGTCCACAACTACACGAAGCGCGGTTGCTCTCGGCTGCGCCACAGGGGCGCCACGCTCGCTTGACTCCACGTGGCCGGGTCCCTGCTGTCCGATCTTGCAGACGTGGACACTTTTCACGCCGACAGGGGGTGGTTCTGTCCACGACCACAAGATTGGGCCCGCAGCAGCCGCCGGAGAGGTGCGTCACCGGAGAGGCGTCCGAGGCCAGGCGGCCGGCAGAGAGAGCTGCGGGGCCGGCCGAATCGGCGGAGAGGCGCGCCCGGGCCGAACTGCCGGAGAGGCGTACGGAGCCAACCGTTGGAGGGCGGTGCAAGACCATGCGCCGACGGCGGCGGAGACGTGCGCCCGCCGCGTCCGCATGGAGCTTCTCTCGTCCGATAAGTAAGCTAACGTGAACTCGACCGCCACCAATTACGGGCGGTCAGGGTCACCAAAGGGGGAAGCATGAATCTATCGAAGGCGACGGCGGGCTCGCAGGTTCGCGTTACGAGGCTGGGCGGCGACATGCGGCAGCTGAGCAGGCTCGCGTCGGTGGGCGTCATACCGGGGAGCGTCCTGCAGGTTCGCAGGAACGACCGGCGCAGGCCCCTCCTGGTGTTCTGCCGTGACACCACGCTTGCCCTGGGACGCAGCGGCTGCGATGACATCCAGGTCGAGGAGGTGTCCGCATGAGCGCCCGCAGGCTGCGCCTGGCGCTGCTCGGGCAGCCCAACTCGGGCAAGTCGACCCTCTTCAACCGCCTGACGGGATCGCACCAGCACGTGGGCAACTGGCCGGGCAAGACGGTCGAGAAGAAGCTGGGCAGCTTCGAGCGCAAGGGCCGCAGCTATGAGGTCTGCGACCTTCCTGGCAGCTATAGCCTTTCGGCCCAGTCGGACGAGGAGCGCGTGACCCAGGACTACATAGAGTCCGCCGCGGCGGACGTCATCGTGGTCATGGCCGACGCGTCGCAGCTCTCGCGCAGCCTCTACATGCTGGCGGACGTCGTGGGCACCACGCTGCCCTGCGTGCTGGCGCTCAACATGATGGACGTGGCCCGCGCCCAGGGAAAGCGGGTCGACGCGTCCCTGCTCCAGGACAGGCTCGGCATACCCGTCGTCCCCCTTGTGGCCAACGGCGGGGAAGGCCATGACGACCTCATTAACGCCATCGACCGCGCGGACAGGGACTGCCTGGTCCTTGACGCCTCCGCCCTGGAGGACCTCTACAGGCGGCACTCCCCCGAGTGGGTCCGTGCGTTCCGGGACGTGACATCAGACGGGGGAGAGGACCGCGTGTCCGGCTCGCGCGAGCCCCTGGGCTTCGGCCCCGTGTGGCTCGCCGCCCGCGACGCCTCCGCGGATGAGTCCGGTGCCGTGTCGTGCGCCACGGCGCGCTACGCCTGGGTCGATGCGATGCTGGAGGGCGTGCAGTCATCGGACGGTGTTCCCGCAAAGCGCCTTGCCCGCCTCGACGCGGCGCTCCTCTCGCGCCGGTGGGGCAAGCTCGTCTCTACGGGAATCATCCTCCTGGGCCTCGTGGGCGCCATGTTGGTCTCCTCGCCCATCATGCTGGCGGGCATGGCCGTCGTCAGCTCGCTGGAGCTCCCGGCCTACGTCGGCCTCACCTCCGTCGGCGCCAACGAGTTCATAGCCGCCTACGTGTCCCAGGGGCTCATAACCTCCGTCGGCTACTCCATCGCCATGGCGGGCTTCTGCTTTGGGGCGACCTTCGCCTTCGGCCTCCTGGAGGAGGCGGGCGTTGTTGCCCGGGTGAGCTACGCCTTCGACGACTGGATGGGAGCCCTCGGGCTGCAGGGCAAGGTCATCATGCCCTTCATGATGAGCCTGGGCTGCACCATGGCGGGGGTCACGGGCACCCGCGTGGTCGACTCCTGGGGCCAACGCCTCTTGGCGACCATGCTCACCTGGGCCGTTCCCTGCGGCGCGACCTTCTCCATCATCCCCACCATCGCCATGGTCTTCTTCGGGCCGGGGGGCATGGCCCTCGTCATGGTGGGCATCTTCGTCGTCATGATGCTGGTGATGCTGGTCATATCGAAGGCCTACGGACATCGCCTCAACCCCGAGGGCGAGCGCTCCGGCCTGGTCATGGAGCTGCCTCCGTATCACCGCCCCAAGATCGGCGCCCTGCTGGTCTCGTCGCTCAGGCACGGCGTCGGGGTGTTCAGGCGCGCGCTCACGATCGTGTTCCTCTCGTCCACCCTGTTCTGGGTCCTGTCGTGGTCGCCTACGGGAGACGTGTCGGGCTCGGCGCTCTATGCCATGGGCCACGCTATAGAGCCCGTGACCCGCGTGTTCGGGATGGGATGGAAGACCTTCGTCTCGTTCCTGGCATCGATGTTCGCCAAGGAGGCTTCGCTGGGCGTCCTCTCGGCGCTGTGTCAGGCCGATTCTGCGGGCAGCCTGTATGCCGCCGCGTCGGCGGCCAAGGCGTCGGGCGCCGTCAGCGCGTCGGGCCTCGCGGCGGGAATCCAGCCGGCGGAGGCGCTCGCCTACATGTTCGCGGTTACCTTCAACGTCCCGTGCGCCATGGCGCTCTCCACCACGTACTCCGAGACCCACTCCGCGAAGTGGACCGCGATCATCGGGGCGACCTACTTCGCGCTGGCGCTCGCCATCGCGTTCGTGGTGTATCACGTGGCGGTGCTGTTCGTGTGACGTTGCCACGCCGGGGCCCCACGACGAGGCCCCGGCGCTTCGCGATTGGCGCCATGGCCTCGCGCCGCGACGGGGTTTCGGCGCCACAACGGGGCCCGCGACGGGCCCCGGCGCCCGATCTTGCAGACGTGGACGCATTTCTCGCCGTTCGGGGGCAATTCTGTCCACAGTTGCAAGATCGGGCGAGCTGGCGTCCCGCACCACAAGATCGGGCGAGGCGGCGCCCCCTTGGGCGAGCCGGCGCCCTCGCAAACTTCCTATCTCGGCTTGCGGGCCACCATGTGCAGGTGCCAGACCTTGTCGTTCACGAAGGTCTCGATGCCGAGGCCGGCCTTCGAGCACATCGACTCGAGCTCCTTGCGCGAGTAGATGCGCACGTCGCCCTTGTGGGTGAGGTTCGCGAGGGGCAGCTCGATGTGGTTCGTCACCCACAGCAGGAGCGCGTTTCCCGTGCTGTCGTTGAGCACGAGCCTGCCACCCGGGCGCAGCACGCGGAACACGCTGTCGAAGAAGTCCTGCGGCGTGGGGTAGTGGTGGAAGCTCATGGAGCAGATGACGACGTCGAAGGACTCCGCGTCAAGAGGGGTGCGCTTGCAGTCTCCCACCACGAACCCTCCTCGTGCGAGGAGTACCGGGCCCTGTGGTCGCTGTCCGCGCGCACGGACGACTGGACGGTCAGGGGTGGGGAGGCGCAGCGCGTCTCCATCGCCCGCGCCATCCTGAAGGACGCGCCCATAGCCATCCTGGATGAGGCGACGGCAAGCGTGGACGCGGACAACGAGCGTCACATCCAGCTCGCGATGAGCGAGCTCTGCCGCGACAAGACGACGCTGGTCATAGCGCACAGGCTGAACACCGTGCGTGACGCTGACAAGATTGTGGTGCTCGAGTCCGGCCGCATTGTCGAGCAGGGCACCCACGAGGAGCTCCTCGCCAGGGACGGGGCGTACGTGCGCCTGCTGGAGGCGGGCAGGACGGGGGTCGGCCGATGAGCGAGACCGCGCGCAAGATGCTGGCGCTCTTCTGCGTCATGCTGAGCCTGTTCCTGATCATGGGCGGGCTGTACCTTCCCGGCGAGCTGCTGGGACCCGCCGCGACGTCCGCGCTCACGTGGGCGGGCATCGTCCTCCTCCTGGGAGGAAACGTCGCGCTCGCACTGGAGGAGAGGGACTGACCGACGGGCTGCGGGGTCTGCCTCTCTCGCCTGCCGCCCCACGTGCCTCCGGATACGTCCGGCGCGCGGCGTCGAGCTCGCGTCCCTCTCGCCTGCCGCCCCTTCCTCGGCCTACAATCCAAGGCGTCCGCGACGGGCGGGGCAAGGGGAGGGGCGACGGCATGGCCAAGGAGGACCTGCTGCGCGTGGTACGACGGCTGGCAAACGTGCGCGACGGCCGGGCGAGCCACCAGACCATCCGCCGCCGTATCCTTGCCGGCACGCGCATAGATGGCACCCACCTCTGCATCCTCATCGTCGCCATGCTCATCGCGTCGGTCGGCCTCAACGTCGACTCCACCGAGGCGGTGGTCGGCGCGATGCTCATCTGCCCGCTCATGGGGTCGGTCATGGCGCTCGCCTACGCAATCGCCACCGCCGACCTGCGCCTCCTGCGCGAGGTGCTGATTGGCCTCGTGGTCCAGGTCGCGATTTGCCTGGTCACCTCGACCCTCTACTTCGTGGTCTCGCCCATCTCGAGCGAGACCTCCGAGCTGCTCACCAACTCAAGCCCGACGGTGTGGGACGTGCTCATCGCCTTGGCCGGAGGATTCGCCGGTGGCATTGGCATCTCGCGCAACCAGGAGCCCGCCACGCTGCTCTCGGGCGTCGCCGTGGCGACCGCGCTCATGCCGCCGCTCTGCGCGGCGGGCTACGGCGTGGCCCAGAGCGACCTCGCGTACTTTGCGGGGGCCTTCTACGAGTTCTCGCTCAATGTGGTGTTCATCGCATTTGCCGCCGAGTTCGTGCTGGTCCTGCTGCGCACGCCCCTCAAGCGCGACGTCGACGGGGACGGCGTGGTCACGGTGCAGGAGGACGAGGAGGCGCTGGAGAGGAGCCGCCGCCTTCGCCGTAGGCTGCTGGTGGGCACGCTGGTCTTCGCGATTCCCTGCACGGTGATGACCGCGCGGCTGGTGCAGGACACCATGGCGAAGAACGACGGCGAGACCTTCACCATCCAGGACGGCTACGACGTGCGCGCCACCACGCAGGAGCTCGAGGCGGTGTGCCCCGGCTTCGCGTCGTACCGCGTGGGGGCGCTCGACTCGTACGATCCCGAGACGGGCTCGCTCTCGCAGAGGGTGGTGGCGACGGTCGTGACGACGGCGCCGCTGGACGACGCGCGCAAGTCGGAGCTCGAGGCGCTGCTCAGGGTGCATGTGAAGGACCTCGACGAGGTGAGCTTCGAGTTGTCGAGTACGGGCGCCGACGCCGACGGTGACGCGACAGCGAGCGAGAATGGCTCGCCTGCGCCATCCGATGACGGCTCGGCACCTGCTGCCGCGACTACGTCGAACGCGTCATCTCGATAGCCCCATCTTGTCGTTTGCCACGCTTTTCTCGCCATTTCGAGGCATTTCTGTAGCGAAAGACAAGATGGGTGCGTGGAGAGAGGCAAGCGTGGCGCGCACGGGGGCGGGGCCCTCACAGCAGCGCGCACACGAGGGTGCGGCTCCGCCCCTTGTGTTCCTAGTGGTGGAACAGCCGCATTCCCGTGAAGCACATGGCGATGCCGTACTTGTCGGCCGTCTCGATCACGTTGTCGTCGCGGATCGAGCCGCCGGGCTCGACGATGTAGCTGACGCCGCTCTTGTGGGCGCGCTCGACGTTGTCGCCGAAGGGGAAGAAGGCATCCGACCCCAGCGTGACGCCGGTCTGCGTCGCAATCCACGCCGCCTTCTCCTCGCGGGTCAGCGCCTCGGGCCTCTCCGCGAACCACTTCTGCCACTCGCCCTCGGCCAGGACGTCGTCGTGCTCGTCCGAGATGTACACGTCGATCGCGTTGTCGCGGTTGGCGCGGCGGATCCCCTCGACGAAGCGCAGCCCCAGGACCTTGGGGTGCTGGCGCAGGAACCAGGTGTCGGCCTTGCCACCCGCTAGCCTGGTGCAGTGGACGCGGCTCTGCTGTCCGGCGCCCACGCCGATGGCCTGCCCGTCCTTCACGTAGCAGACCGAGTTGGACTGCGTGTACTTCAGCGTAATCAGGCTCACGATCATGTCGATCTGCGCCGCCTCGGGAACGTCGCGGTTCCGCGTCACCACGTTGCCCAGGAGCTCGCGATCGATCCTGAAGTCGTTGTGCCCCTGCTCGAAGCTGATGCCGAAGACGTCCTTGACCTCGGTGGGGGCGGGACGGTAGCTGGGGTCGACCTGCACCACGTTGTAGCGTCCGCCCTTCTTGGCGCCCAGGATCTGCAGGGCCTCCTCGGTGTAGCCGGGCGCGATGATGCCGTCGGACACCTCGCGCTTGAGGTAGCGTGCCACGTCGGCGTCGCAGGTCTCGCTCAGCGCGGCCCAGTCGCCGTAGGAGCTCATGCGGTCGGCGCCGCGCGCGCGGATGTAGGCGCAGGCGATGGGGGAGGGCTCGCCCTCGTCCTCGACGAAGTAGATCTGCCGCTCCACCTCGCTCAGCGGCTTGCCCACGGCGGCGCCGGCGGGCGAGACGTGCTTGAACGACGCGGCCGCCGGCATGTCCGTGGCCTCGGCCAGCTCGTGCACGAGCTGCCAGGAGTTCAGGGCGTCCAGGAAGTTGATGTATCCCGGCTTGCCGCAGAGCACGGTGACGGGCAAGTTCGAGCCGTCCTTCATGAAGATGCGGGCGGGCTTCTGGTTGGGGTTGCAGCCGTACTTGAGCTCGAGCTCGTTCATGTTCTTCCTTCCATGGGTCATCTTCCAGGCGAGAGTGTCGCGCGCACGTCGCAGCGAGGCATTGCTACCAGCGCGCTATCGCTGCCAGCGCGACAGGCGCCGCTAGTCGCCGAGGTTCTTGTTGAAGAGGGTCACCTTCGCGCCGATGCGGGCATAGAGGGAGACCTTGTTGTCATCGTCCAGCGCGTCCCAGACCTCCCGCGCCGTCGCGGGCAGCGCGACCTCGACGGGCTCGCCGGAAAAGCTGGGCAGCGGGCTGCCGTCCCCCTGGTAGGTGCTGACGAGGTAGCCCACCCCCTCGTCGGCCCCCTCGTAGCAGAAGAACTGGCGCAAGCAGCGGCCTGAATCGCCCGTCTGGCGCTTGAGGATCGACATCTCGAAGCTCCCGTCGGGACGCACGACGGCGCTGATGCGGGGCGTGAAGTTGGGCGCGTCTGGCTCGAACTCGCGAGCCATGCAGCCAGTGCGGAAGTCGCGCCTCTCCACGATGGTGTCGGTCTGGTCGCCGTTGGTCACCACGAGGTTCTCGCCCATCCGGCGCACGGGGTGGTAGATGATCAGGCTCGGGTCCTCGAGCAGGGCCGGGTCATGCGCCTCGGTGCGGATTCCGTCCTCGGTGAGGGAGAAGACGCGGTTTCGGCTGTTGGAGCTGCGCCCCATGATCCAGTAGTAGACGCAGTCCCTGCCCACCACGATGCCGCGACCGGGATACGGGTTTGCCCGAAGCAGCTCCACGAGTTCCTGCATGCGCACGTCCTTCCGTCTGGGACCTCGTCCCCCGAATGGCCCCGCGCCCAAAGGCAAAGGGCAAGCGGCCCTCGGCGAAGGCTGCTTGCCCAGACGGTCGGCACTATGGCTTGCGCGCCGCTCCACCGTGGTGACCCACGTCTATCCGTCAGTAACGGCGCGTATCTGGCAGAAATGTAGCATGCGCGGCGCGACGGCTGGGGCCAGAATGGGATGCGACACAAGACGTCAACGTGCGGGGGGACAGCGGCACGGCTGGCAAGAAGGCAAGTCGGCGACACAGCAAGGCGGCGAGAGGGACGCAGGGCATCAGGGCGAGAGGAGCCTCGTGACGGGACGAACGCACATGGCGGTTGGCGCGGCGGTCGCCGTCACCGCGGGGCTTGCGGCAGCGCGGCTCGCCGACCCGGCGGCCGCGTCGGCCTCGCTGGCATCCATGGGTGACGCGAGTCTCTCTCCCGCGGCGTTCCTCTCCCTCGCCGCAGCAGGCGCCGCGGGCGGCATGCTGCCCGACACGGACGTCGCCACCAGCGAGGCATCGCGCGAGCTCAGGCGGGCCTGGGCGGTGCTGGTGGCGCTTATCGCCCTGTCCCTCGCGCTCTACACGGCAGGCGTGACGCCCGCCGGCCAAGACCCGTTCGTGGCGCTCCGGTGGCTCGCGGGACGGCTGGGTCCCGACCAGCTCGCGGGGTGCATGACGCTCGTCGCCGTCTGCGCCGCGGGCCGCGCGTCGGGGCACCGGGGCTTCTCCCACTCGCTCGTGGCGCTGGTGGCCGCGTACGCCGCGACGCGCCTCGCCCTTCCCTCGCTTTCCGTCCCCCTGGCGCTGGGATACGCCTCTCACCTTGCCCTCGACCTGCTCAACAAGACGCCGCTCAGGCTCCTCTGGCCCCTGCGTCGCGGTGTCTGCCTGGGGTTGCTCAGGTCTGCTGGCATGGCGGACGGTCTCGTGCTGGGGCTGGCGCTTCTCGCCCTTCTGTGCTCCTTTGCCCGTGGCGTGCTGGGAATCGCCCTCCCGTGGCCGCCCGGGCTGCCGACTTGGTCATAATGGCGCGGAGAAAGGCCACCGCCGCGGCAGCGCCTGCGGCAGGCAGGAAGGCAAGCAACATGCAAGCAGCAAACGCCAGCGCCGGCTCCGACGTCACCGTCGCAAGCCCCGTCGACCCCAGCGCCACCGCCCGCAAGCCCGTGAGGATCGTCCTTCTCACCGGCTACCTGGGCGCGGGGAAGACCACCCTGCTCAACCACATCCTCGCCAACGGGGAGGGCATCCGCGCGGCGGTCATCGTCAACGACATCGGGTCGGTCAACGTGGACGCCAGCCTCGTCCGTGACGGCGGCCTCAGCGAGGCGGACGACCTCATCCCCCTCACCAACGGCTGCATCTGCTGCACGCTCTCGGACGACCTCGCCCGCCAGCTCGGCTCCATCGCCGACTCCGGCAAGTTCGACTACGTGATCATCGAGGCGTCGGGCATCTGCGAGCCCATCCCCATCGCCTACACCATCAGCGCCTTCTGCGACCAGAGCAGGAACGGCGGCCACGCCCCCATGGAGCTCGACAACATCGTCGCGGTGGTCGACAGCGCCCGCATGCTCGACGAGTTCGACGGCGGCCGCAGCCTCGTCGCCGACGACATCGACGAGGACGACATCGAGGCGCTGCTGGTCCAGCAGGTCGAGTTCTGCAGCACCCTCGTGCTCAACAAGGCAGACCTGGTGAGCCGCGAGCAGCTGGACGAGCTGCGCGCCGTGGTGCGCAGCCTCCAGCACGACGCCGTGGTCGTCGAGGCGGTGAACGGGGGGCTGCCCGTCTCCGAGCTGCTCGACACCGGACGCTTCAGCTTCGAGGAGGCCTACCGCTCCGCCGCCTGGGTGGACGCCATGGAGCACCCCGAGGAGCACGAGGACCCCGAGGTGCTCGAGTACGGCATCCAGACCTTCCTCTACCAGCGTCGTCGCCCCTTCGACGTCGAGGCGCTCTCGGACTACGTGCGCAGCTGGCCCCAGAGCGTCATCCGCGCCAAGGGTAGCGTGTGGGTGGCGCAGGACCCCGCCATGCGCTACCTCTTCGAGCAGGCGGGCCACCAGGTGAGCCTGGGCGAGAACGGTCTCTTCCTGGCCACGGCGCCCGACGAGGAGCGCGAGCGCATCCTGGCCCAGAACCCCGAGATGCTGCAGGACTGGGACGAGGAGCTGGGTGACCGCATGACCCGCATCGTGGTCATCGGACGGCACATGGACCGCGACGACATCGAGGCGGGGCTGGACGCCTGCCTGGTCGACTGGGATGGCAACGACTTCTAGCCGGGACGGGCGGGGGAGAGGGGCCCTCCGCGCTGGGCTGCACGAGGCCAGCCGTGCGGCGGCCTTCGCCTATACTCTCTTGCACGACGCGACTCGCATGGGCGCGGACGGGAAGGACGCGGGGCGAGAAGGCCCCACCAGGAAGGGAAGAGCATGATCAAGGAACTCGTCAAGGACGAAGCCGTCCTCTCCAAGCGCTGCGCCATCGCCACGGCCGAGGATGCTGCCATCGCCCAGGATGTCGTGGACACCCTGGCCTCCCTCGAAGACGCGGCCTGCCTGGCGGCGAACCAGATAGGCCAGGCCGTGGCCGTGGGTGCCTACCTGGATGACGAGCGGAAGGCCCACGTGCTGTACAACCCCAAGGTCATCTTCGGCCTGGGTGCCGCCCGCGTCGAGGAGGGCTGTCTCACGCGCGACGAGCCCTCCAAGGTCACCCGCTACGCCAAGATCAAGCTCAGCTACGACGAGCTGGTGGACGGCGAGCTCAAGAGCCGCAAGCGCGACTTCGTGGGCTGGGAGGCCCAGATGATCCAGCACATCGCCGACCACTGCGCAGGCAAGCTGGTCTAGTTCCGCACGTTCGTCACACCCCCCGTCGTTCTCTATGCCTTCTCATGAATTTTGGGGGGTCTAGAGGGCCTAAATTTCAGAGAACGGCATAGAGAACGCAGCGCCGGTCAGGAAACGGCATAGAGAACGGCGCGGTGACCCGTCCGCGCCGCCTGCCGCGCGCGTCCAAATGTGAAATTTCGCTGTCGGGGACCGCAAGCGATGCCGTCGGTGGCATTAGGACCTGCGAACTCGTATCATCTTCTTTTGCGTCTCTTGCTAGGGAGAGTTCTGCCCCTACGGCCTGCGACGCAGACGGCTCCCGGGTGCCATCCGGGAGGTGCGAGGCCCATCCCCGCACGTAAAACCCCATGAGTTAGGAGAGCACATGGCAGACAAGTACGTTCCCCGCCTCAAGGAGCACTACTACTCCGAGGTCCGCGACCAGCTGCAGAAGCAGTTCGAGTACAAGAACGTCAACCAGATCCCCAAGATCGAGAAGATTGTCGTCAACATGGGCGTCGGCGAGGCCGCTACCGACAGCAAGGCCATCGACGGTGCCGTCGCCGACCTGCGCGCCATCACCGGCCAGCAGCCCATGGTGACCCGCGCCCGCAAGTCCATCGCCACCTTCCGCCTGCGCGCGGGCATGCCCATCGGCGCCAAGGTGACCCTGCGCGGCGACCGCATGTACGAGTTCCTCGACCGCCTGATCGCCATCGCCATCCCCCGCATCCGCGACTTCCGCGGCATCAGCGCCAAGAGCTTCGATGGCCACGGCAACTTCTCCATGGGCGTCACCGAGCAGCTGATCTTCCCCGAGGTCGACTACGACAAGATCGACCACACCCGTGGCATGGACATCACCATCGTCACCACCGCCCCCACCAACGAGGAGGGCAAGGCGCTTCTCGACGCCTTCCACTTCCCGTTCAAGAGGGACTAACTAATCGCTTGTAAGTTGCCCCGGGAAGGGTCCCGGGGCCTCTTCCTGAAGGAGGATTTGTGGCTAAGACTTCGATGATCGTCAAGGCGAACCGCGAGCCGAAGTTCTCGACGCGCACCCAGAACCGTTGCCAGCGCTGTGGGCGCCCCCACTCCGTCTATCGCAAGTTCGGGCTGTGCCGCGTCTGCTTCCGCGAGCTGGCGAGCAAGGGCGAGCTTCCTGGCGTCCGCAAGGCTAGCTGGTAGGTCAGGGCTCTGGCATGCAGGCGTGCGGGCCACGGGCCCAAATGAACCGCATGCGCAGTTTCATCACTAACGAAGGAGAAGGAATCAATGAAGGTTACTGATCCCATTGCGGACATGCTGACGCGCATCCGCAACGCGAACTCCGCCGGCAAGTCCGAGGTGTCCATGCCCTCGAGCAAGGTCCTGGCCGAGATCGCCCGCGTCATCTGCGAGGAGGGCTACATCGAGTCCTATGAGGTGGAGGACACCACCCCTCAGAAGACCCTGCACATCACCCTCAAGTACGGCCCCAAGCGCGCCCGCGTCATCCAGGGCATCCGCCGCATCTCCAAGCTGGGCCTTCGCATCTACTCCACCGCTGCCGACCTGCCCCGCGTCCGCGGCGGCCTCGGCACGGCCGTCATCTCGACCTCCAGGGGCATGATGTGCGACCGCGACGCCCGCAAGATGGGCATCGGCGGCGAGGTCATCGCCTACATCTGGTAACCCGCGACAGGAATAGATAGGAGGAGACTATGTCTCGTATTGGTAAGAAGCCTGTCGAGGTTCCCGCTGGGGTTACTGTGACCATCGACGGCACGCACGTTGCGGTCAAGGGCAGCAAGGGCGAGCTCGACCGCCACTTCTCCGAGCTCGTGACCATCACGCAGGAGGGCGAGGAGGTCCTCGTCACCCGCAACGACGACTCCACCGAGTCCAACGCCCAGCAGGGCCTGGTCCGTACCCTCATCAACAACATGGTCGTCGGCGTCTCCGCCGGCTTCGAGAAGAAGCTCGAGCTCACTGGCGTCGGCTACCGTGCCGCGCTCAAGGGCAAGGACCTCGACCTCTCGCTCGGCTACTCCCACCCCGTGGTGTACGCCGCTCCCGAGAACATCAGCTTCGAGGTGCCCGACAACACCCACATCGTGGTCAAGGGCATCTCCAAGGAGCAGGTCGGCCAGGTTACCGCCGAGATTCGCGCCAAGCGTCCCCCCGAGCCCTACAAGGGCAAGGGCATTCACTACGAGGGCGAGCACATCCGCAGGAAGCTCGGCAAGGCTGCCAAGTAAGGCCCTGCTGGCGATATAGAAAGACCACCACCCCGTCAGGTGGTGGCGTGCCTAAGGAGAAGGAATGAACAAGAACCAGGCAAAGCGTGCGGGCCTCAAGCGCCGCCAGCGCCGCGTCCGCTCCAAGATCTTCGGAACTGCCGAGCGTCCGCGCCTGACCGTTCACCGCACCAACGCGAACATCTACGCCCAGGTCGTCGACGACGTCGACGGCAGGACCATCTGCTCCGCCTCTACCCTGAGCGAGGAGTTCAGGGCCACCGGCAAGCTGGGCTCCAACAAGGAGGCTGCCGAGTTCGTGGGCAAGCTCGTCGCCGAGCGTGCCGCCGAGAAGGGCGTCACCGAGGTCAAGTTCGACCGCGGCGGCCACATCTACCACGGCCGCGTCAAGGCCCTGGCCGACGGAGCCCGTTCCGCGGGCCTGAAGTTCTAGGAGGAATTTAGATGCCACGTGATCGTAAGCGCCAGAATGACTCCGATCTTCAGGAGCGCGTAGTCTACATCCACCGTGTCTCAAAGACCACCAAGGGCGGTCACCGCATGACCCTCGTCGCCCTCGTGGTCGTTGGCGACGGCAAGGGCAACGTCGGCCTCGGCATGGGTCGCTCCACCGAGGTGCCCCTGGCCATCCAGAAGGGCGTCGACAACGCCAAGAAGAACATGTTCAAGGTCCCCGTCACCAAGGGCGGCTCGGTCCCCCACGCGATCGAGGGCCACTTCGGCGCCGGCCGCGTCCTGATCAAGCCTGCTGTCGAGGGCACCGGTGTCATCGCCGGTGGTCCCGTGCGTCCGCTCTTCGAGCTCGCCGGCATCACCAACGTCACCGCCAAGTCCCTTGGCACCGACAACGCCCTGAACATCATCAAGGCCGCAGCCGACGGCCTCATGAACCTCTCCAGCCCCGAGGAGGCGGCGTCTCGTCGCGGCCTCACGGTCAAGGAGCTGTTCGCCGGCAAGGAGGAGTAACCATGGCAGACAAGACCGTCACCGTCAGGCTCGTTCGCAGCGCGGTCGCCTCCGTTAAGAAGGACCAGACGCTCACCTGCCGCGCCATGGGCCTTCGCAAGATCGGCGACACCTCGGTGCTTCCCGACAACCCGAGCGTTCGTGGAATGATCTTCAAGGTCAAGCACCTTGTTGAGGTTGAAGAGAACTAGGAGTCATCCAATGCAGCTCAATGATCTTCGTCCCGCTGAGGGTGCAAAGAAGGCGCGCAAGCGCGTCGGCCGCGGCAACTCCTCCGGGCACGGCACCTTCTCTGGCCGCGGCATGAACGGCCAGCTGTCCCGCTCTGGCGGCGGCAAGGGCGCCGGCTTCGAGGGCGGCCAGCAGCCCCTGGCCATGCGCCTGCCCAAGCTCCCCGGCTTCACCAACCGCAACCGCGTCGAGTACGCCCCCGTCAACGTCGCGCGCCTCGAAGCCCTCTTCGCCGATGGCGAGACCGTCGACGGCGAGGCCCTCGTCGCCAAGGGCGTCATCAAGCACGACTACATCCCCGTCAAGGTCCTCGGCGACGGAGAGCTCACCAAGAAGCTCACCGTCAAGGTCGACAAGGTTTCCGCCTCTGCTCAGTCCAAGATCGAGGCGGCTGGCGGAAAGGTTGAGCAGGCGTGCTAAACGGAATTGCAAACGCGTTCCGCATTCCTGAGCTCAGGAAGAAGATCCTGGTCACGGCCGGGATCCTTCTCCTGTATAGGTTTGGCGCCTACCTGCCGGCCCCCGGCGTGCCCTTTGCCAGCATGCTTGCCGCCTTCCAGGCGGCCGCGTCCAGCAGCGGTGCCATTGCCGTGCTGAACCTGTTCTCCGGAGGCGCGCTCTCGCGCGTCTCCGTGTTCAGCCTCGGCATCATGCCTTACATCACCGCCCAGATCATCCTCCAGATGTTCCAGGCGGTGATTCCCTCCCTTGGGGAGCTCGCTAAGGAAGGCGAGAGCGGACAGCGCAAGATCACCCAGTACACCCGCTACCTCACCATCGTCCTGGCCCTTATCAATGCCGTCGGTTACCTCTTCCTCTTCAAGAGCTACGGCATCGACTTCTCGGCCATGGGCTTCCCCGAGATGATCGAGAACCTGATCATCGTGGGCGTGCTCCTCACCGGTGCCATCATCATCATGTGGCTCGGCGAGGTCATCACCCAGAGGGGCATCGGCAACGGCATGTCCCTGATCATCTTCGCCAACATCATGGCAGGCCTGCCCCACTCGCTCACCGCCTCGGTGAGCACCTCCACCACGGGCATCATCGCAACGGTGGTCACCTTGCTGGTGATCATCGCGATCATTCCCGTGATTGTCTACATCGAGCGCGGCCAGCGCCGCATCCCGGTGCAGTACGCCAAGCGCGTCGTGGGGCGCAGGGTCATGGGCGGACAGGCAACCTACCTGCCCATCAAGGTGAACACCGCAGGCGTCGTGCCCATCATCTTCGCCTCCGCGCTCCTGTACCTCCCGGCGCAGCTTGCCGTGTTCTTCCCCAATGTGGGCTGGATCCAGGGCTTCGCCAACATGCTGAGCTCCGGCGTCGTCAACTGGGTCCTCTCCGTGGTGCTGATCGTCTTCTTTGCGTACTTCTACACCGCCATGGTGTTCAACCCGGACGAGACGGCAGACCAGCTCCGCAAGGCGGGTGGCTTCATCCCGGGCGTCCGTCCCGGAAGCGCCACCGCCGCGTACATCAAGAGCGTGCTCGACCACATCACGCTTCCTGGCGCCCTCTTCATGGCCGCCCTGGCGGTGGTGCCGTCGATCCTCTTCGCCGTGACGGGCAACACCCTCATGCAGGCCTTCGGCGGCACCTCGGTGCTAATCATGGTCGGCGTGGCGATGGACACCATCTCGCAGCTGGAGTCGCAGCTCAAGATGCACAACTACGAGGGCTTCTTCAAGTAGGCCATTCGTGGGCAGCTTCAGGCGAGGGGCGGTCACTCCGGTGGCCGCCCCTCTTCCGTGTGCGGCGGCGGGCACGGATGGCGGTGGATGGTCTTTTGGATCGCATGAGACCACATGCCCCTAGGTGGGTAAACTGTGGATTGTCATGTGGCGGCGAACGCGCCCGCCGCGAAGTCGCGCTTCCATCGCTCACCCAGAGGAAGAAGGGAACCCGCATGAACATCGTTCTGCTCGGCGCGCCCGGCGCGGGCAAGGGCACCCAGGCCCAGAGGCTCGTCGCCGACTACGGCGTGGCGCACATCTCCACCGGAGACCTCCTGCGTGCCGCGGTCAAGGCCCAGAGCAAGCTTGGTATCGAGGCCAAGGGCTACATGGACGCGGGGCAGCTCGTGCCGGACCAGCTCGTCGTCGACCTGGTCAAGGAACGCCTCCAGGAGGACGACGCCAAGAGGGGCTTCATCCTGGACGGGTTCCCCCGCAACACCCAGCAAGCCGTCGTCCTCGACTCCGAGCTCAAGGAGATGGGAGTCGACCTCGACGCGGCGCTCCTCGTGGACGTCAAGCCCGAGGTCATCGTGGAGCGCCTGAGCCAGAGGCGCACCTGCCGCTCCTGCGGCTACACCGCGCCCGCCGGCGTGGACGTCTGCCCACGCTGCGGTGGCGAGATGTACCAGCGTGACGACGACAAGCCAGAGACGATCAAGAAGCGCCTCGACACCTACCAACAGCAGACCGCCCCGCTCATCGAGTACTACGGCGGCCACGGAATCCTGAAGGAGGTCGATGGAGACAGGCCTGTGGACGAGGTGTATGCCGACGTCAAGGCCCTCCTGAGCCTATGATCAAGATCAAGTCTGAAGCGGACATCGAGCAGATGAAGATGGCGGGCTCGCTCTCCAAGCAGGCCCTTCGCCTCGCGGGCAGCATGGTCAGGCCCGGCGTCTCGACCAAGGAGATAGACAGCGCGGTCGAGGGCTTCATCCGCCTGCACTCCGCCATCCCCACCTTCAAGGGCTATGGCGGCTTCCCCGGGAGCATCTGCGCCTCCGTCAACGAGCAGATCGTCCATGGCATCCCCTCGCCCGAGGTATTCCTCAACGACGGCGACATCATCTCCGTCGACACGGGGGCAACCTTCGGCGGCTGGGTGGGAGACAACGCCTGGACCTTCTACGTGGGTACCCCCTCCGACGCCGTCAAGGGCCTCTGCGAGGTGACTCGCGACTGTCTCAAGGCGGGCATCGAGCAGGCGGTCCCCGGCAACCATCTGGGTGACATCGGCTATGCCGTGCAGAGCCTGGCCGAGAAGAACGGCTACGGGGTCGTGCGCGAGTACGTGGGCCACGGCGTGGGTCGCGTCATGCACGAGGACCCCAACGTGCCCAACTATGGCAAGAAGGGCCGCGGCGTGAGGCTGCAGGCGGGCATGGTCATCGCCATCGAGCCCATGATCACCCTGGGAACCTACGAGAACCACACCCTCTCGAACGGCTGGACCGTGGTGACCGACGACGGCCTGCAGGCTGCCCACTACGAGAACACCGTGGCGATTACCGAGGACGGTCCCGTCATCCTGACCCAGGACGAGGTCGGGCCCTGGTGCAGCATGCAGGGCGGCGAGTAGGCAAACGCCTCGCACCTGCCTTGTGGGAGAGGCCTTCGGGGCCGGTCGCAGCCGCGATCGGCCCCTTTTTGCCGACTGTGGTCCTGGCGTGTGCGAAGGGCGTGCGAATTTGACCGATTTCCCTGCATTCCGTATGATTATCAGTCGCTGTGATTCACAGGGAGAAAGTAGGCACGGTGAGCAAACAGGACGGCATCGAGCTTGAGGGCAAGGTAGTGGAGCCACTTCCCAACGCCATGTTCAACGTGGAGCTCGAAAACGGCAAGACCATCCTCTGCACCATCTCGGGCAAGATCAGGATGAACTACATCCGCATCCTTCCCGGTGACCGCGTGGTGGTCGAGATTTCCCCGTACGACCTCACCAGGGGTCGCATCACCTACCGCTACAAGTAACCCCAAGACTCCAGATATTCACGCCTGCGGCTGGGCGAGGAGATAGGGCAGGCCAGCTTCCACCTGACTTGCCTCGGCAGTACCAGTTCGTACAAGCACTACCGGAAGGAAGAGACTATGAAGGTGCGTCCTTCGGTCAAGAAGATGTGCGACAAGTGCAAGATCGTCCGTCGCCATGGCAAGGTTTACGTGATCTGCGAGAACCCTCGCCACAAGCAGCGTCAGGGCTAAGAGAGGAGCTCGAAGTTGGCACGTATCAACGGTGTCGACCTCCCGCGCGAGAAGCGCACTGAGGTCGGTCTTACGTATCTGTACGGCATCGGCGCCACCAGCGCGAAGAAGATCTGCGCCGAGACCGGCGTCGACCCCTCCACGCGCGTCAAGGATCTCACCGAGGACGAGGTGACCAAGATCCGCGACTACATCGACGCGAACTTCACCATCGAGGGCGACCTGCGCCGCGCCGTCAGGCAGAACACCGCCCGCCTGATGGAGATCGGCTGCTACCGCGGCCTCCGTCACCGCAAGGGCCTCCCTGTCCATGGCCAGCGCACCCACACCAACGCGCGCACCCGCAAGGGCAAGCGTCGCCAGATCGGTGCAAAGAAGAAGGCGTAGGGGAGAGACAATGCCGCAGAAGAAGAACCAGCGCACGCAGCACATCCGCCGCGCCGAGCGCAAGAACATCGCCGTGGGCCAGGCCCACATCAAGAGCACGTTCAACAACACGATCATCTCGATCACCGACCCCCAGGGCAACGTCATCGCCTGGCAGTCCGGTGGCACCGTCGGCTTCAAGGGCTCCCGCAAAAGCACCCCGTTCGCGGCCCAGGTCGCGGCCGAGGCCTGCGCGAAGGCGGCCATGGAGCACGGCCTGCACAGGGTGGCTGTGTTCGTGAAGGGTCCCGGCTCCGGCCGCGAGACCGCAATCCGTTCCCTCCAGGCCGCCGGCCTCGAGGTTTCGGGCATCCAGGACAAGACCCCCATCCCGCACAACGGCTGCCGTCCGTGCAAGCGCCGTCGCGTGTAGTAAGGAAGGACAGTAGCAATGGCAATTGATAGGACCCCTGTCCTCAAGCGGTGCCGCCAGCTTGAAATCGACCCCATCGTCATGGGCATCAACAAGAAGTCCAACCGCCAGCCCAGGCGCACCCGTCGCCAGAAGAGCGAGTACGGCGAGCAGCTGCGCGAGAAGCAGAAGGCCAAGTTCATCTATGGCGTCCTGGAGAAGCAGTTCCGCGGCTACTACGAGAAGGCCATAAAGGGCGAGGGCGTCACCGGCGACAACCTGATGAGCCTGCTCGAGAGCCGTCTCGACAACGTCGTCTTCCGCCTCGGCTTCGCCCGCACCCGCAAGGAGGCCCGCCAGACCGTCGATCACGGCCACATCACCGTGAACGGCCACCGCGTGGACATCCCCTCCTACCAGGTGAAGGCTGGCGACGTCGTCGCCGTGGCCCCCAAGGCCAAGGACCTTCTCCCCATCAAGGAGGCCATCGTCTCCTCCGAGCACATGGCCGTTCCCGCCTGGCTCGAGGTCGACATCGAGAAGCTGCGCGGCACCGTCCTGCAGACTCCCGTCCGCGACCAGATCGACCTGGACATCGACGCCCAGCTCATCGTCGAGCTCTACTCCAAGTAAGCCCACACCGGTAGGAGGTATTCATGTCAGAATTCATCCGACCGCAGGTGTCTGTCGAGGAGATTTCCGAGAACGTCGCCCGCGTCAGCGCTGAGCCGCTGGAGCGTGGCTACGGCAACACCCTCGGTAACTCCCTTCGTCGCGTGCTGCTCTCCTCCCTCGAGGGTGCGGCAGTCGAGGCCATCCAGATCGACGGCGTCCAGCACGAGTTCACCACCGTCGAGGGCGTCTACGAGGACGTCACCGACATCGTGCTCAACGTCAAGGGCCTGGTGTTCCGTCCCATGGGCACGGGCGACGAGGCCACGGCCACCATCTCGGTCGATGGTCCCTGCACCGTGTGCGGCGGCGACTTCAAGGTTCCCGCCGAGTTCGAGCTCGTCAACAAGGACCACGTGATCTGCACCCTGGGCGAGGGCGCCCACCTCTCGATGCAGATGCGCATCGGCATGGGCCGCGGCTACGTGTCCGGTGACGAGAACGAGCGCGAGGGCGATCCCATCGGCCTCATCCACGTCGACGCCCTGTATTCCCCCGTGCGCCGCTGCGCCAAGGCCGTCGAGCCCTGCCGCGTCGGGCAGCACACGGACTACGACCGCCTCGTGCTCGAGGTCGAGACCGATGGCTCCCTCTCGCCCCGCGACGCCGTCGTCGAGGCCGCCAACATCGTCAACCAGCACATGAGTGCCTTCATGGGCTTGGCCGACGACGAGGAGCCCGTCGAGGACGTCTCCATCTTCTCGAACGGCATCGAGGAGGACAGCACCGAGCTTGACAAGCAGATCGAGGACCTGGACCTCTCCGTCCGCTCCTACAACTGCCTCAAGCGTGCGGGCATCCACAGCGTCCGCCAGCTGGTCGAGTTCTCCGAGAACGACCTGCTCAACATTCGCAACTTTGGCGTCAAGTCCATCGAGGAAGTCAAGGACAAGCTCGAGGCCATGGGCCTGGGCCTCAAGGACTAGACACAGCATTTAGAGGAGAAGCTAGACCATGAGACACAACAAGAAGAGGGGTATGAAGCTCGGCACCGATGCCGCCCATACCAAGGCAATGAAGAAGAGCCTCGTTGCCGCGCTCCTTGCCAACGACCGCATCAAGACCCTCGAGCCCCGCGCCAAGGCCATCCGTCCCGACGTGGACAGGGTCATCACCTGGGCCAAGAAGGGCGACCTTGCCTCTCGTCGCCTCGCCATCGCCAAGGTCGGCGACAAGGAGATCGTGCGCGAGGTCTTCGAGAAGGCCGCCCAGGGCATGTGGGAGGGCCGCAACGGTGGCTACACCCGCATCATGAAGCTTGGTCCCCGCAAGGGTGACGCCGCCGAGGTCGTCATCATCGAGCTCGTCACCGAGCCCGTCCAGCCCAAGAAGGCCGCCACGACCGTCAAGAAGGTCGAGAAGGTCGCCGAGGCCGCTCCTGAGGCCGAGGTCGAGCCCGAGGTCAGCGAGCCCGAGGCTGCCGAGGAGAGCGCGGAGTAGCTCCGTCCTTCCTGCAACGGACACAATGCCAGGGAGGCCTGCGAAAGCGGGCCTCCCTTCTTCTCTAGGGGGTGACATGCTCGAGCTGAGGTCAGTGAGCTATCGCTACGCGGGTGCCCGTCGCGATGCGGTAAGGGACTTCTCCCTTCGCGTGGAGAGGGGCGAGCGCGTCGCCCTGGTGGGACGCAACGGCTCGGGGAAGTCCACGCTTCTCTCGCTTTGCAAGGGAGGGGTGAGCCCAAGCTCTGGCGAGATTCTGGTCGATGGGGTGTCCGCCGGCAGGGGCGGGGACCGTCTCCTCCAAGAGGGCGTCGGCATCCTCCGCCAGGACCCCCGCGGTCAGCTTGTGAGCTCGCTCGTGGAGGAGGAGCTCGCCTTCGGCCCCCAGAACCTCGGAATCGAGGGAGAGGAGCTTGGACGTCGCGTGCGTGAGGCGCTGCGGCTCTGTGGCGTCGAGGACCTCGCCCACAGTCGCACGATGGGGCTCTCGGGCGGGCAGATGCAGCGCGTCGCCCTAGCGGCTGTCCTTGCGATGGGCCCGTCGTACCTGATGCTGGACGAGCCCTGCGCCCAGCTCGACCCGCGCGCCCGCCAGGGGATCAGGTCATCGCTCGCCGTGCTCGCGGGACGGGGCGTGGGGATGTTGCTGGCGTCCCACCTGCCGGAGGACATCGCGTCCGCCGATCGCGTCCTAGTAATGGAGGCGGGCCGCATCTGCTGGGAGGGGAGCCCGCTCGAGCTCTTCTCCGATGCGGCGCTCCTTGCGCGCGCGGGGGTCTTGGGGGACTCGGCTGACGCCCTCAATGCCCTGGCTCGTCGGGGCGTCGAGCCACGGGAGGCTCTTGCGGCCGACGCCACGACCTTGCGCGGGCTTGTCGAAGGGAGAGCCGGCGGCGCGTGTGTGCAGCCCGGGGCCTTGCGACGAGACGCCTCTGGCCCTGTAGGTTGGGGGGCCGTGTCCTTGGGGGGCAAACCCACGGGCAGGCGATGCGGCGGCGAGGCCTTGCGCCCTCCGACCGGGGTCGAGCTCGTGCTCGATGACGTGAGCGTCAGCTACGAGGCGGGGGCGCCCGCGCTCAGCCACGTCTCCCTGGTTGCTCGGGGTGGCAGGCTCACGCTTCTGGCGGGCGAGTCGGGGTCGGGCAAGACCACGGCAAGCCTCGTCGCTGCGGGGGTGCTCGAGCCCGACGGGGGCAAGGTGACTCTTCTGGGAAGGCCCGTCAGGCCCCCGGACGTGGGGCTGGCCTTCCAGAGGCCCGAGGACCAGCTCTTCTGCGCGACGGTGCTCGAGGACGTGAGCCTGGGGCCCAGGAACCTGGGGGCGAGCGCGTCGGACGCGCGCAGGGCGGCGGAGGATGCGCTGCGCCGCATGGGGGTCGGCGAGGAGGCTTGGCCCCTCTCGCCCCTGGAAGGCTCGGGAGGGGAGAGGCGCCGCACGGCCCTGGCGGGAGTCATCGCCATGCGAAGGAGCGCCTACGTCTTCGACGAACCCACGGCGGGTCTGGACGGTGCGGCGCGCGTGCGCCTCGAGGGGCTGGTGGGCGAGCTCGTGGGCAAGGGGGCCGCGGTCGTGGTGGTCTCGCACGACCTGGACGAGTGGCTGCCCCTGGCGGACGACGTCTGCCTGCTTCGCGCGGGTCGCGTGGTTTGGCAGGGCCGCGCCGCGGAGCTCGAGCGTCAGCCTGGCACGCTGGGGGCGTCGGGTCTGGGACTGCCACTGTACCTGCGCCTGAGGGAGGCCCTGCATGCCTAGGACGCGCGTGCTCGGCGGGTACGCCGCCGCAGGGTCATGGCTCGACGGGCTGGCGGCGGGCGCGAAGGTCGCCTGCCTCCTGCTCCTCTCGCTTGCGGCCATGGCTGCCCCGGGCTGGGAGGGGCTCGCGCTCCTGGGGGTGGCGCTGCTCGCGCTCCTGGCGTCGTGCCGCCTTTCGCTGGGCAGGCTGCTCCTCGCCCTGAGGCCTGCGACCGTGCTGCTGGCGCTCTCGCTGCTTGCCAATGGCCTCGTGGTGGACGGGAGCTTCGACCTTGGCCTCATGGGGGGCGTGGGCCTTCGCTGGGCAGGGCTCGCGCGTGCCGGAATGGCCGTGTGCCGCATCGTGCTCATGGTGGGGCTGGTGCTCGTGATGACGTCCACGACGAGCACCAGCAGCCTCAGCCGCTCCCTGGTGCGGGGTCTCTCGCCCTTGGGGAGGCTGGGGCTTCCCGTGGGGGACGTGGCCATGGTCGTGGTGGTCGCCCTGAGGTTCATCCCGGAGGTCGAGGAGGAGTTCGCACTCATCGTGCGTGCCCAGCGCGCACGTGGCGTGCGCTTCGACCAGGGGGGTCCCGTGCGCAGGCTCAGGGCCTACGCGGCCGTCATGATCCCTCTGGTGGTGGCCCTCTTCCGACGTTCCGACGAACTCGCCCAGGCCCTGCGCGACCGCTGCTACGCCTCGGGCTCGGGGCAGCCGTGGCAGCGGGGCGAGACCTGGGGGGCAAGGGAGCGCCTCTCGCTCGCCACGTCCCTCGCCTTGCTCGCGGCGGCGATCGTGCTGCCGGCGCTATTCTAGGCTCGACCGCCTGACGACTTTTCCAGAAGGAGCTCACATGCAGGCAGACCAGACGACCTCCGCAGGCGACGGCGTCATGCGGGCGTCCGCGGGCACTCTCGTCCTCAGGCTGGGCTATCGTGGGGCGGGCTTCGCCGGCTTTGCCGAGCAGCCGGGACAGCGCACGGTGGCAGGCGAGCTGAGGCGCGCCCTGCAGACCGTCCTTCGCCGTCCCGTGGAGCTCGAGTGCGCCGGTCGCACGGACGCGGGCGTGAGCGCCCTCGCGCAGTTCCTGAGCCTTCCGCTCGAGCCGGGTGAGGAGCTCCTGGAGGGCCGCAGGCTCCATGCCTCCCTCGTGGCGCTCACGCCGGACGACATATCCATCGCCGGCATCTATCGCGCGGAGGCGGGCTTCTCCGCCCGCTTCGACGCGCGGGGGCGGAGCTACCGCTACCGAATCTGCCCTGGCCCTGCGCGCCCGGTCCTCGCCTGGGATCACAGCTGGTGGCTGCGCGGGGTCCCCGCGCTTGACGTCGCCGCCATGAACGAGGCGGCCTCCGCCCTGCTGGGGGAGCACGACTTCAAGAGCTTCTGCAAGGCGGCCTCGGCCCAGCTGCTCGAGGCGGATGGCCGCTCCACCTGCCGCCGCCTCACGCGGGTCGAGGCGGGCGAGGTCGTCGAGGCGGGAGAGCGACTGGTGGTGGTGGACGTTGAGGGCAACGCCTTCCTCCATAACATGGTCCGCATCATGGTGGGCAGCCTGGTCGAGGTGGGGCGCGGCCACAGGGACCCCTCGTGGCTCTCTCGGGCCCTCGAGGCCCGCCAGAGGTCGGCGGCTGGACCCACGGCTCCCGCGCAGGGCCTCTGCCTCGAGGCGGTGCGCTACGATGAGGGGGCACTCGTTCCCTGGGAGTAGCCTCGGCGCCCTTGGCCGGGCCTTCGCGTCTGGGTTGCCGGGTTGCCATCAGCCCACGACCCCTGCGCCACCCAGCCCTCATGCCCTATAGTGCAGGGGAGAACAACGTTGCGCCGCCACTGCGAGGGGAGGCCCCATGCCGCACAGGCGCGAGCGCTTCGAGCGCAGTGACGTTCCGCGCGAGTCCGCGCATCGCAACCTCGTCGCGCTGGCCGTTCTGCTCGTCTTGGCGGCAGGGCTCGCGGCACTCCTGACGCAGCTCTGGAGGTGCGCGAACGCTGACGGCCGCGTGGGTGACGCAGGCCTTGGCAGCGGCATCAGCACGCAGGCGGAGACGCTGGACCCCGACGAGGGCTACGAGGCGTCGGACGACGTGTTCACCCACATCCTGGTGCTTACGGTGGATGACGTCAGGAAGAGCGCGCCCACGTTGCAGAGGGCGCAGCTCCTCTCGCTCGACGCAACCAAGCGCAAGGGCTATCTGGTCGAGATTCCCCTCGACGTGCGCGTCGAGGACGCGTCTGGCGCGAGCACGCTGCAGGAGCTCTTTGCCGCGAAGGGCGCCCAGAGCTGCATCGCCCCGCTTGCCGCAGCATGCAACATCAGGGCGACCCATGTCCTGGTGGCGACGGACGAGCTCTGGGACCAGGTGAGGGGGCTGCGCAACTCTGGCGTATCGGCGCTGCTGGATAGCGCATCCGGGCTCTTCTCCAACATCTCCACCGACATGAGCACGTCGCAGCTGCTCGATGTGGTCGAGCTCGTGCAGTCCATCGGCGTCGAGAACCTCGACCTAAAGGATGCGCCGGCGGACGCGGAGGACGACGGCGACGGCGGGAGCTGGTCTCGCATCCGCCAGACGGAGCTCGGGTTGCTCGTGGGCACGCTTCGCCCCACGTCGTAGGTGGTGTGTCGGGCTGGCGCTGCGCTACTGTTGCATCGGGCACGCTCAAACGCACGCATCCGCCGTCGAGCACGCTCCAACGCACGCGCCTGCCACCAGGTCGCGCTTCAGGACGCGAGCGTTGCCGGCACCAAGCACGCTTGAACGCACGTGCTTGCCATCAATCACGCTCGAACGCACAAGGCGAGAAAATCTATCTGCGCTTTTGTGGGCCCGCCTGTGCGCAACAGCGTGCTCGATGAATTGGTCGTGCGCAACGGCGTGGGCAATGGAACGAGGCGTGCGCAACGGCGTGCACGTCGAAGCCAAACGCGCGTGACAGCCAAACGTGAGCGCAACGGCATGCTCGACGAAATCGCCGCCGTCCCTCTCGCTTCTGTGCTTAGTCTGTAATCTGCGCCCTTCACCCCCTCGTCACAACGTTTGCCACCTGCTGGGCCATAATTCAGCTTGTGAGCACGGGCAACCTGACACGAAGCCTCGCCCGTGGACGAGCTGACGACGTTGTCTGGAGACGCTTGGAATGACGCCCAAGGCACCCAAGATCTCGATCATCATGCCGGCGTACAACGTCGACAGATATGTTCGCCGTGCCGTCGAAAGCATCCAGCACCAGACCTTCGCGGACTTCGAGCTCCTGGCGGTGGACGACGGCTCCACCGATCGCACGGGCCAGATCCTGGATTCCATCGCCGACCGCGACATCCGCGTCACTGCCTTCCACCAAGAGAACGGCGGCGCCCCCGCGGCCCGCAACTTCGCCCTCGACCGCGCCCGCGGCAAGTACGTCATGTTCTTCGACGCGGACGACTGGGCCGAACCCCGCATGCTGGAAGAGATGTACGAGTTTGCCGAGGCCGGCCAGCTCGAGCTTGCCGTTGCCGGCTTCTACATCGACACCTACTACGGTGACGACGGGCAGCACACCACCGAGCTCAAGAGCTGCCCCACCCGCGTGTACGGCACGCAGCGCGAGTTCAGGACCTCCGCCTGGGAGCTCTTCGACGCCAACCAGCTCTATGCCCCATGGAACAAGATCTTCCTGCGCTCCCGCATCGAGGAGCTGGGCCTGCGCTTTCGTCCCACCTTCTGGGACGACTTCCCCTACGTGCTCGACTTCGTGCGCGACGTGGAGCGGGTGGGCGTCATGGAGACGCCGTACTACCACTTCATCAGGCAGCGCAGCGAGTCCGAGACCGCCCGCTGGCGCCCCGACATGTACGACAAGCGCGAGGAGGAGCACGGCTGGATGCTGGAGCTCTATCGCCACTGGGGGCTCGAGGGCGACGCCGCCAGCATGGAGGTCGTGCAGAGGCGCTACATCGAGCGTCTCGTGGGCTGCATAGAGAACGTCTGCAATCCCCAGTGCTCCCTGGACGCGAAGGAGAAGCTCGCCCAGATCGAGCGCATGATCACGAGCGAGCGCGCCCAGCTGGCGGTTGCCGTCGCGCGTCCCCGCACCAAGATGATGGCCCTCATGCTCCTTCCCATACGGGAGAAGAACGCCGCCATGGCATACCGGGAGGGTCGCTTCATCAGCTTCGTGAAGCGCCACAACACGCGGATCTTCGCCACGCTGAAGGCGAACCGCTAGCCAGCCATCCGCTGGCGCCCCGCGTCGGAGGCCTTGTTGGCCGCAGTGCAGGCCATCGGCGCCTCTCGACTGCGATACAGTAGGACGAGGCCGCCGTGCGGCCCTACGGCGCATGCGACGAGGGGAGCCCGTCTTGTTCTGTCCCAACTGTGGCAACGAGGTCCAGCCCGGCCAGGCCTTCTGTGGCAACTGCGGGTTCAGGCTGGAGGCAGGGGAGAGGCCCGTTTCCGTTCGGCCCGAGGTGACGGCCCAGGACGCGGTGACGGTCCATCCGGAGGCCGTCGAACGACCGGCGCAGCCTGCGACGGAGCCCGCTCAGCCTGCGCAGCCGGCGCCCGCGCAGGCAGCGAATCCCGTTCCCGCCCAAGTCGCCGCCGACCCCTATGTGGCCGCAGCCGAGCCTGCCGCCGGCGCGACCGCTCCCGGCGCGCGCCACGCATATGGGACCGGCGACATCGTCACCCTCGCAGGCAAGGCCGTGGCGCTTCTCTCGCTCATAATGCCCTGCGTCACGTCACCCCTGATTAAGCTCACCGCCTCGGCCATGGGCTCGTCGTCCAGCCCCATCGCGTACCTCATGGGCGGGGCGTCGCCCGACGCCCTGAGGATGCTCTCGCTCTTCAGGGGCAGCTGGAACATGCCCGAGCTGCGTGGCACCGTGAGCCAGCTCAACCGCCTCGCCGGCCTCATGGCGGGCGCTGGTGACGTCGACCTCACCACCGCGGGCGTGCTCTCGAAGATTGGCACGCTCAATGCGGTCGTCACCGTCGCCTTCGTCGTCTGGACGCTCATGCTCGTCGCCCTGTGCTTCTGCATCGTCGGACCCTTCCTCAAGGTGGCCGGCAACGACAGGCTGCGGGCGCTCGAGGGCGCCGTCGACCTCCAGAAGGTCCTGATGGTCGGCGTGGGGGCGCTCTCGCTTCTGTGGTGCGCCTGCGTGATCTTCGCCAACGGGCAGATCGAGTCCCTCGCGGTAGGTGTGGGCGGCAGCCAGGTGGGCCAGGCGCTGGCCCTGGCGAAGCCTCTCGAGCTCACGTCCTGGCCCTGGGTCGCGGGCATCGCATCCCTTCTCACGGCCTTCTGGCCCCAGCTGTCACGTCGTCTGGGGTTCGCGAGCTAGTTAGTTCCATCGGTTCCATCGGCCAGCGGCCCCCATGCGGTCGAGGGCCCGCCCGAACGCAACGGTACGGCAGGAAACCACGAGCACTTGGAGGCTCCCATGACCAGCAAGCAGGACATCGCTAAGGCGCTCCTTTCCATCAGGGCCGTGTTCCTGAGGCCCAACGAGCCCTTCACCTGGGCTTCCGGCATCAAGAGCCCCATCTATTGCGACAATCGCCTGACCCTGAGCTATCCCAAGGTCCGCACCCTGGTGGACGAGGCGCTCGCCGCCACCGCCAAGGAGCTGTATCCCGAGGTCCAGATGCTCATGGGCACCTCCACCGCCGGAATCGCGCACGCCGCCATCGCGGCGGACCGCCTGGGCATCCCCATGGGCTACGTTCGTGGCTCCGCCAAGGACCACGGGCGCCAGAACCAGATCGAGGGTCGCCTCGAGCTCGGTCAGAAGGTCGTGGTGATCGAGGACCTCATCTCGACCGGCGGAAGCGTCCTGGACTGCGTTAACCCCCTGCGGGAGGCGGGCGCGGACGTCCTGGGCGTCGTGAGCATCTTCACCTATGGTATGCGGCGCGGGCTTGACCGCCTGGCTGCGGCAAACGTCACCAACACCAGCCTCTGCGACCTGGACGCGCTGGTCGAGGTGGCCGTGGAGGAGGGCTACATCGAGCCTGGCGACAAGGCTCGCCTGCTCGCCTTCCGTGACGACCCCTCCGACCAGAGCTGGATGAGGGGGTAGTCCGGCGCGCCGCGCTTTGGAGTCCATGACTTGAGACGTGAGGGAAGGCATAGGGGGCAAGGGGAGAGAGGCTCCCGCCATGGCCGCGTCCGCTCCAGGAGGGCGGTCGCGCGCTCTGCCGTGCGACGTCCGCTCGCCGCTGCCGTGAGGAGGATGCCTCCCCGGCCGCAGCGCATGGCCCGTCGCCTGCATCGCTGGCTCAGAAGGTCTCTGCTCTGGCTCATCGATGCCAGGCCGCTCTCGTACGGCGTGATGGCCTTGGGAGCGTTGTTGCTGGTGCTAGCCTTGCTGGGTCTGGGCTCCTGCGTGCATGGATGCGTGGCCGGTGGCGCAGGCGGCAGCGGGCGGGCGACGTCCGACGCGGGGTCCGCGGGCGAGGTGGCCGATGTCCGGAGCTGGCAGTTGCCTGCGAGCTTCGTCGCGCAGCTCTCCTCTCGCCTGCAGGAGCTGGGGCGCGAGGATGTTCGCGTCGCAAAGGCGCTGGACAATCTTGACGCCTACGCGAAGGTGGGCAACGGTGGCGCGTACGAACAGCAGAAGCTGCTCAAGCTGGCGGCGGACGACCCCGCTGCCATCGACTTCGTCGCGGACCTGCCAGAGAGCTATCCACGGGCCAGGCCCGAGGAGTATGCGTCCGGCGTGACCAAGGGCGTCGTGCCCCGGCTGTACCAGTGGGACAAGCGTTGGGGCTACACGGAGTACTGCGGCCGAGACTTTGGCACCACGGGCTGCTGTCCGACGTCGTTCTCGATGGTGTACATGGCCGTGACAGGGAAGACCGACGTTACGCCTGGCGTTGCGGGCGAGCTGGCGCAGGAGCTCGACATGGTGGACGACGACGCGGGCACCTACGGCGACTTCATCCCCACGGCGGCGGAGCGCTACGGGCTCGAGTGCCGGGAGGTGGGCAGGTCGGTCGAGGTGATCAAGGCTGAGCTACAAAGCGGGCACGTGCTCATTGCCAACGTGGGACCGGGCGACTTCACCACGGCGGGCCACTTCATCGTGCTCACGGTTTGGAACGCGGACGGGAGCGTGTCCATCTGCGACCCGTACTCGTCGGTGAGGTCGGGACAGGCCTGGGACCCGGAGCGCTTGGTCGGCCAGACGATGCGCCTGCATAGCTTCAAGCTGTAGTGGGGGCTGGGCGTGCGTGCCACTCGCTTGCGCCGAACACGCGCCAACGCACGCCATTGTCATCGAGCACGCAGTTGCGCACAGGTGTCGTCGTAAAAGTGCAGGTCAAATTTTTCGACATGTGCGTTGGGGCGTGCGGGATGAATTAGCTGTGCGTTGGGGCGTGCGCGACACGTGGAGACGTGCGTTGGAGCGTGCTTGATGCACGACGGTGCTCCGACCCCCTCCCACAGCGTCCGATGCGTCGATTGGCTTCGCGACTACGTCCAACGCGTCTGAGCGCGAAATTTTACCTGCGGGTTTGCGAGGCGAGAGACGCGTTCGACGTACTCGGGAGTTTTGCGCGCGCGTTCGACGTAGCCGCGGCCAGATTGTGCGCGTTCGACGTACTTGCTGCTCAAGTGCGCGCGTTCGACGCACTCGCGCCCTGTCGCCTGTCGTCCGCATACAAGAAGACCCCGGCGGAGAGAAAACCCTCCGTCGGGGTCCGAGCCTCAATCCAACCTCGTGGGCTCCTCTTGCCTGCACGAAGCCGAGTGCGCTGCGTGCCTGCCGCGCCGCGTGTCTCGCCCGCTACTCGCCCTTGCCGGTGAGCGCGGCGGTCATGGCCGCAGCGGCCTTCTTGCCGGCGCCCATGGCCAGGATGACGGTGGCGGCACCGGTGACGATGTCTCCGCCGGCCCAGATCTTGGGGTTGCTCGTCTGGCCGTTCTCGTCGGCCTCGATGTAGCCCCACTTGTTGAGCTCCATGCCGCCGATCAGCTTGGCGAAGGGGTTCGCGTTGGTGCCGATGGCAGAGATGGCCACGTCGCAGGGAATCTCCTCGATTGCGCCCTCGATGGGCACGGGGCGGCGGCGGCCAGAGTCGTCGGGCTCGCCGAGCTCCATCTTCTGCACGCGCACGGCACAGACGTTGCCGTCCTCGCCGGCGACGAACTCCAGCGGCGAGACCAGGGGCATGACCTCGACGCCCTCGGCCTTGGCGTGGTGCAGCTCGGCCTTACGGGCGGGCATCTCGTCCTCGGTGCGTCGGTAGGCGATGACCGCGCGCTCGGCACCCAGGCGCTTCGCGGTGCGCACGGCGTCCATGGCCACATTGCCGCCGCCAAAGACGACGACGTTCTTGCCGTGCTTGGTGGGGGTGTCGTACTCGGGGAAGCCGTTGGCCTTCATCAGGTTGACGCGGGTGAGGTACTCGTTGGCGAAGAACACGTTGGGCAGGTTCTCGCCGGGGATGTTGAGGAACTTGGGCAGTCCGGCGCCGGTGGCCACGTAGATGGCGTCGAAGCCCTTCTCGCCCAGGAGCTCCTCCGCGTCGGCCAGGCGGCCCATGACGGAGTTGAACTCGAACTTGACGCCCATCTCCTTGAGCCCGTCGATCTCGCGCTTGACGACGGCCTTGGGAAGGCGGAACTCGGGAATGCCGTAGACCAGCACGCCGCCGCCGGTGAAGAAGGCCTCGAAGACGGTGACGTCGAAGCCGTTGCGGGCCAGCTCGCCGGCGCAGGTGATGCCGGAGGGGCCGGAGCCGATGACGGCGACCTTCATGCCGTTCTTGGGTGCCATCTGGGGTGCGCTGGCAAGCTCGGGCTGGTCGCCCAGGAAGCGCTCAAGCTGGCCGATGGCCACGGGATCGCCCTTCTTGCCGCGAATGCACATGCCCTCGCACTGGCTCTCCTGCGGGCAGACGCGGCCGCAGATGGCGGGGAGCATGGACTGCTCGCGGATGACGTCGAGGCCCTTGCCGTACTCCTTGTCGTAGATGGCCTCGATGAAGGCGGGGATGTTGATGTTGACGGGGCATCCCTGCACGCAGAGGGGCTTCTTGCACCTCATGCAGCGCGCGGCCTCAGCCACGGCCATCTCTTCGGTGAAGCCCTTGTCTACGGGACGGAAGTCAAGGGCGCGCTCGGCGGCGGGCTCCTCGTTGTCTGCGGTGCGGGGCGACTTCATGTCGGCAACCCAACGGCCGTTTACCTCTGGCATGCGCAGTTCGCCTCCTCATAGGCCTTGAGGGCCTGGCCCTCCTCGGTGCGGTACGCGGCCTGACGGGCGCGCAGGTCGTTCCAGTCGACCTTGGTTGCGTCGAAGTCGGGGCCGTCGACGCAGGCGAACTTGGTCTGGCCGTCCACCTCGACGCGGCAGCAGCCGCACATGCCCGTGCCGTCCACCATGATGGGGTTGAGCGACGCGATGATGGGGGTGCCGTACTTCTCGGCAGTGAGGGTGGAGAACTTCATCATGGGCACGGGGCCGACGCAGAAGACCTGGTCGACGGCCTTGTCCTGGAGCAGGCGCTCCAGGGGTGCGGTGACGACGCCCTTCTCGCCATAGGAGCCGTCGTCCGTGGTGATATGGATGTGGTCCTCGGGCAGGATGGAGCGGAACTGCTCCTCGAGCAGCAGCAGGTCCTTGGTGCGGGCGCCCATGATGGCGTGCACCTCGTGGCCGGTGGCCGCGAGCTGGCGCGCGACGGGGAAGGCAATCGCAAGGCCCACGCCGCCGCCGATGACGGCCCACTTGCCGGGGCCCATCTCGGTGGGCTGGCCCAGCGGTCCGGTGACGTCCTGCAGCTCGTCGCCCGCCTCGTAGCCAGAGAGCATCTGGGTGGTCTTGCCGATCACCATGAAGATGAACTCGACCCAGCCCTCCTCGGCGTTCCAGTCCGCGAAGGTGAACGGCACGCGCTCGCCCTTCTCGTTGGCGCGCACCATGAGGAACTGGCCGGCATGCGCGTGCTTGGCCATCTCGGGCGCCTCGATGCGGAACTTGAACACCTTCTCCGAGAACTGAGTCTTCTCGAGGATCTTGTACATCAAATGGCTCCTCTCCTGAAGCATCATTCGTACAGCGGACTGGCGAGCCGCGTCCCCCAATTGCGGCAGCCTCGTCCATTTTATGCTCAAAGGGTCCGCTTGCGTACGCAACTTCGCCTTTAGCCGATTTATTCAGCTCTGGTGAGAGGGGCGTCGCGGCCGTTACCGCAGGGGAGTTCCGGTCCTACTCCGGACGGGCGTCCAGCGCCCTGCTGATGCGACGGTCGGGGACGAACCAGATGACGTTGACGATGAAGTACATGGCGAGGGCGACCCACGGGAGCCAGAGCGACACGATGGCACCCGAGGCATAGAGCAGGGCGTGGTTCGCCCACATCACCTTGCCGTTCACGTTCTTGATGACGTGGAGGAGGTGATGGTGGTTGCCCCAGTAGATGGCGATGACGATGAAGCTCATCAGGTAGCAGAGGAGGCTGAGGACGAAGGCGAGGAGGTCGCGGTAGGTCCCGCCGTTGGGGGCGTGGAAGGTCAGGAGGATGATGGTGATGAATATGGCGATGCAGCCATCCGAGAACGCCTCGAGCTTGTCGGTTTCCATGCGTTGCCCTCCCCCGGAATGCGGTCGCGCGAAGACGCCCGGCCGTTCCAGCGTTGTCCGTTTGGACGTGCCAGTCGTACGCGTCGTCTAGTCCCAGCTCACGTTCCCGTCGAGGCAGCGCTCGGCCAGGTCCGCCGCGTCCTGTGCGGTGAGCCTGAACTCGTCCAGGAAGCCGCCCTTGAGCTGGCGGAGGGCGTAGTCTGCCACGCTCATCTTTCCCGGGGGCCTGCCCACGCCGAAGCGCAGCCTGGCGAAGTCGCGCGTGCCCAGCTTGTCCGCGACGGAGCGGAGTCCGTTGTGCGCGTTGAGGCCACCGCCAAACTTGGCTCGCACCTGGCCCTGCGGGAGGTCCACCTCGTCGTGGACCACCAGGACCTCCTGCGGTCCCACGCGCAGCTCCCTCATGAGCTTCGAGAGCGGGCCGCCGCTGGTGTTCATGTAGCTCTGCGGCTTTGCGAGGACGACCTCGCGCGCCTCTCCCGCCGACGTCCAGCCGATGCGCGCGACGTCGCAGCCCGCTTGGCTCTTCCAGTAGCGCACACCCGCGCGCTCGGCCAGCAGGTCGACGGTCGCGAAGCCCGCGTTGTGTCGGGTCTCGGCGTATTCGGGACCGGGGTTTCCCAGCCCGCAGATGAGGGAAATCTGCTTGGGTGCCTTGGGTGCCGCCTTCATGCCAGCCTCTCTTGCGTAGCCGTTCGTTGCAAAGAGCATAGCGCAGGGGAGAGACACCTCGTCCAGGACCTGCGCTGTCGTATCATGCGGACGCAGGAGAGCGTCGGAAGGCGGTACCATGGGCAAGGTTCTTGTCACGGGCTTCGAGCCCTTTGGGGGAGAGGCGACCAACCCGTCCTGGGAGGCGGTCCGATCGCTTCCGGATACCATCCTGGGCAGGGAGCTCGTGCGCGTCGTGCTTCCCGTGGAGTTCGGCGGCGCCTTCGCGAGGCTGCGCGAGGAGCTGGAGGCCTGTGACGCCGAACTGGTGCTCTGCGTGGGCCAGGCGGGCGGGCGCTCCAAGGTCATGCCGGAGTTCGTGGGCATCAACTGGCGTGACGCACGCATTCCGGACAACGCCGGCAGGCAGCCCCTTGGCGAGCGCATCCTCGAGGGTGCCCCGGACGCGCTTTTCTCCACCCTGCCTGTGGCGGGCATGGCGCGCGCGGCCGCTGACGGCGGCGTGCCTGCGGCGGTCTCGTACACGGCCGGGACCTACGTGTGCAACGAGCTTCTCTTCTGCCTGTTGGACTGCCTGCGCGGCGGGAGGCCGGGCGTGAGGGGCGGCTTCGTCCACTTGCCCTACCTGCCCCAGCAGGCTGTGGCGCTTGGGTCGGACGTGCCCAGCATGTCGCTGGACGTTGCCACGCGTGGGCTTGAGCTCATGCTGGGGGCCTGCCTCGAGGCGTGAGGCGCGCCTCTCTCGCCTGACGTTTGCCGTGCACGCCATGCGTCACGCGCGCCATTGCCCGCGTACGGCTCATCGCTCACGCTCGAACGCACACACCCGGCCGCCGGGCACGCTCGAACGCACGCACGCCTCGTCGCTCACGCTCAAACGCACATGCCGCATCGCGTTTGCCCAGTTGATGGGACTGGCTCATGTGCGCAAGAGCGTGCTCGCTGGCAATCTCGTGCGTAACGGCGTGAACGTCGAACCATGCGCGCCCGGGTCCAGCGCCATCGCCTGCGCCTACGCTCCTACAGCGTGATCTGTGGGTACAGCTTCTCGTAGTCGTCCAGCGCTGCGTTCTTGTTGGAGCCGTCCAGGTTCCCGGCAGAGATCGGTCCCAAGATCTCTGACTGGTGGGGCTCCGGGTCCGGGTAGCGCAGGTCAACCTGCCAGGCGGAGTCCATCACCGTGACACGGCTCAGGTGGTCCTGGTAGCACTGGCGGATCTGCGAGAGCTGCGTGGTCCACGCGGACCCCTCCGGTGCCGTCATCTTGCCCAGGGAGTCCACCTTGCCTTGGAGCTCGACCTTGAGGCTGGAGCAGCTGCTGGCAAGGCTGCGCCTGAGGTCCATGTCCTTGGAGAGGAACGACGCGTTGAAGTTCGAGGCCGCGTCACGCACGCGCGCGTCGTAGTCGGAGAGCACGTTGTAGTACGAGACCAGGGAGTCGTGGAAGGCGCTGTCCTGCTGGTCGAGGGACTCCTTCTTGGCCTTCTCCTCCTGGGCCTCGGCCTCCTCTTCCTTCTTCTTGGCCTCTGCCTCGGCCCCCGCCTTGTCGTCCTCCTGCTTCCTCGAGGCGTCGCCGTTTGCCTCGCCATCGGAGTCACCCTGTTGCTGGCCCTGCTGGGGTTGCCCATCGTTGCCGCCCGTGCCCGTGCCCGACAGCCACGCGTGGGCGAGTGCGGCCACGAGGGCGAGGGCCGCCAGCGCCGCCACGACGACGGCGATGGTCCTGTGGCGGTTGTCGCCGCCTGCGACGGCGGAGGTCGCCCGTGCATAGGGAGCCTGCGCAAACGCAGCCTGGGGATGGGGACTGCCGGGCCTCACGGGCACGTAGGGCTGGGCTCCCGCAGGCTGCATGGGAGCGGCCTCCCCGGGTGCCGCGAGCCGCTGCGTCTGGTCGGGCTGGGGCTCCGTTGCCGAAGCGTCACTCGTGGGCTCGGTCGCGCCGCCGTCGACGAGGGCCTGCACGGGCGCTCCGCAGTTGGTGCAGAAGCGGGCGCCCTCCTGGAGGGGAGCCCCGCAGTTGACGCAAAAGTTGTTTCCGGCCATCGCTTCCTCCGTGAGCTCGCGTGGGCAAGGCTTCATGGCAGGTACCATAGTTGGCTGGGCTATCGTCCGACCCGTCCGCGCCTCGAGGCGCCCGAACGTCAAAGACCTGCGTACGTGAGGCGTGAACATGCTCCATTCCAGAATAGCCCTTGTCGCCCTCGCCACCCTCGCGGCAGTCGCCCCCTGCCTCCTGGGCGCCTGCTCGCCTCGGGTCGTGAGTGGCCCGGGCGCGGCGGAAGGCCAGGCAAGCCAGCCTGGCGCGTCGGACCAGGCCACGGCGGGGCAGAAGACGGCGTGGCCCACGGTGAGCGACGCGTCCCCGGGCGACTCCTCGTCGGACACGTGGCCGCGGGACTCAGCCCCCATCCAGGCGGCGGTCGAGGCGGCGCTCGCCGGCCACTCCGGAAGCGCCTACGTCGCCTACGAGTCGGTGGATGGCAGCACCACGGGATTCTCCCTTGGGGGAGAGGAGCGCGTCCCCTCGGCCAGCATGATCAAGACTGTGGTGATGGCGACGCTCTTGCAGGAGGCCCAGGACGGCCGCATCTCGCTTGCGGACGGCACCATCCTGCGCGGTCAGGACCGCGTGGCAGGCTCGGGCGTGGTGCAGGGCATGCGCGCGGGCACCTGGCTCAGCTATGGGCAGCTTGCGGCATACATGGTCGGACAGAGCGACAACATGGCCACCAACCTGCTCATCGACGCCCTGGGCATGGATGCGGTGAACGAGGAGTGCCAGCGGCTTGGGCTTGCCGACACGAGCCTCTGCCGCAAGATGATGGACACGGTTGCGGCCGCCTCCGGGCGCGAGAACTACACGAGCGCGAGCGACCAGGCGAGGCTGCTGCTCATGGTGGCGCGCGGGGAGCTCGTGAGCCCCGAGGCCTCCGAGCGTGCCTTGGGCTGGCTCGAGGACCAGGCGGACACGCGAGGCCTGGCGCAGGGACTGCCGGATGGGGTCGCGTTCGCGCACAAGACGGGGAGCTTGGACGGCGTGCGCCACGACGGCGGCATCGTCCCGGGAGACCACCCCTACGTGCTCGTCGTCATGACCACGGGGATGGACCAGGGCCAGGCGGACGCCCTCATGGCGCGCGTCTCGACCGCCGTCTGGGAGGCGGTGCAGGAGCCTTAGCCCCACGGGCGCGGACGCAGGCCGCTCTCGCCTGCACGCCGCAGCCCATCGCCGCGCGCCCTCGCCCCACTTCCCAGAGAAGAAGGGCGCTCCGGCCGAAGCCGGGGCGCCCAAGGGGTCGAGCTCAGGAACCGAAGCAAGCTACAGGGCGCATGTTGCCCATGCTCGCTGCCGGTGGTTTGCGCTTCTGGCAGCGCTACATCTCGGAGTTGCCGCCAAACACGCCGGACACGGGGGTGTTCACGTACACGGCGTAGATCGCGTCGGCCAGCTCCTGCGCGACGGACACGGTCTTGATCTTGGAGCCGGGCTGGTTGGCCACGGCGCAGGGGATGGCGTCGGACACAACGCACTCCACGATGGGTGCGCCCTCGATGCGCTCGATGGCCTGGCCCGAGAAGATGCCGTGGGTGGCGCTGATGTAGATGTCGCCCGCGCCCATCTCCTTGAGCTTGTTGATGGAGCCCACCAGGGTGCCCGCGGTGTCGATCATGTCGTCGTTGATGATGCAGGTCTTGCCCTTGATGTTGCCGATGATGCCCATGACCTCGGCGGCGTTGTGCTTGGGACGGCTCTTGTGGGCGATGGCGACCTCGCAGCCCAGGTAGTCGCTGAGCTTCTTGGCGACCTTCGCGCGGCCCATGTCGGGAGAGACCACGACGGTGTTCTCCCAGTCGAAGTCCTTCTCCTTGAAGTAGTCGCCAAAGAGGTAGAGGGCGGTGAGGTGGGTCACGGGGATGTCGAAGAAGCCCTGGATTTGGTTGGAGTGCAGGTCAAGCGTGATCACGCGGTCCACGCCGGCGGCCTCGAGCAGGTTGGCCACCAGGCGGGCGGTGATGGGCTCGCGCGGCGCGGCCTTGCGGTCCTGGCGCGCGTAGCCGTAGTGGGGGATGACCACGGTGAAGTTGTCCGCGGAGGCGCGCGTGGCCGCGTCTGCCACGATTAGCGTCTCCATGAGCAGGTCGTTGACGTTGGGGCCGGCCAGGGTCTGGATGAAGAAGACCTCGTCGCCGCGGACGGACTCCACGAAGCGCGCGTAGGTCTCGCCGTTTGCGAACTTCTCCAGGTGCAGGCCCTGCAGTTCGAGGTGCAGGATCTCGGCGACCCGCTTCGACAGCTCCGGGTTACCGGTGCCGGAGAAGAGCTTTATCTCCTTCTCGACGTTGAGCGGCTTGCACAGGTTCTCGTACATCTACTCCTCTTTCCCAAGTCTCTCCCAGTACTGATCCGCCCAGCCCTCCTGGACGTACTGCCTCGAGCGCTCCAGCGAGAGGGCTCCCGCCGGCACGTCTCTGGTGATGCACGAACTCGCGCCGATGAGCGCGTTGTCGCCAATGGTCACGGGGGCCACCATCATGGTGTCGGAGCCCACGAAGACGTGGTCTCCGATCTGGGTGTGGCTCTTGTGCTTCCCGTCGTAGTTGCAGGTGATGGAGCCGCCGCCGATGTTGACGTCGCGGCCTAGGGTCGCGTCACCGATGTAGGAGAGGTGCGGCACCTTCGAGTTCTCGCCCACCTCGGAGCCCTTTATCTCGACGTGGGTGCCTGCCTTGGCACCCTTGTGGAAGTGGGCGCCGCCGCGCAGGTAGGCGCGCGGGCCACACTTGACCTCGTCGTCGATCGCGGAGTCCACGATGATCGTCTCGTCCACCAGGCAGCCGTCGCCCACGCTCGCGTTGACGAGCCGGCTGTTGGGGCCCACGACGCAGTCGGAGCCCACGTGGCTCCTTCCCCACACGAAGGTCTGGGGCAGGAGCTCGGTGTCCTGGCCGACGGTCGCCTCGGGTCCCACCCAGACCTGCTCGGGGTCCATCATGGTGACGCCGGCGGCCATGAGGCCCTCGTTGATGCGGCGCTGCATGATCTTGGTCACGGCGGCGAGCTGCGATCGGCTGTTGACGCCCAGGAGCTCGCCGGCGTCCTCGCAGTGCACGGCGCTCACGGGCTCGCCCATCTGGGCGTAGATGCCCACCATGTCGGTGATGTAGTACTCGCCCTGGACGTTGTCGTTGCCGATCTTGTCTAGGTTCTGGGTCAGGCGCCGTCCGCAGAAGCAGTAGAGGCCAGAGTTGCACTCCCTGAGGGCCTCGCGCTGCCCGGGGGTGCAGTCCTTGTGCTCGATGATGGCCTTGACCTGGCCGTCCTCGCTCAGGATGCGGCCGTAGCCCGTGGGGTCGTCCGGCGTCATGGTGAGCACGGTGCACGCGGCGTGCGTGTCTCTCGCCTGGTCGATGAGCGACCTGATGGTCTGGGGGCGTACCAGCGGGGTGTCGCCGTACATCACCACGGTGGGTCCCTCGAAGGCGCCGAGGGCGTCGCGCGCCACGCGGACGGCATGGCCGGTGCCCAGGCGCTCGGCCTGCTCGACGAACTCGACGCTTGCGCCCAGCTCGTCATGGGCGAAGTAGTCGCGCACCTCGTCGGCGCCGTTGCCCACGACCACGACGATGCGCTCGACCCCCGCCTTGCGGGCGGAGTCGGCGGCCCACCAGATCATGGGGTGGTCGAGCATCTTGTGCATTACCTTGGGATGGCGAGACTTCATGCGCGTTCCCTCGCCGGCGGCGAGGATGATCGCGGTTACGGGCATGTAGGGCCTCCAACGATGAACGGTCTCGGTTTTGCCGCGTCGCGGCAGGACACGGCAGTCTCATCATAACGCGCTCGCGTTGTCGGGGAGAAACGCCGGTTTGCGGGTGGCGGATTGCTCAGACGATGAACACATGGGAACGCGCGGGTGCCGTGGGGTACGGGGTGAGGCGTCGTGCCGACCATCCGAGGCTCGTGTGCGTAATGCCGCGCCGGCATCGGGGGGCTCGCATGTCTTCCGCATCCCGCGATGGCGTGCGAGCCCCGTGTGGCGTGCGAGCCCCGAAGTGAGTGGTTCCGCCCCTCTCGGCTGCGCAAGAATCACCCACTTCGACCTCGGCGCGGCCGTCTGCCCACCCACATCGCCGTTCCGGCGCGTCGCGGCCGAGGTGGGTTGTTGCAAGGCTCCGCCAGGCGAGAGAACCACCCACTTCCCGCTTGTGGTGGCATCTTGCCCACCCACATCGCCGTTCTGGTGGCACCTCATCCGCTCGCGCCGCCGTCCTTGCGCGGGAAGCTCGTGGCGGGTGCCTCTCGCCAGCCCAAAGCGAGCCTTCTGCCGGATCGAGATGGACCGTCGGGCTTGCCTTTGGTGGTGAAGGGGTTCAAGATGGTCCGTGCTCGGGTATACATGCGTCGAGGCATGGGCACGCAGCGAACCCGCGTGCCGCACACGCCGTTGCGCCAGGGATGGCCCGGCAGGCTTTCAGGCAAGGCGAGAGGGACGGGAGTCCCCGACCCCAAGGAGGTGCCCCATGGACGTCGGTCTTGGTCACAGTCGATCATGCAATTTCCGAGAGGGGGCGCCTGCTCGCGCCTTTGCCGCGTCGCGTCTGAGCTAGCAAGCCCGAGCGCCTGCGCCCCCTGACCCTGGTTTCCGCCACGCAGGCGGGACCAGCTGGAGGGAGGGGGCCATAGCATGTCCCTGATCAACGTCGGCACTGCTGGGGAGCTGAGGCTCTCCTGGCTGCGCCACCTCGCAACCCTGTCCATCGACCAGGCGTTCGACGAGCTCAAGAGCCATGAGGCGGGCCTCGGGCCCGAGGAGGTCGAGGAGTCCCGCGCCGAGTGGGGCGCCAACGTGGTGGGCGCGCCCGACCGGCCGTCCGTCTTCTCTCGTCTGCTGTCCGTGTTCTCGGACCCCTTCACTGACATCCTCGTCGTGCTGGCCATCGTCTCGTTCGTGACTGACGTCGCATTTGCCCAGCCTGGCCAGCGCGACCCATCCACCACCCTCATCATCCTGGTCATGGTGGGCATCTCGGTCCTCATGCGCGAGGTGCAGGAGCGCCGCAGCGCAAACGCCGCGGAGGCGCTGGCGCGCTCGATCCAGACCACCTGCTGCGTCGAGCGCGCGGACGCCGGACGCGCCGAGCTCCCGCTCGACCAGGTCGTGGTGGGCGACGTCATCCACCTGCGCGCGGGCGACATCGTCCCCGCCGACGTGCGCCTCACCCACGCGCGCGACCTCTTCGTCAGCCAGGCCTCCCTCACGGGCGAGAGCGCTCCCGTCGAGCGCTGCGCCGCCGCGCTGGACGAGTGCGCTGCCGCCAGCCGGGAGGTCACCGACCTGCCCAACGTCGCCCTCATGGGGTCCACCGTCATCTCGGGCGGGGCTAGCTGCGTCGTGGTCGCCGTGGGAGAGGGGACCGCCTTCGGACGCGTTGCCAGCTCGCTTGGAGAGGTGCGTCCCAAGGGTGCCTACCAGCGCAGCCTTGACGAGGTTGGCGCGCTCTTCATGAGGATGACCCTGGTCATCGCCCCTCTGGTTCTGCTTGCGAACGGCCTCACCAAGGGGGACTGGCTCGCCGCCCTGCTCTTCGCCTCGAGCGTCGCCGTGGGGCTCACGCCCGAGATGCTGCCCATGATCGTGACCGCCTGCCTGGCCAAGGGCGCTCAGGACCTGAGCCGCGGCAAGGCCATCGTGAAGCGCCTCGACGCCGTGCAGAACCTGGGTTCGATCGACGTCCTCTGCACCGACAAGACGGGCACCCTCACCGAGAACCGCGTCGTCCTGGAACGCCACCTCGACGCCCTGGGCCGGGAGGACGACCGCGTGCTCTTCGAGGCCTTCCTGAACAGCTTCTTCGAGACCGGCCTGCGCAACCTCGTCGACTCCGCCATCATCCGCCGCACTCAGGAGCTGAGCGCGGCGGCGAGGGACGCGGGCGAGAGCGACGAGGTCGGCGCCGGCGCGGTCGCGACTGGCGTCGCCATGACGTGGGGTGCGCGCGACCTGCCCAGCGCCGACGAGCTCGCCGAGCGCTACACGCTGGTGGACGAGCTTCCCTTCGACTTCGAGCGTCGCCTGGTGAGCGTCGTGGTGGGGGACGAGCGGGGCAGGACCCACATGATCACCAAGGGCGCGGTCGAGGAAGTGCTCGCGGCCTGCAGCGAGGTCGACCTGGGCGGGGAGGCGTGCGCGCTGGGTGACGACCTGCGCACGCAGGTCATGGAGCGGGCGGCGGCCATGGCGAGCGAGGGCATGCGCGTCCTCGGCGTGGCGCGCAAGGCCGAGCCTGCGGGCGTGCGCGTCCTGAGCACCAAGGACGAGCGCGACATGCGCTTCATCGGCTTCCTCGCCTTCCTCGACCCGCCCAAGGAGTCGAGCAAGACCGCCATCGCCGCCCTGGCCTCGCACGGCGTGGGGACCAAGGTGCTCACGGGGGACTCCGCCCGAGTCGCCGTCCACGTGTGCCGTGCCATCGGCCTGGACGTGGGCGGCGTGCTGGAGGGGTCAGACGTGGAGGCCATGGACGACGCCCGGCTCGCGCAGGCGGCCGAGGACGTCACCGTGTTCGCCAAGCTCGCGCCCGACCAGAAGGCTCGTGTGGTGGCCGCGCTGCGTGCCAACGGACACGTGGTGGGCTACATGGGGGATGGCGTGAACGACGCCCCCGCCATGCGCCAGAGCGACTGTGGCATCAGCGTGGAGGGGGCGACCGACGTCGCGCGCGAGACGGCGGACATTATCCTCCTCGAGAAGGACCTCATGGTGCTGGAGAGGGGCATCATGGCCGGTCGTCACACCTTCGCAAACATGGAGAAGTATGTGCGCATCGCTGCTAGCTCGAACTTCGGGAACGTCTTCAGCGTGCTCGCCGCGTCGTTGTTCCTGCCCTTCCTGCCCATGCGTGCCACCCAGATGCTCCTGCTCAACCTGCTCTCCGACATCGCCTGCACGGCGATTCCCTGGGACAACGTGGACGAGGAGTCCGTGGCCGCGCCCAACGGCTGGGACGTGGGCTCGCTGGGCGGCTACATGAGGCGGATCGGGCCCGTGAGCTCGGCGTTCGACCTTCTCACCTTTGGCCTGCTCTTCTTCTGGGTCTGCCCTGCCGTCGCGGGTGGCAGTTGGGCGGAGCTCGCGGCGGCCGGCGCGGGGATGGCGGCACGGCGCGCCCTCTTCGTGGCGGTCTTCCAGGGCGCCTGGTTCACGGAGAGCCTGGTCACGCAGCTCCTGGCCGTGCAGGTCATGCGCACGCGCAGGCTGCCCTTCGTCCAGAGCCGCGCCTCCTGGCGCGTGACCCTGGTCGCCGTCGCGGTGGGGCTCCTGGGTGCATGGCTGCCCCTCTCGCCTCTGGCCGAGCCGCTGGACTTCGTCGCGCTTCCCGCGTGGGGGCTGGGGGTCGTGGCCGTCGTCTGCGTGGCGTACGCGCTTGCGGCAATGGTGGCGAACCGCCTCGTCCTCGTGCGGGGCGTGCGGGGGAGTGCCCGTGGCTAGCGACTGGCCTCGGCTCGCCTGCTGACCCACGACCTACTTGCTGGTCCGCGACCCACTTCGGGCCTTCCGCGCGCCGGATTCGAAGTGGGTTGGTGGACGACCATGGCGGGCTCGAAGTGGGTGGGCGAGCTGCCGTGCCATGCTCGAAGTGGGCGGGCGAGTCGTCACGCCACGTCCGAAGTGGGTGGTTCTCTCGCGGGCGAGAAGGGCGTAACCACTCACTTCGGCGTTAGCGCGCGAGAGGCGAGAAATGGGTGAGTGAGTTGCTGTCGCGCGCTCGAAGTGGGTGGTTTTCTCGCCTTCAAGGGGACGGAAATCACCCACTTCGGGCCTCCTGTGCCGGTGATGTGCCGCCTGCGCCTCCCACAGCCGAAGTGAGCGCAGCCCGCGCCTCCCACAGCCGAAGTGAGCGCAGCCCGCGCCACGCGCCCCACAGCCAAGGTGAGCCCAGCCCGCACCGAGCCTCCTGCCACCCGCGTCCTGACGTCCGGCGGCACCCGTCCGCAAGATGCTTGACCAGATGATGAACGCGAGGAGAAGCCCCTCCCATGTTTCGGGAGCGTCACCTACTCAGGGCGCCCGCAAGGGCGAGAGTACACTGTGCATCGCGGCGGAGGTGACGCCTGGGACGCTCCCGGGCCGCACCCGCGCGAACCACAAACAAGGCAAGGAGGGCCACATGCAGAAGAAGGACCTGGACTGGGAGCACCTCAGCTTCAGCTACATGCCCACGGACTACAGCTACGTCTCGAACTACAAGGACGGTGCCTGGGACGAGGGCGCGCTTACCACCGACCACAGCATCACGCTCTCCGAGTGCGCGGGCATCTTCCATTACTGCCAGGAGGTCTTCGAGGGCCTCAAGGCGTACACCACCAAGAACGGCGACGTGGTCTGCTTCCGTCCCGACCAGAACGCCGCCCGCATGGCCGGTTCCGCCAGGCGCATCGTGATGCCGCCCTTCCCCGAGGACCGCTTCGTCGACGCCGTCGAGAAGGTCGTACGCGCCAACGCCGCATGGGTGCCGCCCTACGGCTCTGGCGCCACGCTGTACGTGCGCCCGCTCATGATCGCCACCGGTGACGTCATCGGCGTCAAGCCCGCCGACGAGTACCAGTTCCGCATCCTCGTGACCCCCGTTGGCCCGTACTACTCCGGCGGCGTCAGGCCTGTCGCGGTCAAGGTCTCGGAGTACGACCGCGCAGCTCCCCATGGTACCGGCAACATCAAGGCCGGCCTCAACTACGCCATGTCGCTGTATCCCAGCGTCGAGGCGCATGCCGAGGGCTACGCCGACAACATGTTCCTCGACCCCGAGACCCGCACCTTCGTAGAGGAGTCCGGCGGCGCCAACTTCCTCTTCGTCAAGAAGGACGGCACGCTGGTGGTTCCCCAGTCTGCGACCGACTCGATCCTGCCCTCCATCACGCGCCGCTCGCTGGTGGACGTGGCCCAGAACATGCTGGGCATGACCGTCGAGCAGCGTCCCGTGCGCTTCGACGAGATCGGCGAGTTCGTCGAGTGCGGCATGTGCGGCACCGCGGCCGTCATCTCGCCGGTGGGCAAGGTCGTGGGCCCCGATGGTGAGGTCGTCTACGGCATGGACGAGGTCGGACCCGTCATGAGGAAGCTGCGCGAGACCCTGACCGGCATCCAGTCCGGCGAGGTCGAGGACAAGTTCAACTGGGTCCACAAGATCGACGTCGAGTAGGCGAGAGGCGCGCCGGCGTTGCTGCCGTGATGCTCTTCGTCGCGTGAGACATGCCGCGCCCCGGGGCTTCGGCCCCGGGGCGCGTTGCGTCGACGTGCGTGATGTGTCCGGGTGCAAGCTCTACGTGCATAGGGAACGAGCGCGGCGTGGCGCGTGACGTGCGGTACGAGCGTGAATGTGGGTCGTTGGTGAGACAGTACGGCCGGCATCGTACGCGCGTCACTCTCGCCCGAAGCCTCATGCTGTAAGGCTTAGTCTTGCCAGTGTGGACAGTTTTGCCGCCGTGCGGGGCCAATTCAGTCCACGATCGCAAGATTGGGCGGCGCTGCGCCTTCCGGCTCGGTCCAGCCACACCCAGCCCGGCACGGCCGTATCCTACTCCCAGACCTCCTTGGCCATGTTGAAGGCGGCCCAGGCCTTGGGCCAGCCGGCATAGAAGGCGGCGTGGGTGATGACCTCGGCGATCTCCTCCTTGGTGATGCCGTTCTTCTTCGCCGTCATCAGGTGGTACTTGAACGACGAGTCGACGAGCCCCTGCGCCATGAGCGCGACCACGGTGACCAGCGAGCGGTCGCGCAGCGAGAGCTCCTCCTCCCGGCTCCACACCTCGCCGAACAGCACGTCGTCGTTGAGCTCCGCGAACTTGGGGGCAAACTCGCCCAACTGGTCGCGTCCTGCCGTCTGTCTCACTGCCATGCCTGGCCCCTCTCGCCTGATGCCTTTTCTCGATTCGTCTGGGCCGAACGCCCGTCTGCGTGCCCGTCGCGTCCCTGCTCCAGACGCCCTACTTTCCGCTGAACACGGGGAACGCCGCATAGCTGCCGTAGTCGACCGCGTCGTAGCCGCGCAGCGTGTCCATGTCCTCGTCAGAGATCTCGAAGTCCAGCTCACTGTTCTGGCGCATGTGGTCGGGGTTCGCCGTCTTGGGCAGGGGGAGGGTTTCCAGCTGCAGGTCGTAGCGGATGCAGAGCTGGGCCACGCTCACGCCGTAGCGCTCGGCCATTCCGGCGACCCTCGGGTCGTCCAGGATTGCGCCGTGAGCGACGGGAGAGTACGCCTCGACCAGGATGCCCTTGTCCCGGCAGTGCCGGATGAGCTGCTCCGGGGTGTTGCCCACGTGGACCAGGAGCTGGTTGACCATCGGCCGCACGTCCTCGGCCTCCAGGTTCTGGAGGTCCGCCTCCTCGAAGTTGGCGACGCCGATGGCACGGAGCTTGCCCGCGCGGTACGCATCCTCCAGCGCCTCCCAGGCCTCGCGGTTGCCTTCGGCGTAGCTGCCCTCGCGCCAGTTCGCCCAGGGCTGGGGGCTGTGGATGAGCATGAGGTCGAAGTCGTCGAGGCCTGCCTTTCGCAGTGATTCGTCGATGGCAGCCGCCGCAGTGGCGCGGTCCTTCGCCTCGGCCGCCAGCTTGGTGGTCACGAAAAGCTCCTCGCGCGCGACGCCTGCCGTGCGCACGCCCTCGCCCACGCCCCGCTCGTTGCCGTAGGCCTGGGCGGTGTCGAAGTGCCGGTACCCAAGGCGCACGGCCTGCCGCACCGCCTCGGGTGCCTTGCCGTCGTCGATGAACCAGGTTCCCAGCCCCAGCTTGGGAATGCTGACGCCGTTGCTCAGGACGAAGCTCTCTTCAAGGACCATCGTTGGCTCCTCTCGCCATAAAGACTCGTTCGTGCCGTTTGTCGCAGACCGTCCCACCCCGCCGCCGCATCGCCCGCTGCGGCGTCATCGCATGTCGTGACGCGGACTGCCTCCGGCGCAACTACAGCGCCAGGTAGTCCTCGTCGCTCACGGGCTCGAGCCACTCGTTGGACGCGTCCTTGCCGGGCACGCCGATGGAAAGGTGAGAGAACCAGCTGTCCCTCTTGGCGCCGTGCCAGTGCTTCACCTCGGGCGGGATCGAGACCACGCTGCCCGCCGTCAGCTCCACGGGCTCCTTGCCCCACTCCTGGTACCAGCCCTCTCCGGCCGTGCAGATGAGGATCTGCCCACCGCCCTCGCTGGCGTGGTGGACGTGCCAGTTGTTGCGGCAGCCCGGCTCGAAGCTCACGTTTGCCACCGCGAGCGAGACCTTGCTCGGGTCCGTCAGCAGCTTGAGGTAGGAGTTGCCCACGAAGTACGCCGCGTACGCGTCGTTGGGCTCTCCCACGCCAAAGGCGTCCGCCTTCTGGAACTCTTCCCCGTCGAGGTACTTCATGTCGCGTCCCCCTATCTGCGTGCCTCCTGGGAGCCAGCTCGGGGCCACTCCCGGCCCGGGCCACGTGCCGGCGCGCTGCTCACGTGGATATACTGTATGTTCCAGACGCTAGCCACAGCCACGCCCATCTTCAATGGCCACTTGTGCCCAAGGTGGTGCCTTGCGTGGCATGACGGACGTCGCATGGGCCGGGAGGGGGTGTGGGCCATGGATCAGGCGGTCGAGAGGAGCCAGCGCTCGCGGCGTACGCGCGACGCGATCAGGGAGGCATTTCGCCAGATTGTGGTGGAGGGCAGCCCCGACGCAGTGACCGTCACATCCGTGTCGGAGCGCGCGGGCATACATCGCAAGACCTTCTACCTGCACTACAGCTGCATCGAGGCGCTGTATGAGGACATGGTCGCAGAGGTGTGCCAGCAATACGCCGACGAGGTTTCCAAGCTGCCCGTGCCCTACGACTACAAGAGGCTCACGCGGGTCTTCGTCGACTTCTACACGCGTGACGTCTTTGCCGAGCGGCTCATCTGCGACCCGCGCTGGGCGGACCTCTTCCAGGCCGTGTCGGCACAATCCCTGCGGAGCAACCGGGAGGGCTTCGACCCCTTCGCGTCGTTTCCGCCCGAGGAGAAGGACCTCGTCAACTCTTATGCCAGCGGTGCCTCGCATGTGATGTTCCGCCGTTGGGTGGAAGGGGGAAGGCTCGTCTCGCCCGAACGGCTTGCCGAGCTCCTGGGCGGCCTGATCGAGGACGGCGTCCGTAGCGTGCGTGACGTCGGTGGCGAACCGGCGGCCCGTCAGGCCACAGCCCAGCAGGCCTCGGCACGGCAGCCGCCAGCCCAGCGGGCCTCGGCACGGCAGCCGCAGCCAGGCGAGAGTGGCAGGTGACTGGTTCCCGAATGAGTGACACCAGAAGGCGGATCCTCATCTTCCTGCTCGTGACTTTTGGGATCGCGTGGGCGTATGCGTTCCTTGCGGTGTACCCCATGAGCAGGAGCGCGCTGGCAAGCTACCTGCCCATGGCCACCAAGCTGGTCACGGGGGCGATCATGCTCGCGCCCTCGATCGCCGTCATCGTGACGAGGGCCGTCACGGGAGAGGGGTTCCAGGGCACATCCCACCTCACTTCGGCGGGCTTCGACAAGACCTGGCGCTATTGGCTTGCGGGATACCTTGGGCCCGTCGTGCTCGCGGCGGTCGTCGCCTGCTGTGCCTACTGCACCGCGGTGGGGGTGTTCCTGAGCTACCTCACGCTGAGGTCGGGCAGTTGCATCCCGGCGACGCTCGCGCACGGCTCGCTCGACGGGACGGCGGGCCTGAGCTATGCCTTCGCGCGGACGGCAGGCAATCCCCTCGTGGGTTCGGCGCCCACGGGCATCCTGGGCGGCGTGGGCTTCGTCGTGGCTGCGGCGCTGCTCCTTGCCAGGCTTCGTCGCCTGGAGAGGGCCGGAGAGCCCCTGCTCGTGGAGGAGTAGCGGCCGGACTGCCGCGTGCCGCCGTCGCGTGCCGTCCGGGTACGCAGGCTCTCGCGTGAGGTTGCCGTGCCGCGCCGGCGAAGTCCGCAGAATTCGAAATTTTGCTGACTCGTTTTGCAAGGCCCCAGCTAGCTCACATGCAACTCGGCAAAATTTCAATTTTTGCCGAGTTGGGAAGGATGCCGGACGACTCCACGCGCGACGATTCTGGGCATTGAACGATGGCTCCACGTCGGCGCATGATTATCCCAACGAGCGGGGCGCCGATTGGCCGCATGGTGCGTCCGCCGGCGTCCATGGAGGGGGAGAGGATCATGGCAAAGGTTCTGGTCGCATACTTCTCGGCCACGGGAACCACTGCGCGCGTGGCAAAGACGCTGGCAGACGCCGCGGGGGCCGACCTGCACGAGGTCGCGCCGGCGCGACCCTACAGCAGCGCCGACCTCAACTGGAACGACAGGGCGTCGCGCAGCAGCGTCGAGATGCGGGACGAGTCCTGCCGTCCCGAGCTTGCGGGCGACGACGTCGACCTTTCTGGCTACGACGTCGTCTTCGTGGGGTTCCCCGTGTGGTGGTACGTCGAGCCGCGCATCGTAGACAGCTTCCTGGAGGCTCACGACTTTTCCGGGAAGACCGTCGTGCCCTTTGCCACCAGCGGCGGAAGTGGTCTGGGCAAGGCTCCGGAGCGCATGCAGCAGCTCGTGCCCGACGCCACGGTGCGCGGTGGTCGCAGGTTGAGCGCCGGCGCCTCTGCGGCCGAGCTCGCGTCCTGGGTGCGCGAGCTCGGACTGTGAGCCTGGGCCTGGGGTAGCCGCAGTCGACCTTGCTTTGGCGAAGGCCCTCCAAGACAGCATTCTGCGTAGAATGCTGTCAAATTTTGCGTTTGCCCAGTTGAGCGAGAAAAAGGACAGCATTTCACGCGAAATGCTGTCCTTTCCACCTCTCGAGCGGCATCCATTGCCTCCGGCCTCAGACCCTACGCCTCGAGCGTGGACCTTCCGTAGGTCTTCCGCCAGTTGCTCGTGAACTCGTCCACGGCGATGGCGGTGCCGGGGTGGTCAACCATCGCGCGGATCACGTCGGGCGCCACGGTTATCGCGGGCGTGCCCGCCGCGAGCAGCTGGTGCACTTGGTCGACGTTCTTGAACGACGCGGCGCAGACCTTTGCGTCGAAGCCGTAGGTGGCCAGGGTGTCGACGAGCTCGATTACCTGGCTCACGCCGTCGCCGTAGTTGCACATGCGGTTGACGTAGGGCGCCAGGTAGTCGGCTTCGGCCTTCGCCGCCCAGAAGGCCTGGTCGGGGCTGTAGATGCCGGTGGCCAGGACGCAGGTCCCCTCAGACTTGACGGCGGGGATGGCGCGCAGTCCCTCCCGCGATACGGGAATCTTGACGACGACGTTCTTGCCACCGCGCAGCGAGGCGATCTTGCGCGACTCCGCCAGGATGCCCTCGTAGTCGGTCGCCACCACCTGGGCGATGATCTTCTGGTCCTCGTCCAGGACCTCCTCGAGCTCGGCGAACACCTGCTCGGGCGCCTTGCCGGACTTGGTGATGATGGTGGGGTTTGTGGTCACGCCATCGATGGGGAGAAAGGAGCACAGCTCCCTGATTGCCTCGATGTCCGCGGTGTCGATGAAGAACTCCATGTCGTTCCTCTCCCCTGGTCCTTCCTGCCCTGTTGCTTCCTGATTCTAGAGCGTCTGCTCGGTGCGCCCGATGATGTCGTCCTGCGTGGACTTGCTGAGCGCGTTGAAGAAGGCGCTGTAGCCCGCGACGCGCACGATGAGGTCCTTGTGGTCCTCGGGGTGCTTCTGCGCGTCGATCAGCGTCTCGCGCGAGACCACGTTGAACTGGACGTGGTAGCCGTGCAGGCGGTTGAAGTAGGTCTGGAGCATGAGTTCGAGCTTCTGCTTGTTCTCGTCGCGCGAGAGCATGGTGGGGGTCAGCTTCTGGTTGAGCAGCACGCCGCCGGTGATCTTCTCGGTGGGAAGCTTGGTGATGGACTTGAACACGGCCGTGGGGCCCTGCCTGTCGCAGTTGTGCGCGGGGCTGCAGCCCTCGGCAAGCGGCTCGTGGGCGTGGCGACCGTCGGGCGTCGCCATGGTGCCCATGCCCTGCCCCACGTTGGCGCTGATGGAGCTCGTGCCTGCGTAGCGAATGCCGCCGATTGGGCCGCGGTCGTGGCGCGTAGAAGGGTACTTCGCGATCTCGTCGATGTAGGAGTCGTAGGCCTCGACCACCAGGTCGTCGACGTAGTCGATGTCGTTGCCGTACTTGGGGGCATCGTTCACGAGGAGCTCCTGGACGCGCTTGCCCTGGGGGGACTGGAAGTCGTCGAGCAGCGCGTCCCAGAGCTCCTGCCGCCCGATCCTGCCCTCCTCGAACACGAGCTTCTTGATGGCGGCGAGGCTGTCGGCCATGTTGGCGATGCCCACCTGCAGACCGCTGATGAAGTCGTAGACGGCGCCACCCTCCTTGATGGTCTTGCCGCGGGCGATGCAGTCGTCGGTGAGGGCGGAGCAGAGGACGTCGGGCACGTCACGCTCGGAGGCCTTGTCGATGAAGTTCTCGACGATGACGGAGTAGCGAGTCATCTCGCGGATGGTCTTGTCCCAGGCGGCAAGCAGCTCGTCGTAGCTGCTCATCTGCGTGAAGTGGCCGTAGTCCTTGGTGAAGCGCCTGCCGGTGGTGAGGTCGACGCCGCCGTTCATGCAGCAGAGGAGCAGTCGGGGGAAGTTGAGGTAGCTCATGCCGGTGCAACGATAGCCCCACTTGCCCGGGACGGCGGTCTCGACGCAGCCGATGGCAGAGTAGTCGTACGCGTCCTCCTCGGCGACGCCCCACTTGACGAACGAGGGGATGATGACCTCGTCGTTGTTAAGGGCGGGCATGCCAAACCCGAGCTTCATGACCTCGACGCACTCGTCCAAGAAGCGCTTGTCGATGCCCGCGTGGTAGCGCACGGTGAGGTTGGGCTGGGTCAGGCGGGTCTGCGCCACGGACTGCAGGACGAGGTACGAAAGCTCGTTGACGGCGTCCTCGCGGGCCGTGGTCTGTCCGCCGATGGTGACGTTCTGGTACATGGGGCTGCCGGCCGACGAGAGCGTGTGCGACTGGCTCCGGACCTTCTGCACCGTGAGCGACTTGATCCAGAGGTTGCAGAGCAGCTCGAGCGCCTCGTCGCGGGTGATGGCGCCGCCCTCGACGTCCGCCTGGTAGTAGGGGAGCAGGTACTGGTCGAGGCGGCCGTACGAGAGCGAGTGGCCGTTTGACTCGATCTGCAGCAGGACCTGCGAGAACCACACCGCCTGCACGGCCTCGCGGAAGCTCCGGGCGGGCTCGTAGGGCACGCGCTCGCAGGTGGCGGCCATGCGCTCGAGCTCGGCCCTGCGCGCGGGGTCGTCCTGTCGGGCCGCGAGCTCGCGCGCGAGGCCAGCGTAGCGCCGGGCCCAGCGGCGGACGGCGGGGATGACCGTCAGGACGGCGCGGTAGAACGCCAGCCTGTCGACGGACTCGGGGTCGGTGAGGTCGAGCGCGCCCATCGCCGCACGCGTGCGCTCCTCGTAGCCACGCAGTCCCTCGCGCAGCAGGCGCGCGTGGTTGATGGCCAGGTGCGCGTCGCCCGCGTTGAGCTTGCCCTCCATGCCAAAGACGCCCGTCTCCATGAAGACCGAGACCTCGTCGGGCAGGAGCGCCAGGCCGCGCTCGCGCAGGGTGTTGCCTTCCCAGAAGGGGGCGATGGAACGGATGCGCGCCTTGTCCTCGTCGGTCACGTGGAAGACGTCACCGTCGCGCTTGTCGAACTCGTCGAGCTCGTCCAGGACGAAGCCCAGCGTGTACTCGGGGAAGACGGGCGCGTTGCAGTTCTTGGTGGCCTGGCTGCCTGCGAGGAGGGTCTTGTCCTCGATGTAGATGCTCATGTTGTCCAGGATGTGCGCGAACGAGAGCGCGCGCCTCAGGACGGGGGGTTGGCTACCGGTCTGGCGGTAGGACTCGGTGCAGAGGACGGCGCGCTCGGCGTCGACGAAGGGCTTCTCGTCCAGGACCTCCTCGCGATACGCCTGCATGCGCGGGGTGAGAGACCCAAAGTGCCGTGCGTTCTCCATCCGTTCTCCTAATTACGTAAGAAATAATATATACTTACGAACGTAAATATAATGATAGGTGACACGGAAGAGAAGTCAAGGCGAGAAAAACGTCCCCGCGGAGGCAGTATGCAGACGGCGACCGTCTTCAACGTCCAGAAGTTCAGCCTGAACGACGGCCCGGGTATTCGTACCGTCGTCTTCCTGAAGGGCTGCCCCCTGCGCTGCCAGTGGTGCGCCAACCCAGAGAGCCAGCGGCGCGAGCCAGAGCTGGAGTGGGTGCGCGCCTCCTGCGTGGGCTGCGGGCATTGCGTCAATCTCTGCGCTGGGGCGGGCGAGCGCGTGACGGGCGGCAGGCGGCACGTGGACCTGCATGGTGTCGACGCGTGCTCGGAGGCCGCCGCGCGTGCGGTGGCAGAGTGCCCCGGCCATGCGCTCAGCGTGGTGGGGAGGACGCGCGACGTCGAGGGGCTGCTGGCACTCTGCCTGCAGGACAAACCCTTCTACGAGGACTCCGGCGGCGGGGTGACGCTCTCGGGAGGGGAGGCGCTGCTCTGGCCCGACTTCTGCGTCGAGTTCCTGGGTCGCCTGCGCAAGGAGGGCATAGACAGCTGCCTCGAGACCGAGGCCTACGTGCCCCAGGAGGTCTTCGCCCGTGTGGCACCGCTGGTGGACCACCTGCTCGTGGACATGAAGCACTGGGACGCGGCGGCGCATCGCGCGAGGACGGGCGACGGCAACGAGCTGCCGCTCGCCAACCTGAGCTGGGCCGTGGGGGCTGGCCGGGACGTGCTGGTGCGCACGCCGGTGGTGCCGGGCTTCAACGCCGACATCGAGGACGCGCGCCAGATGGCGCGGCTGCTGCGCGGCCTGGGCCTGGACCAGGTGCAGCTTCTTCCCTTCCACAACCTCGGGGAGTCGAAGTACGCGCTTCTCGAGCGGCCCTATGCCCTTGCGGGCAAGACGAACCTGCACGAGGAGAATCTCGTGGAGTACGCGCGCGCCTACGCGGACGAGGGCGTGCGCGCGTTCTTCTAGCTGGGGGTGGCTGGGAGGGCGTGGAGGGGTACCGCCCGCCGCAAGGCAGGCACGGGTCTCTCGCCCGGCCCTTGCGCCGCGCCGTCGGCACGTCGTGGCCTCGTCACGCGATCAGGGTCTCGATTCCCATCTGCTCCAGCCTCCGGAGGGTCTCATAGCCCAGGCCGGGGTCGGTCACGACGCTCAGCGGCTTGTCCCCGAAGCGCAGGGGGATGGCGCCGTGCTGGCGGAACTTCTCGGACTCCGTGAGCACGACCACGTGTCCGGCCGACTCTGCCATCGTGCGGTCCGCCTCGGCGCGCATCTGGTCGCCGTTGGTGAAGCCCACGCCGTCGATCCAGCCGTCCGCTCCCACGAAGAGGTGGTCGACCGCAAACTCGCGGGCACAGGTGCGCAGGAGCGGACCCACGGTGACCTGGGAGTCGCGCTGCATGATCCCGCCCAGCAGGATTGCCTCGACGCTCGGGAAGTCACGCAGGTAGTTGGCTATGAAGACGCTATTGGTGACCACGGTCACGCCCTGCTTCTGGACGGCGAGCTCGCGTGCGAGGATGGCACAGCAGCTGCCGCTCTCGATCATGATGGTGGAGCCGTCGGGCACGAGCTCGGCCGCGCGCTGGGCGATGCGACGCTTCTCCTCGTAGTGGTACGCCAGGCGCCCGCTCACGTCGTTGGGGTTGGCAAGGAGGGCAAAGCCGTGCTCGCGCAGCACGAGGCCGCGGTCCTGGAGCGAGTCGAGGTCCTTGCGCATGGTGACGTTGGAGACGCCGAGCCGCTCCGACAGGCGCGTGACCTCCATCTTCTTCTCGACTGTGAGCAGCTCGAGGATCTTGGCGTCGCGCTTGGACATGTGGGACCTTCTGTCTGGCTTGCACCAAGAGGGCGACTGCGTGGCAGCGCATCGACGCGAAGCCATGGCAGTGGCATGTTTCTTACGTACGAAAGCATATTCTAGCAAAAAGGAAGAAAAATACAGGCAAGAAGAAGCGAGGGCATCATGCGCCAGAGCCCCTCTCGCTTGGGTAAGAATGGACGGAAATGCTTGCGGAAACGGGGGGGTCGCGATGCCAATGGGAAGAGCAGGCGACGTACGCGCAGGTCAACGCCATGGAGTCGCTGGTCCCCGCCGTGCTGGCGGATCGCGCGATCCTGATTCGCGACGACGCGGCGAAGGTGATCTCTGGGCTGAGGGCGAAGCTCGCCGAGGGGGCATAGGTGCCATGGGTGCCATTGGGGACAAGAGGGAGTCAGAGCTCAGGTGGCTCATCGACCACCTCGAGGAGGAGCGCGGCTCGGCCAGCCGCGCCTCGGCCACGGAGCCGGGCCAGCTCTGGCCCTACCTCAGGGCGCTGATGAACCTGCGTGAGCCGCGTCGGACGAGCGACGAGTTCTATGTGCGCCAGGACCGGCTTCTGCGCGAGCTTGCCCAGGAGAAGGGCATCGTGCGTGCCACGGAGCTGCCGCGCAGTGACGTCGACGGGCGCCTCTCCGTCTGGCGCGGCGACATCACCGCAATCGAGGTCGATTCCATCGTCAACGCCGCCAACAGCCAGCTCCTGGGCTGCTGGGTGCCTGGACACCACTGCATAGACAACGCGATCCACAGCTACGCGGGGGTGCAGCTGCGCGAGGAGTGTGCGCGGCTCATGGCGGCGCAGCGCCACGAGGAGCCGACGGGCCAGGCCAAGCTGACGTCGGCGTACAACCTGCCGGCGCGCCACGTCGTCCACACCGTGGGGCCCATTGCGGGAGGCGCGCCCACGAACCTGCACCGACGCCAGCTGGCAGACTGCTATGCGAGCTGCCTCGACGCCGCGAGCGAGACGGGCGACCGTAGCGTCGCCTTCTGCTGTATCAGCACGGGGCTCTTCGGCTTCCCTCAGGAGGAAGCGGCGCGCATCGCTGTGGGCTCCGTCCGCAACTGGCTCGACGAGCATCCCGGTGCGGTCGACCAGGTGGTCTTTGACGTGTTCCTCGCCCGGGATGAGCAGATCTACCGGGGACTGCTAGGGTAGCGGGCAAGGACGCGGGGGCCCTGCCCGCCCCGGCCGTGGGCCCTGCCGCCTACGCCTGCAGGGCCTCGACGAGCAGCGTGGCGGTCTTGGCGGCCGACATGGGGTTCTGGCCGCTAATCAGGCGCCCGTCAGCGACGGCGAACGTGCTGAACGGCGGCCTCTTGGTGAACCTGCCGCCGCGCTTGCCGATTTCGTCCTCGGGTGAGAAGGGCATGGCCTTCGCCGTGCGGTTGAGCTTCTCCTCCATGTTGGTGAAGCCGCTGACGCGCTTGCCCTCAACCAGGTAGGAGCCATCGGGCGCGCGGAATGGGTGGGTGGTCGTTCCTGGGACGGCGGCCTCGCCTGCGCTCTTTATCCTGATACCCGACATCCAATTCTTATCGCGCGCGGCCTATCAGACTTCGTGGGAAAAACTGCGCATGATTCCTCAGAGTTGTGGAGGCGAGGGACGTTTACCCAGGATTTTGTCGCCTGAAAGAAATCCAATGTACAGTTTCTTGGCACCCCTCCGAGTATCGGCGCGCAAGACGCGGTGCGACCACCGAACTGGGTGACCGCGCCGCGCCCGTTGCGCCTGAAATGTAGGTCGTGCAGGTCGCGCCCAACGGCCTGGCGGCTGAGCCTTCCGTTCCGGCCTGTCCGGGCGCGCCTGCGGCCCCTACCTCCCGCGCTTGGCCATGAGCAGCGTTACCTCGTCCTCGTTGAGGCCAACCATGGCCTCGCCCAGGTCCTCGCTCACGCGGGCGACGAGCTCGGCGTCCTCGTAGTGGCGCACGGCCTCGACGATGGCCGCAGCCCTCTTGGCGGGGTTGCCGCTCTTGAAGATGCCCGACCCGACGAAGACGCCCTCAGAGCCCAGCTGCATCATGAGCGCCGCGTCCGCCGGGGTCGCCACGCCACCGGCGGCGAAGTTGACCACGGGTAGCCTGCCCTCGTCATGAACGCGCCTCAGCAGCCCCAGGGGCACCTGCAGCTCCTTGGCGAACTCGAAGAGCTCGTCGCCACGCAGGCTCTGGACCTGCCGGATCTGCGCGTTCATCTTGCGCATGTGGCTTACGGCTTGCACCACGTCACCCGTGCCGGCCTCGCCCTTGGTGCGGATCATCGCCGCCCCCTCGGCGATGCGACGCAGCGCCTCGCCCAGGTCGCGCGCGCCGCAGACGAAGGGCGCCGCGAAGCCGGTCTTGTCGATGTGGTTCAGGTCGTCCGCGGGCGAGAGTACCTCGCTCTCGTCGATGAAGTCGATGCCGATCGCCTGGAGGACCTGCGCCTCGGCGAAGTGCCCGATGCGGCACTTCGCCATGACGGGGATGCCCACCGCCTCCTGGATTCCCCTGATCATCTTGGGGTCGCTCATGCGGGACACGCCACCTGCCGCGCGGATGTCTGCCGGTATGCGCTCCAGGGCCATGACCGCGACCGCGCCCGCCTCCTCCGCGACGCGCGCCTGCTCGGGCGTGGTGACGTCCATGATGACGCCGCCCGCCAGTGACCGAGCGAACTCGCGGTTGGCCACCGCCTGGTCCTTGCCTGTCTGCTCCGTTGCCATGCCATTCTCCCTTGGTCGTGTGCCCCCGCCCGTCTGCGCAGGCCGTCTGGTGTCACGAACCAAAGGCTAGATTGAGTCTGATATTGTCGCTATATCCAATAGATGATTAATCAACAAGGTCAGTACCAGTCCAGAACAGGGTCAGAAATGCTTACCTACGACATGGGACGGCGTGGCAGCGACACGCTGTACGCGCACCTCTACAAGTGCCTGCGGGCAGACATAGAGTCGGCGCGGCTCATGGCGGGCGACCGGCTGCCCTCCAAGCGTCGCCTGGCGGAGCACCTGGGCGTGAGCGTGATCACGGTGGAGGCGGCGTATCGCCAGCTCCTGGCCGAAGGCTACGTCGAGTCTGCCGAGCGCCGGGGCTACTTCGTGGCACGGGGCATCTCCGGGCGGGCGAGAGTCGCGCGGCCCCTCGTTCCGAGCCACGCCTCGGCGTCGGAGCCAGCCCATGGGTCCGGGGCGCAACGATTCGTTCCCACCCTCCCCGACGAGGAGGCGGAGCTGGGCTCAGCGGGCCTCTTCTCCCTTCGCAACTGGGCGCGCATCACACGCGAGGTGCTTGCCGAGGAGGACGAGCGCTCCCTGCTCGGGCAGACCGATCCCCTGGGGTCACCCTGCCTGCGCGCCGCCATCTGTCGCCATCTGGCCCAGACGCGCGGGCTCGCGGCCACGCCGGACCAGGTCGTGGTGGGCGCCGGCTCCAAGCTGCTCGACGCCATGCTGGCGCAGCTCCTGGGCCGGGACCTCTGCTTTGCGGTGGAGGACCCCGGATATCCCCAGCTGCGCCGCCTCTACCAGGCCAGCGGCGTGCGTGTCGTCCCCGTGGGAATGGACGTGGCGGGCCTCGTCGTGGACGGCCTCAGGTCGAACGGCGCCGACGTCGCGCACGTCACGCCGTCCCACCAGTTCCCCACGGGTGTCGTCATGCCGGTTGGCCGCCGCTACGAGCTCCTGGCCTGGGCGGCGGAGCGTCCCCGGCGCTACGTGGTCGAGGACGACTACGACTGCGAGTTCCGCCTTTCGGGCCTGCCGGCGCCTACGCTGCAGTCCGTCGACGTCGCGGGCCGTGTGATATACACCAACACCTTCACCAAGAGCCTTGGCCCGGCCTTCCGTGTGGCGTACGCCGTGCTGCCCGAGGCCCTGGCGCGGCGCTGGCGAGACGAGCTCTCGTTCGCGTCGGGCACCGTGGGCACCGTCGACCAGCTCGTCCTGGCGCGCGTCATAGAGTCCGGCAGCTTCGAGCGGCACGTGAACCGAACGCGCACGCGCTGTCGCCACCTGCGGGACCAGCTTCTCCTCGCGCTCGAGGGGGAGCTTGGGGTGCGTCTCGCGGACGTGAGGTCAAAGGACGCGGGGCTGCATTTCGTCCTACGGTTGGAGCTGCCTTCCGGCACGAGCGACCAGGGGCTCGAGCGCGCGTGCCGCGAGGCGGGCGTGCCCTTGCGGGCGATGAGCGGCTTCTACGCCGGGGGCGAGGCGCCCGAGGCCGACCGGCACGCCTTCGTGATGAGCTACTCAAGTCTTGGTGAGAGTGACGTCGCGTCCGTTGCCGCGCGTCTGGCCGCTCTCGTCAGGAACGCACGCTAGGGGTTCGCGCCAAACATTGGTGTGCTGGCAACGCGGGTGGCGTATCCGTTCCGTCCGTCATGCCAACGAGAAGGCGGCCAACGGAGTTGACTCCGCTGGCCGCCTGGACCGTCAATCGGTGTCGTGGGTACTCTTGCCTGGTGCTAGTCCTCGCGACGCGCGCCGCGTCGCAGGGCGAGTCCCGCACTCAGGGCGCATGCCGACGCGAGCAGGGGAGCGATGGGCGAGGCGCTGTCATCCCCGGTCTTGGGCGTCGCGGGCTTCGGCTTCTTGGGGGTCTTGTCGGGAGGGGTGGTGGTCAGCTTGTTGGTGATCGTGAAGCCCTCACCAGCGTTCCCCGTGACCTCGGAGGCGTAGCCGTCGGGGACCTCGACCTCCTGGACCGCGTAGGTGACCTTCTTGCCGGTCTCGTTGACGGGCAGCTTGTCCCAGCTGTGCTTCCAGCCGTTGGCGGCGGAGAGCTCAACCGCGTCGCCCGTGGCCTTGCCGTTGGCCATCAGCTGCACGCGCACCGAGGCGGGACGCTTGCCGGAGGCGTTGCCCGCGTCGTCCCAGACCTTCTCCACCTTGACGAAGGTGACGCTGGGGGAGTGCGTGTTGGTGACGTCGAAGCCGGTTTCGGACGTCGTGCTCGCATAGCCCTCGACCTTGTCCTCGACGATCCGGTAGCTGATGGGACTGCCGTTGCCGTCGTACTTCGGCAGCTCGCCAAAGTCCCAGCTCCAGCCCTGCTCTGCCGTGACCTCCTTGCTTGCGACCTCCGTCTGGCCGGCGAGGAGCCGCACCGTGATGCTCGCGGGTCGCAGGCCGTCGCGGTCGTTGTCGTCGTCCCAGGTCTTGCTTCCCTGGACGTGGACCTTCTCGACGTTGGTGTTCGTGATGGTGAAGCCGGTCGCTGCGTCACCCGCCGGATTGCTGGCCTCGTAGCCGTCGGGTACGTCGGACTCCCGCACGGAGTATGCGATCGCGTGACCGTCCTCGGCATACTTGGGCAGGTCGTCGAAGCTGCCCTTCCAGCCGCTCCCTTCGTTGAGTGCGAGCTCCCTGTCCGTGTCGTGGCCGTCTGCCAGGAGCTTTACCGTCACGGGTCCTGCGACGGGACCGACCCAGCTCTTCTTCACCTGGACGGAGGTGGCGGGGGTGTTGGTGATGGCGAAGCCCTCTGCGGCACTGCCGCTGACCTCGGGGACGTAGCCCTCGACCTTGCGCTCTTCGACGGTGTAGTCGTACACGTGGCCGCTGGGGTCGTTCTTGGGGAGGTTCTGGAAGGTCGCCGTCCAGTTGCCGTCGGAGTCGGGGGTGACCTTCTGGAAGCCCACGTACTGGCCGTCGCGATAGAGGTTGACCAGCACCGAGCCCGGATGGGTGGCGTTCTGCTCGGAGCCGTCGTTCCAGGTCTTGGTGACCTTGATCTCGGTGGTCTCGACGGACTTGCCGATGAACACGGTGCCGTTGGAGCCGATACCGCCACCGCGTGTGGCGGAGCTGTTGCCCGTGATGTGAACCTTCGCCAAACCGAGTGCCTTTTGCACGCCCGGATCGTCCTTGGTCAGCGCGTTACCGAGCGAGAGCTCCTGACCGGACCAGGCATCCAGCACGCCCTTGAGGTCGTCGAGGGGAACCTCGCTGCCGTCGTCGTAGGTCCACCTGTAGGCGCCACCGCCGAGCATGGAGGGCGAGATCTCGTAGGGAGGGTTGCCGCTGTGGGTGCCGAGCCAGGTCGCGGCGAGGATGTAGAGCTCGTTGGCGCCCTCGTCGGCCTTGTTGTTGTAGAAGACCGAGCCGTTAGTCAGGTTGATCTCGGTGACGGAGGCGGGGCAGGCAGCATAGCCGCCGCCGTAGACCTTCGTCGAGTTGTTAGCCACCTCGACGTTCGAGAGGTAGAGCTCGGCGTCGTGCCAGCCGGTATATCCGTCACCGATGCCGTTGACGTAGATGCCGCCGCCGCCGAACATGCCGTTTTCATCGCCTTCGCCCGTCATGGCGTTGTTGGTGATGCTGCCGCCGGTGATGGTCGCGATGCTATAGGCGGAATCGTCGCCGTACTGCACGAAGATGCCGCCGCCACCGCTCCCGGCGCTGTTGCCGTCGATCGTGCCGCCGGTTATCATGAGCTCGCAGCGGCTGCTCGGACCGAAGAACGTGCCTACCGAGATGCCGCCGCCCCGCTCGAAGGCATCGTTGCCGGATATGGTGCCGCCCGAGAGGTTGATGTCGGCACCATCGAACACGCAGATGCCGCCGCCGGAACCGCCATAGCGTTGATCAAGATCGGGGTTGCTGTTTGTGCCATCGACGGCGTGGTTGCCCGTGATGGTGCCGCTTGACATGTTGATGACGGCATTATCGCAGCCGTAGATGCCGCCGCCGCGGACGGCGGAGTTGTTGCGGATGGTGCCGCCTTCGACGTTCACCGTGGTGCCCGCATCCTTCGCGAAGACCCCGCCTCCTGCCTCGGGGTACCAATGCCCCTCGCTGCGGATGTAGTTGTTCTGCAACGTGGCGCCCTCGGCGATCGTCAGCGCACCGCCGTCGAACACGCCAACGATGGATCCGCCTTCGCCTGAGCCGCCCGTGCACTCTGCCCAGCTGCCGTTGTCAATGCCGCCATCTACGACGATGTTGGCGAGCGTCAGCTTCGCGCCTCCCCCGACATGGATGAGCTCGCCGTAGTAACCAGACGCCCGCTGGAGCATCTTGCCGCCGAGGTCCCAGGTCTCGTCGCCAGAGGGCTTGAGCGCCCCGCTCACGTAGGCGAAGTCGAAGCCCGAGCCGGGCAGCAGCTCCTTGACCTTGGCGAAGGTCTTCACCGGCGCATCCTCCGTGCCGGGGTTGCTGTCAGACCCGGTGGAGCCGTTCACATAGATGGGGTGGTCACTCTCGGCAAGGGCTGTCCGCATGCCTAGGGGTAGGCAGATGCAGAATGCCAGCACCATGCCCAAAAGGGCAAAGAGCCTGTTCTTCATGGCGGGCCTTCCTCTCGTGTGTTTGGTCTGTCTTCTCCAGAAGGGCGTCTTTGTCAAATTCCATCGTATCTGTGCCATGGTAACCGAATTCCTGCATTTTTTCTGCATCTAGCAGGTAATATCTGGTTCCGTTTATGTATGATTTTCCAAAAATACAGTGTTTGTCGCCTGTCGATATCTGCTCAGCATGAAGCCCGGTGCCGTCTTTGACTGCGTCTCTCGTTTAACTTGGCTGCGTCTCTCGTTTAAATAACCAAGGGAGGATGGTATGCGCGCGAGGAACCCCATGCCGCAGGACGTCCTTGAGCTGCTCGAGTCTCGCGGGCTGAGGGTGGACTACGACCAGCGCCCCGCCTACCAACGAAACGACTACCTGGGTTGGATTGACCGCGCCAAGCTTCCGGCCACGCGCGAGCGGCGTATCGCCCAGATGTTGGACGAGCTTGCGCGCGGTGGCGTGTACATGGGCATGGAGCACCGTCCGTCCCGCAAGGAGAAGGATGCGACGTCGTCGGGCGGTGCGGAGGTGGGCGGCCCCGAGGCCCCTGACGTCGTCGCGGGACCTCGCACGGCGGACGAGTACCTAGAGGCCCAGCCTGCGGAGCGTCGCCTCCTGCTGGACGAGCTCAGGGCGACTGTCGTTGACGCTCTCCCAGGGGCCGAGGAGACCATCTCGTGGCAGATGCCCAGCTATCGGCTGGACGGGAAGCTGCTTCTGCACTTCGCGGGCTACGCGAGCCATGTCGGAATCTACCCGGGAGCGGCCGCTCTCGACCACTTCGCCCAAGAGCTTGGCTCGCGCCGCAGCTCGAAGGGGACGCTGCGCCTGGAGTATGACGAGCCGCTCCCAAGGGGACTCGTCACGCGCATCTGTCTCTGGTTGGCTGGGGAATCGGACTAGTGCGCCAAAAAACTGCGCACGGTAGTGTCGAATTGTGGAGACGCGCCGCGTTTGCCCAGGATGCCCTCGCCTGAACGTAATCCAATGCGCATTTTTTCGGTGCGCCCTCGCCAGGCGTGGCCTGCGAGCGGCCCGCTGGCGCTTCGGCCGTCCTTCGAGCGCGTACAATTAAGCCTGGATACCAGGGCATCGCTGGGCGATGCGCCGCCGACGAGCCAGACCGGAGGTCTCCCATGAAGCAGGCAGACATCAGCATCCAAAGCAAGCTGGCGCAGAGGTCGTTCGACGTGTCAGTCTATGGCGATGCCGGACGCGCGGTCATCGCCTTCCCGTCAGAGGACGGCTGCAGCACCAGCTGGGAGAACGGCGGCATGGTCGAGGCGCTTCGCGAGCGCATCGAGGCTGGAGAGCTGCAGCTCTTCTGCACCGAGTCCATGGACGCGCAGACCTGGCTCGCCCGCGGCGCCGTGGACGACTACCGCCTGCGCAACCTTGAGCAATGGCAAGGCTACGTGGAGAAGGAGCTCCTTCCCTATGCGGCACGGCACTCCGCCAGCAAGGAGCTGCCGCTCGTTGCCGGTGCCAGCATCGGCGCGCTCAACGCCACGGCACTCATGCTGCGACAGCCCAAGAGGCTGGGCGGGCTCCTCGCGATGTCGGGCAGCTATGACGCGCGCGCGTTTGCGGGAGCCGACCCCGACCAGGCGTGGCTTGACGTCTCTCCCGTCGACATCGTGCGAACGCTTGCCAATGACGCGAAGGGCATGAAGGCCCTTGCTGGCAAGCAGCTTGCCTTCGTCTGTGGTCGCTCCTCCGACGAGCTCGGCCTGGGCTCCCAGCGTGGCCTCGACGCACTCTGCTGCGAGCTGGGGCTCGAGGCAAGCTTCGAGTACTGGGGCTGGGACGTCGTGCCCAGCTGGTTCTGGTGGCAGGAGGAGGCACGCCAGTTGCTGCCCTGCCTCCTGGCGCCCAACGGCCTCATCGACCGCAAGCTGGTCGCCCGTCTCGCGTCCGCACGCACCGAGGCGGAGCATGCCGCCGACCAGAGCGAGGCCGCGGCGGTCGAGCTCAGGGAGGCGTCCGAGGCCCTGAAGCAGGCGAAGTCCGAGCTCAGGGCCGCTCGCAAGCGCACCCGCGACGAGGCAGAGTCCGTCGAGGCGGCAGCGCAGGAGGACGAGGAGCTCAGCGTCGCCGCCGCCGAGGCCTGGGCCGAGAGGGACCGCATCGCCCTGCTGCTGGCCGAGGCCACGAAGGCGGCGGGTGCGGCGCAGTCGGCCGCAGACGCGGCCGCCGAGCGCCTGGGCTCCGCGCGCTGGATCGCGGGCGAGGCCGAGGCTGCCGTCGAGCGGGCGTCCCAAGCCCAGGCGGACGCCACGGCCCGTCTCGCCTCCGCCAAGGAGGCCGTGGCTGCAGCCCAGGGGGAGGCGGAGCGCCTTGCCGCCGCGCTCGCCGAGGTGCAGGCGGAGGTCGACGCGGAGAGGGACGAGGCCCGCCGGCTCAAGTCTGGCAAGGCCAGCCGGTCCAAGTCAAAGCGCAGCTAGACCACACTGCAGCCGCGGATCGATCCGCAGCTGAATCGAGTCGCGCTCGTTAGGCCGCCCGCTCCTCGCGCCCAAGCTCGCCGAGGATGCTCGCCGCCATGGGCAGCGCCACCAGGCCCGTGATCACGTCGGTCAGGGGCTGGGCCAGCTGCACGCCCAGGAGCCCCATGAAGTGCGGCAGCACGGTCACGACCGGGCCGAGCACCAGGCCCAGCCTGCAGGCACCCAGGATGGTGGCGCGCCACATGCGCCCCGTGGTCTGGAGCAGGAAGTTGGTGATCATGGCCATGCCCGTGATGGACATGGTGAAGCTCTCGACGCGCAGGGTGAGCGTGGCTATGCGCACCACCTCGGGGTCGTCGTTGAAGAAGGCAACCAGCTGCGGCGCGAAGGCGCAGGTGAACACGCCCACAGAGAACACCGCGACCAGCGCCGCGCGCACCGCGAACGCATAGCCCTCCCGGATGCGCCCGAAGCGCCGTGCCCCGTAGTTGTATCCCACGAGGGGCTGGAAGCCCTGTCCGATGCCAATCTGCACGTAGTTGCCGAAGCCGCAGATGCGCTGGACGATGGCCAGTCCCGCGATGGCCGCGTCGCCAAACGGCCGCGCGGCGTCGTTGAGCAGCGTCGTCGCCACGCCCAGCATGATCTGTCGTACGAAGGACGGCACGCCGCCGTTGTTGATCTTGAGCGCCATCTCCCTCGTGGGATGCCGCAGCCACCGTAGGCCCAGCGGCGTGATGCCCGCTCTCTGCATCTGGAAGACCAGGAGACAGAAGCTTATGAACTCGCAGATGACGGTGGAGGTCGCGCTGCCCGCGATCCCCATGCCGCAGACGTAGATCAAGAACGGCGTCAGCGCCATGTTGAGCACGGCGCCCGTCATGATGGCCGCCATCGAGTAGAAGGCCTCCCCCTCGAAGCGCAGCTGCATGTTGAGCATGAGCGAGCTGCACATGAACGGCGCGCCCATGAGGATGATGCCCACGAAGCGCCGCGCGTAGGGGAGGATAGTGGGGGTCGACCCGGCCAGGAGGCAGATGGGGTCGATGAAGACGTTGCCCAGCACGGCGACGACCAGCCCCAGCGTCAGCGTGCAGGCGAGGCCCGTGGTGGCAAGCACGCAGGCCTCGTCCCTCTCCCTCGCCCCAAGGTGGCGCGAGATGGCATTGCCCGTGCCCTGCCCGAAGTAGAAGCCTATGGCCTGGATCGCGGTCATCGCGACGAACGAGATGCCGATGGCACCCGACGCGGAGGTGCCCAGGCTGCTCACGAAGAAGGTGTCGGACAGGTTGTAGATGCTGGTGACCAGGTTGGAGAGGATCGAGGGCATGGCGAGCGAGAGTATCAGGGGCCGGATGGGCTCCTCGGTCATCTGCCGGAACTTCTCCTCGGGGGTCTGCCTGCCCCTGTGGTGGGCTTCGGCCGCGTCCGTCCGTGCGGTCACGTCTGTGTCGTCTGCGTCGCTTCGCATGAGAGGCATGATGCACCGAAGCCCGGCGTGGCCCGTCGGGATGCTGAGCCGGTGCTCACATCCTCACGGAATCGTTACGTGCGGGAGGGACGAACCGGCCGAACGAGGTCCTACCGGTCGCTCACGCGCAGCTCGAGCACGTCGGGCCGGGCATAGTGGCCCACGGGGTCGAACTCCCACTTGCTCGCCGCCACCTGCTGCAGGTCGAGCTCGGCATAGATGACGCCCGGCTCGTCCCACAGGGGGCCGGCGGCGTAGTGTCCGTAGGGGTCGACCACGCAGCTCCCGCCCGTGTACACCACCTCGTCCAGCGCCTCGACCTCCTCCGGCTCCGCCAGGTCGGCCGGGTAGTCCGCTCGCTCGACGTAGGGCGCGCAGTTGACCACGAAGCAGCGCCCCTCCAGGGCGATGTGCCGCAGCGTGGCCTGCCACTCGGGGTTGCAGTTGGTGTTGGGGGCGAGGTAGATGGTCACGCCCCTCTGGTACAGCGCGACGCGCGCCAGGGGCATGTAGCTCTCCCAGCAGATGAGGGTGCCCATCGGCCCCCAGGGCGTGTCGGAGGTGGGGAAGTAGTGGTCCTGGGCGTCTCCCCACACCACGCGCTCGAGGCCCGTGGGCTTGAGCTTGCGGTGCACGGCGTCGACCCTTCCTTCGGGGTCGATGACCACGTTGCTGTTGTAGAGCGTGCCGCTCGTGGCGTCGCGCTCCGATATGCCCACGCTCACCCAGCTGCTGGCCCGGCGCGCCGCCTCGGCGATGGCCCCCACCTCCGGTCCGTCGACCAGGACGGAGCCGTCGTAGTAGCGCTTCCAGTCGAGCTGGCCGGCTGGCTTGCGCGCACCGGTGACGAAGCCGAAGGTCAGGCCATGCGGGTAACCGGGAATCGCCAGCTCGGGGAAGACGATGAGGTCGCTGGGGCGCTCGCGCGAGACGTGATCGATCGTCTCCACCATCCGAGAGGCGCAGGTGTCGCGGTCGAAGATCGTGGGCTGCATCTGCACCACGGCGATGCGGCAGGTGTCGGCGAGTTCCCTCATGCGCTGCTCCTTCTGCGGGCTTGCGAGTCGTGCAAAGGGGAGAATAGCCACCCCACGGCGGGCGGCCGCCGTGGGGCCATGACATTTTACGGGGGAGAAGCACGGGGCGTCCCCCGTCAGGCGCGTCCATCCGCAGAGACGGGAAAGCTCACGGAGAAGCGCGTGCCCACGCCCTCGCGCGAGACGACGTCGATCGTCCCCTGGTGCGCGTCCACGATCCACTTGGCGATGGAGAGTCCCAGCCCGGTGCCGCCGACCTCGCCGCCGCGCGCCTCGTCCGCGCGCCAGAACCTCTCGAACGCGTGTGCCACATCACTCTCGCCCATGCCCATCCCCTCGTCCTGCACCTGGTACGAGACGCGGCCGTCCCTGGCTCTGGCACCGAGGGTGATGGTCGACCCGGTCGGGGAGTACTTCGCCGCGTTTTGGACGATGACCCTTATCGACTGCTTGACCATCGCCAGATCGCCCGTCATCTGGTAGCGGGGGTCTCCCTCCGCCCCCTCGGGGTTCTCGAGCGCGTAGCGGTGGGCGTCATCGATCATGCACGACTCCTCCCACACGTCTGCCGTGACCTCGGCCAAGTTGAGGGGGGCCATCTGGAGCGCGTTGCGGCCCGAGTCCCCGCGGGCCAGGAAGAGCAGCTGCTCGACGAGCTCCTGCATGTGGTCCGTCTCGGCCTTCAGGGACTCGATCGACTCCTCGAGCACGGCCTCGTCCGTCTTGCCCCATCTGTCGAGCATGTCCACGTAGCCCTTGATCACGGCGATGGGCGTGCGCAGCTCGTGCGAGGCGTCCGAGACGAACCTCGTCTGCTGCTGCCGGGACTTCTGCATCTGGTTGAGAAGTCCGTTGAGCGCGACCTCGATGGGTTGTAGGTCCTGGTCGCCGGTGGTGACGCGCGGCGAGTCGACCGTCGCGCGCGAGATGGCCTGCTCAAGGCTCTCCATCTTGTCCGCCTCGATCCCGCCGGCGCCGCTGCCCATCGCCTCGGCGTCCAACGCCAGCTGGTTCAGCGGAAGGAGCTTGCGCCGCACGCGCCTGGTGTCTTCCGGCAGGCTGAGGAGCGAGACGAGCTGCCATGAGCCGGCGGCGACGGCGACGGGTCCCATGAGGCGGAAGAGGTCTCCCATGGGGAAGCTCGTCCTCGTTCCGTCGCCGAGCAACACGTCCAGGCTCAGGGCCTCTGGCCTGTCGCCGTCCGTGGCGAGCTCGAGGGAGGCAATGGCATTGGGGGAGCCGGCCCGCAGGGCCCCCTCGGGGAGCTTGCTGGCGCACTGCACTGCGAAGCTTGCCACGAGCGCCACGCAGACGAACAGGTCGAAGGCAATCATCCCGGCCAGCCTTCTCCACCAGAAGCTCCAGCTGATCGAACGGGCGGTGGAGGGCATGCCCTGCCTGACCGCCCTGGCGCTACCCCTCCCGGATGACATACCCCACCCCGCGGACGGTCGTCACGAGCCTCATGCCAAAGCGGTCGTCGATCTTGGAGCGGATGTGACGCACGTAGACGTCGATGGCGTTCGTCTCGCCCGCGTACTCGTAGCCACACGCCAGCTGCAGGAGCCGATCGCGCGTCATGACGATGCCCTCGTTCTCCATGAGGGCGCGCAGGACTTCGAACTCGCGGTTCGTGAGCTGGACCTCCTCGCCCGCGACGGTGACCTCGTGCCTCTCCACGTCCAGGATCACGCCGTTGGAGCTGAGCACGTGGCGCGCGGGATCCCTGGGGCTGCCGTCGGTGTCGTCCCCGGCGGGACCGGTCTCGTCTCTCGTCGTTGCGGTAGCAGCCGCGACAGGTGCGTCGGCCGCCGAGGCGGTGCCTGCGGTCGCCTCCCGGCGCTTGAGCGCCACGCGGATGCGAGCGAGCAGCTCCTCGATGGCGAAGGGCTTCGTCACGTAGTCGTCGGCCCCTGCGTCGAGCCCCGCGACCTTGTCCATCACGGAGTCTCGCGCGGTGAGCACGATGACGGGGACGTCACGCTCCCTGCGGATGCGGCGCAGCACCTCGAGGCCGTTCAGCTGAGGAAGGAGCAGGTCGAGGAGGACGAGGTCGTAGTCACCCGAGAGGGCGGCGTCCACCCCCGACCTGCCGTCGGCGGCCTTGTCCACCTCGTACCCCTCGTGTGTCAGCTCGAGCTCCACGAAGCGGGCGATCTTCGCCTCGTCCTCGACCACAAGAATCCTGCTCATGCACCGCTTCCGTTCGGACGTGTCTTGCGGTCGGGCCCGAACGCACGGGCCCGACCGCGAATCCTATCTTTTCTCGTGTCCCATGACGTCGCGCTTGAGGGACTCCGCGCCCGAGGCCGCCTTGTCCATGGCCTCGTTGACGTCGACGGTCACCCTGCCCACCCCCTCGAAGTGGTAGTGGCACTCGAGGAACAGGCCCACGACGAGCACGGGCAGCGTGATCGCCCAGGCGAACAGGGCGAGCACCAGGACCAGGACGGGCACGGCCAGGATACGCCGCCCGTGTCGATCCACCACGAAGGTGACATCGATGCCCTTCCTCAGCACGCGGCGGCAGCCGTCGCAGAAGCGCTCGAAGCCCCTCTCGAACCTGCCTCCCTCGCTTGCCTGCCGGTAGGCGTCCTGGGCCTCCGCCATCTCGGGAGATATGCCACCCTGCTCGCTGCCGGCGGTGGAGTAGCTTGCCGTCTGGGGCCTCGCCTTGCCTTCGTTTTCCAGGTAGACGATGGCATCCAGCACGTTGCCGCCGCTTGCGTCGAGCGCCAGCTTGGCATCGGCGTAGCCCACGCCCGTCTTCTCGCGAATGAGCTCTACCTTCTCGAGGTCGTCCATGACCATGCGTCCCTTCCTCTTGCGGGTGTCGCGTGGGTGGCAACCGCTGCCATCCGATGATTGCATGGTGACAGGCCAAGATTAACCGACCCTTAGGCATAGATTACGTTCGGATGATGATTGGGCCGCACCGGAGTGCTATGTGGCACGCGAGGGGCGACGCCCGGGCACGCCCGCACCGCCTGGTCCTCTCGCCCGCCTCGTCCCATGCGGTCACCGCCGGGCGTCCATCACTCGTCGCTAGGCGTCCTGACCTTGGAACGCGCGGACGTCGTCCACGAGCACCGCGAGGTAGGGGCGCGAGCCCTCGGGGGCGTTCCCGTCCACCAGGAAGAGCGCGAACCTGTCGTCGAACACGAAGTGGCGCGGCTGGCTGATGTCGAGTGGAGGCGCAGCTGATGTAACGGCGGTGATGGCTGCCTCGCTCTTGACCCTGCCACCCTCGTTGTCCAGGTCGAACTTGAGGGTCTGCACCGCCTGGGCGATGCGGAGACCACCTCCGTTGGGAAGCGCGAACTCCAGGCCCTCGAGCTCGTCGTACTCCTTGAACACGTCGGTGCTCAGCAGGGGGCACTCGAACTCGTCGTCGTCCCCGAGCGCCCTCTGCGCCCCCGCCGACTCGGTCCTCGACGTCGCGTTGTCCCACATGTCCGAGAAGCTCTGGCCCTCGGGCGACTTCACCAGGACGAGCTCGTCGCCCTCCTTGGTCGAGACCCTGCAGGCGCAGTGCGCGTGGTCGTCGTAGTAGAGGGGGGTGACCTGGGCGAGAAGGTCGCTCCGCTCCGCCCCGTCGGTCTCTGCTGTCCCGAAGTACCTGACTCCCTCCGTGTGGCTGGGGCCGAAGGTGCCGTCGTAGGGTAGGAGCGCGAACGGGCGCTCGAACGAGAACCGGCGATAGAGCATGGCGTAGAACAGCGTGGTGTCTGGCTCCGCGCTCTCCCAGTCCAGCAGGTCGAGGAGGTCGCTTCGCTGGCCGAAACGCTGGTCGATGGCCTCCTCCATGGTGCTGCGGGCATCTTTGGTCATGGGGCCGGCGTAGCTGTAATAGTGGTCGTCCGAGACCATGCCCGCCTCGAAGGGGCTCCCGTTCAGGGCGTCCACCAGCTCGTTCGGTCCGGCGGTCGGCTCGAGAGGATTCCCGTCGTTGTGGTAGGCGAGAAGCTCGTCCCAGCACAGCTGGAGCGGGGCGCACCAGGCGGCGTTGCCTTGGACCGGCAGCGTGTCCGCGGCGACGAGCGTCACGCCGGCCTCGTCGGCGCGACGGGGAGCGATCTGCCTTTCGTCGTCGCTGGGAGTGTGAGTGGCTTTCCACGCGAGCGGGGCGGCGATGGCGGCGACGACGATCGCGCACGCTGCGACCACGACGATTGCAAGGGACCTTCTCTCCTTCATGGGACCTCCTCGACGACGTGCGGGGTGGGTGACGATGGCGACGGGCTCGGACGGCTCCTGGAGCGTAGACGGCTCTTGGAGCGAATATACCAAAGCGTTTCCGTCTGCGCCGCCTGACGTCCGGGTGGGCTGGCAGGCCCGTATACTGGTCCGAATACGGACGGCGGGGGAGGAAGCATGTCTGACGGCATCGGCAGGGTCGACGTGGCGGGGACGGGCGGCGCGACCGGGATGGGCGACATGGTCAGCACGAACGGTGCGGCGGTCGGGACCGGCATCGCGGAGGTCGCCGCGCGCATGAAGCTGCAGAGCCCGGAGCTGGCGGCAACATCTGTCGAGCGGAGGAACGCCGCCCTCGCGGGCATCAGGGAGGCGCTCGTCGCCAGCGCCAGCAGCGTTTTCGCTGCCAACGAGGAGGACGTGCGCGCGGCCGAGGAGGCGGGGGTCTCTCCCGCGGTCGTCAAGCGCTTGCGCTTCGACCAGCACAAGCTCGACGACGTCTGCGCCGGCATCGACGGCCTCGTGGGCCTTCCGGACCCCGTCGGTCGCATGACGCTGCGCCGCGAGCTGGACGACGGACTGCTGCTCGAGCGTGTCACCTGCCCCATCGGGGTCGTCGGCGTCATCTTCGAGGCGCGTCCGGACGCCCTGGTCCAGATCTCGGCGCTGTGCATAAAGAGTGGCAACTGCGCCATCCTCAAGGGTGGGTCCGAGACCGCGCGCACCAATCGTGCCCTCTTCGCCCTCATCCACGGCGCCGCGCTGGAGGCCGGGCTGCCCGAGGGCTGCCTCTTCCAGGTCGAGGCGCACAGCCAGGTCGACGAGCTTTTGGCCTGCGACCGCGACGTCGACCTGCTCATCCCCCGCGGCTCGAACGCTTTCGTCCGCCACATAATGGACAACACGAGGATTCCCGTGATGGGTCACGCTGACGGCATCTGCCACGTCTACGTGGACGCCGCGGCGGACCTCCGGAAGGCCGTGCGCATCTGCGTTGATGCCAAGGTCCAGTATGCTGCCGCTTGCAACGCGGCCGAGACCCTGCTCGTGCACCGCGACGTTGCGGGAGACTTCCTCCCCCTGCTCGCCGACGCCTATCGTGCCGCCGGGGTCGAGCTCAGGGGCACAGACGAGGTCCGGGCCATCGTGGGCTGCGTGCCTGCGACGGACGCGGACTGGGACCGCGAGTACCTCTCGCTCGTCATATCCGTCAAGCTGGTGGGCGGCGTGGACGAGGCGATCGACCACATCAACCGACACGGCTCCCACCACACCGACGCCATCGTGACCGAGGACGATGCCGTGGCAGAGCGCTTCATGCAGTTGGTGGATTCGGCCGGCGTGTACCAGAACGCCTCGACCCGCTTTGCCGACGGCTTCCGCTATGGCTTCGGTGCCGAGGTGGGCATCTCGACCGGGAAGCTGCACGCGCGCGGCCCGGTGGGTCTGGACGGTCTGGTCACCTACAAGTATCGGCTGCGTGGCTCCGGTCAGGTGGTCGCGGACTACGCCGAGGGCAGGAGCCGCTTCCGCTTCCGCGACCTGAGGCTCTAGGGGAAAGGGTCCCGCGCGCGTCGTCGACGGCTAGGCCTATGCCGGTCAGCGGTCGCCGCGCTGGCTGCCGGCCGTAGCCGAGTGCGGGGGCTACTCTCCCCGGCGCTCCTCCACGGCGTCGTGGACGCGTTCGGCGGTCGCTCGTGCCATGCCCTGCACCTTCTGGTAGTACTCGTCGAAGACGCGCCGGTAGTCGCTGGGCCTGAGCGACGGGAAGGCCCTGAGGAGTCGAAGCTCCTGGTCGGTCAGGCGAGAGGAGAAGCTCGAGGCGAGCTCGTCGAGTGAGGGTACCTGTGGCAGGTTGGGCATGCCGCGAAGCTCCGGCGTTGCCTCGCGCAGCCTGTCGCGCGCCCCGGCGAGACGACGTCTGAGCGAGGCCTCCATGACCTGGCTCCAGTCCTTCACGCGGGCGAGCTCGGGGCGGGAGGGGAGCAGCTCTCGCACGGAATCCAGGCGCGCGGCAGTCTCCTGCTTGAGGGAGTCCATCTTCGCGCGCAGGCTTGCTATGCCCACGTGCGTCACGACGAGGTCGGCGAGCATGAGCGTGGCGCTCGAGCACGAGACCGCCACGAGCTGCGTGTCCCTGAGCGAGGCGACCGCCGCCGCGAGGGGCGGCTGCGTGACGTAGGTGACCAGCAGGCAGCAGCAGCCGAACTGCAGGAATCCGCCCGCCCAGATGCGCCCCTGCAGGTTGAGCGGCTTGTCCGAGTAGTCCCACCAGCGGGCGTGGTACATCCTCTCCATCACGTACGAGGTGATGTACTCGAGGAGGCAGCTGAGCGCGCCGCCCGTGAGAAACACTCCGAGCGGACTGCCAATCCGCGAGAGCAGCAGGGCGGAGGCGATGCCGCCGCAGCCGTAGATGGGCAGGTAGGGTCCATTGAGGAAGCCACGGTTGATGAAGTGGCGCTCTGCGACGGAGCAGTAGGTGCTCTCCACCACCCAACCTCCGACGCAGTAGAAGAAGAAGTAGGTCCAGGCAACCATGAGCTGATGGATGGCATGTGGCAAGGCGTGCCTCCTAGGCGTCGTCGCGGACGGAGGCGCCGAGGCCCGCGCGCAGGCGCAGCCAGAAGCCGTCGAGGGTCTCGGACGTGGCGACCATCTTGTCTGCAAGGCAGAGAAGCGCTGCCTCGCGGCAGCTGGGCGGCATGGGTGTGAGGGGGAACATGTGCCTGCGGACCATGTTCTGCTCGATGGGGCCGATGCCAAAGTCGCGGATGGCGTTGGCGCAGGCAAAGCCAGGGTGCCTGAAGCCGTGGAGCCTGTGGCTGGGGTCGGGGTCGTGCCAGTCGTAGAGGAAGTAGTCGTGGAGGAGGGCGCCGCGCAGGAGGGCGCGCTCGTCCACGGGGATTCGCCAGCTGCGCGCGAGGCGCACGCACTGCCGGGTGACGGAGAGCGAGTGGGCGAAGACGGTGGTGGTGCCGTGCTGGATGCAGCGCCGCTCGATGCGCATGCCCTCGGAGTCGAGGATGTCCTGGCAGTGTCGGCGGACGAGATCCATGCTCCGCGAGCTGGGGCTGATAGGCTTTCGTGGGACGCTGGAGGGCATGCGATGGTCCTTGCTGCTGGCGTTGTCTGCATATGACGGGTGCCATTATCTGCCCGCCGCGGTGTCGTGGCGGCGCCTTCGACCCGATTCCGCCGAATGCGCAAGTGGCGGGGCGACGGCCCCAGCGCGAGCGAACGCGTGCCGTCGGCGCCCAACAGGCGCAAGTGCACGCTAGTGTCATCCAACACGCGCGAACGCACGCTGGTGTCATCCAACACGCGCGAACGCACACGTGTGATTGCATTTGTCCAGATGCTGGGAGCCGTGCATGTGCGCAACAGCGTGTTCGCCGAGCCAATTGTGCGCAACGGCGTGCGCGACGGCTGCGGCATCTACTGACAACGCCCAATGCGTCTGCCGCGTCATCGATAGCGCCAAACGCGTCCACCGAATCGTCGAGAACGTCCAACGCGTCTAATCGACAGCAAAACCCCAGGTCAGTTTTTGTCTCTAGACGCGTTGGACGCTTTCGCGCGGGAGCCAGACGCGTCGGACGTTTTCGTACAGGAGATAGACGCATTGGACGCTTTCGCGTAGGAGATAGGCGTGTGCATCGCTAGATGTGCACAGCGGCGTGCAGGTGAGAGGGACGCGTGCAGCGGCGTGCAGGCGAGAGGGACGCGTGCAGCGGCATGCAGGCGAGAGGCGCGTGCTCGCACGGCGTGCACGCTCGCCGAATCCCAACGGCTCCCATGTCGCGCCATTGGGTACATAGCTTTACATAACTCGAACCGCCCGCCCCTCCGCTCCATGCGGTGTGGGTAGCGGCGCAGGCCACCAGCAGAAGGGAGTCTGGCATGAACATGCAGACCGATGACGACAAGCTCAGCTTCGTGGGAGACTACGGCGACGTGCTAGGCGAGGTCTCGTTCCCCGAGGACGAGGACGGCATCCTGAACTTCAACCATACCTACGTCGCGCCCAGCGAGCGCGGCAGCGGCATGGCAGGCCGCCTCATGGGCCAGGCCGTCCGCCACGTGCGCTTCGCGGGCAAGAAGGCCCGTGCGACCTGCTCCTACGCCATCCGCTGGTTCCAGAAGCACCCGGAATATGCCGACATCCTCGTGGAGCCTCCTGCGGCCGAGCCGGCAAAGTAGTCTCGCTCCCAGCAGGTGAGGGACCTGCACCGCGTCAGGGCAGGCGGGAGGAACCCGCCTTCTCGCATCAGCCCAGCCGCATGCGCACGAAGAAGCGCGCCCGCAGCCGAACCCAGCTGCGGGCGCGCCGCGTTTCCGGGCAGGCTCCTGTCGTCCATCAGCCACGACCTGCCCCGCGATACCTACTATCGAGCTCTACTTGCGGTAATCGTAGAAGCCCTTGCCGGCGTTGACGCCCGTCTCGCCTGCGTCGATCTTCTCCTTGAGCTTGGCGGCGATCTTGCCCTGGATGGTCGAGGGGTCCTTGGCGCGCGGGTCCATGACCGCAATGTTGTACGCGGTGGTCAGGCCCACGATGTCCAGGATGCGGAAGGGGCCGGCGGGCGCGCCGGTGCCCAGCTGCCAGGTCTTGTCGATGGTCTCGGGGTCGGCCACGTCGTTTGCCCACAGCGCCTGCGAGGCGTTGAGGAAGGGTACGAGCATCGAGTTCAGGATGTAGCCGGGCTGCTCCTTGTGGAGCTGCAGGGGCACCATGCCTATGGCCTCGGCGAACTCGACGACCATGTCGTAGTACTCCTGCTCGGTGCCGGCATGGCCCATGACCTCGCCGGTGTTGTTGCGCCAGATCTCGTTGGCGAAGTGCAGGGCCAGGTACTTGGCGGGACGGCCGGTTGCCTCGGCGAAGCTGCTGGGCAGCATGGTCGAGGAGTTGGTGGCGATGACGGTCTTCTCGGGCAGGTGCTTGGCCAGCTCCTGGTAGAAGGCGGTCTTCTGCGCGGGATCTTCGGCGATGGACTCAATGACGAGGTCGGCGTCCTCGGCCGCCTCGGCATAGCTGGTGGTGAGCTTAAGGCCCTCGTATGCCTTGGTGACCTGCTCCTTGAGGGCGTCGATGCCCGCGTCGTCGGGCTTCTCTGCCGCGAAGCCGCGGGCCCACGCGGCGGGGTTGGTCTTGGATGCTTCGAGGGTCTGCAGGTAGATGTCGCGCAGGCGCTCGAACTTGGGCTTGGCGCGCTCGATGGAGGCATCGCTCCTCAGCCACACGGTGACGTCGAAGCCGCGGAATGCGGTCTGGAAGGCGATCTGGCTGCCAAGGACGCCGCCACCGGCGACTACGACCTTCTTAAAGTTCATGATGGTTCTCCCTTCGGAGTGTCTTGTTGCGCGCAGCGCCATTGGCTGCGGCAGGGGTTGGCGCGCCTGGGGCGCTACCGTTAGGCGCAGTATTCCCACTAACACGCCGAAATGCCACACAATACGAATTTATTTTTTTGGTCCGTGGCGGGTGGTCGTTGGGTACAAGGCCAAGGTACGAAGGTATTGCAGAAGGTCCGGGATGCCTCCTGCGGTCACGAATCGTTTGGGGTTCGTCATGAGCATCGTCACCACCACCCTGGCCACCCTCGTGGGCCTGGAGTTTCTCTACATCATGTACCTCGAGACCTTCGCCACGGCATCGGAGTCCACGAGTCGCGTATTCTCGATCCCAGTGGGCGAGCTCGAGGGCAAGACCGTGAGCACCCTCTTCAAGAACCAGGGCGTCTACAACGGCCTCATCGGCCTGGCCATCCTCTGGGGCACCTTCCTCAGCGGAAGCCCCCGCGAGGTTGTGGGCATGCTCCTGGTCCTGGTGGTCCTCGTGGCCATCTATGGCGGCATGACCAGCAGCCGCTCCATCATCTGGAAGCAGGGCGGCCTGGCGATGGTCGCCCTCGTGACCCTGGCCCTGCTCTAGGGGAGAGGGGCGAGCTGCCGTTGCGGCAGAGTTTCGCGTTCGGGCCCGTGCATGCCAGGCGGCGGGCGCAGGCCTCGCCTCCACTGGAGACGAATTGGCGTCATGCACGTGCGCGCCAGGCGGTGGGGTCGACCGCCAGCGCGGTGAGCGGCACCGCGAGGTCATGCCCGTGCGCGCCAGGCGGTGGGGGAGAGGCCCGTCTCCCTCCTGAACGCGCTTGAGAACGCTGCCGGGGTGGAGTAGCCCACCGCGCGGGCGACCTCCGCCACGGGCATGCGGCCCTCGGCAAGGAGGCTGCGCGCCCGGCGCATCCTCGAGCCGCGCGCATAGTTGCCCAGCGTCTGTCCTGTGATGTGCTTGAACACGGCACAGAGGCGGGTGTGGCCACAGTGGGTGGCACGGGCGATCTGCTCCACGGAGGGCGGCCCGGAGGGTGCAGCGTCTATGATGCGTCGGGCCTCCCGGACGAGGGAGAGGTCCTCCCACGAGAGCCCTCCGGACTGGGCAGAGACCGTCTCGTCCGCCCAGCTCAGAAACCTTCCGACCTCCTCATGGACGTCTCGTTCGAAGGTCGGTCGCTGGTCGGTGCGGCCCAGCCTCCACGTGCCCATGCGCGCCAAGAGTCCCCTCAGCTCCTCGTTCACGTCATTGGGGTCGAGAAGCGACAGCTCGTCCTTCACCGACGAGAAGTCGCGCCCGTAGATGGCGGCGTTGCGCCTGAAGAAGTCGGGCGTGAGGCAGAGGCTCGTGGAGCGGATCCGCTCGCCCCTGCCGAGGAACGACTTGGTCTCGCCCGGGTCCTGCGAGAACGCCGCCACGTTTCCCGATGCGCGGAGGTTGGTGATGGGGACGGGCGAGTACGCCGCCGAGTCGCGCGACCCCACGCAGAGGCAGATCGACTCGATGGGGTACTCCCTGAGCACGTAGTCCTCGCTCACGACGAGGTCGAGGAAGTTCACCAGGCAGCCCTCGGTGGGGGACACGTTTGCCATCCGCCCGCGGCTCCAGCCGTCGTATGCCTCGGCCACCAGGCCGTCGGAGCGATGCCGGAAGGCCCGCGCGTGCATCTGGGCCAGCTGTGGCTCGAAGAGCTGCCTCAGGCTCTGGTTCATTCTCGCCTTTCTCCCGCGTCTCATTCTTGCCGGCCGTGCCTGCCCCAGCGCGCCCGTCGAACCCGTCCTGTACCCCGCACTTTCGATTTCTTCCGCACGTGGCGGACGACCTCCCCCGCGCCTGCGAAATATAGTTTACTCAAACTAACTATTCGTGTTCCGGGGAGCCGGCGCGACCGCGTCCGGCGTCCGACGCCTGGTGCCCTTTGCCTGGCGCGCGGTGCCACAGGGGCCCGCCCGGGCGAGCAAGGAGGTTCTCATGACAGAAAGGAAGGCCGAGGGGGGCAAGTCCCCCCAGGCACGGGAGAGGGGCGGCACGTCGCGGCAGGGCGGCGGACTGTCCCAGATCCTGAGCTTCGCGGGAGGGCACAGGCGCTTCACCTACCTGGGCATCGTGCTCTCGGCGGTGTCGATGCTGCTGGGCTTCGTGCCCTACGTCTGCATCTGGCTGGTCGTCCGCGACCTCATCGCGGTCGCTCCCGACTGGTCGGCCGCGACCAGCCTCTCGACCTACGGATGGGTCGCCTTCGTCACGGCGATGGTGGGCATCCTGGTCTACTTCGGCGCCCTCATGTGCACGCACATTGCCGCGTTCCGCACCGCGAACAACATGCGCAAGGCCTGCGCCGAGCACCTCATGCGCGTGCCGCTGGGCTACTTCGACACTCACGCGTCCGGCGAGATACGCCGCATCATCGACGGCTCAGTGGGCCTGACCGAGACCCTCCTCGCCCACCAGTTGCCCGACATGGGCGGCACCGTGGCCATGGTCGTGGGCATGCTCGTGATGCTCTTCGTGTTCGACTGGCGCATGGGCCTCGCCTGCCTGCTCGCCGCCGTCATCTCGGTCGGCTGCCTCATGAGCATGATGAGCGGCGATCGCATGGACTACATGAACAAGTACCAGGCCGCCATGGACCGCATGAACAAGGCCGGGACGGAGTACGTGCGCGGCATACCCGTGGTCAAGGTGTTCCAGCAGACCGTCTACTCCTTCAAGGCGTTCCACGACGCAATCAAGGACTACGGGGACATGGCGCACGAGTACTCCGTGACGCTCTGCCGCGTCCCGCAGTCGCTCAACCTCACCTTCGTGGACGGCGTGGTCGTCCTGCTGGTTCCGGCGGTGCTGCTCATCGCCCCCGGCGTCACCGACTGGGCGAAGTTCCTCACCGACTACGCGTTCTATGCGATCTTCTCGGCCGTCATATCCACCGCGTTGCAGCGGCTGATGTTCGTCGCCGCCTACACGCAGCAGGCGGGCAACGCCATGAGCCGCATCTCCGGCGTCCTCGCGGCACCGACGCTCGCGGAGCCCGCCGAGCCCCGCCACCCGGCGGACGCCTCCATAGCCTTCGACGACGTGTCCTTCTCCTACGAGGGTGCGGCCACGCCCGCCCTCGACCACGTGAGCCTCGAGGTTCCCTCCGGCTCCACCGTGGCGCTCGTCGGCCCCTCTGGCGGCGGCAAGACCACGGCCGCGAGCCTGGTCCCCCGCTTCTGGGACGTTGGCTCCGGCGCGGTGCGCGTGGGCGACGTCGACGTTCGGCAGATCGCCCAGCACGAGCTCATGGACCAGGTCGCGTTCGTGTTCCAGAACGACCGCCTGTTCAAGGGGACCATCCTGGACAACGTCCGCGCCGCGCGGCCGGACGCGACGCGCGAGCAGGCGCTCGCCGCGCTCGAGGCGGCCCAGTGCTCCGACATCGTCGCCAAGATGCCCCACGGGGTCGACGAGTTCATAGGCACGGGCGGTACGTACCTCTCCGGCGGAGAGGTCCAGCGCATCGCGCTCGCCCGCGCGATCCTCAAGGACTCTCCCATCGTGGTCCTGGACGAGGCGACCGCCTTCGCCGACCCCGAGAACGAGGCTCTCATCCAGCGCGCGCTGGCGCGTCTCGCCAAGGGTCGCACGGTGCTCATGGTGGCGCATCGCCTCTCGACGGTGAGGGGCGCCGACCAGATCGTGGTGCTCGACGCAGGTCATGTGGTGGAGAGGGGCACGCACGATCAGCTGGTGGCCGCAGGCGGCCTGTACGCGCGCATGTGGGCCGACTACCAGACGGCCGTCGACTGGAAGATAGCGGGGTCGCGGGGCGGGTCCTCCGGGGCCGCGCCGTCAGCGAGAGGGGCGGCCGCAGGCGCGGACGCCGCAGCCACCGGAAGGGAGGCGTAGGAGATGTTCGACCTTCAGAAGCGCCACGGCCTCTCCGAGCAGGGGGCGGCAAACGTGAAAAAGGGGATCTTCTGGACCGTGGTCGTGAACCTCGTGGTCATGTCCAGCATGAGCCTGCTCTACTTCCTCATGCGCGACCTCATGGCGGCCTACCAGGGCCAGGCGGGCCTTCCGTCGGCCATTCCCTACCTCGTGGGCTGCCTCGCCTTCTTCGTGCTCTCGTTCGTCACGCACATGCAGCAGTACAACAACACCTACGGCACCGTGTACGACGAGGTGTCCAAGATCCGCATCTCGCTCGCCGAGCGCCTGCGCAAGCTGCCGCTCTCGTTCTTCGGCAGCCATGACCTGGCGGACCTGACCGAGACGGTCATGGGCGACGTGGACAAGCTGGAGCACGTGTGGTCGCACGTGCTGGGCTACCTCTATGGCTCGTTCGTCTCGACGGCGATCGTCGCGGTGGGCCTCCTCGCCTTCAACTGGCAGCTGGCCATCGCGGCGCTCTGGACCGTGCCCGTCGCGTTCTGGTTGCTCTTCGCCTCGCAGCGCTGGGTGCGCCCCCTGCAGGTGGTCGGTCGCCAGAAGGGGGTCGAGGTCTCCGACGCCATCCAGGAGATGCTCGACAGCGTGCGCGAGGTCCACGCCACCAACCAGGTGGACGGCTACCTCCGCTCCGTCAACCGGAAGGTCGACGAGTCCGAGGCGGCGAACCTCAGGTCCGAGCTCGTGGGCGGCGTCTTCGTGAACGGGTGCTCGATCACCCTGCGCCTGGGAATCGCCACCACGATCCTCGTGGGCGCCATGCTGATCGCCTCGGGCGTCACCGACTTCCTGACCCTCTTCATGTTCCTCCTGGCGATCTCGCGCATCTATGCGCCGTTCGACCAGTCGCTCGCGCTGGTGTACGAGCTGCTCGCCTCAAAGGTCTCGTCCGACAGGCTCCGCCGCTTCTTTGACGAGCCGCTCGCCACGGGCAGCGAGGACTTCTCGCCCGCAGGGCACGACATCGAGTTCGACCACGTGGCGTTCCGCTACGGCGACGGCGCGGAGAGCGTGCTGGACGACGTGAGCTTCATCGCGCGCGAGGGCGAGGTCACGGCGCTGGTCGGGCCCTCGGGCTCCGGCAAGTCCACCTGCGCGCGCCTGGTTGCCCGCCTGTGGGACGCCGACTCCGGTGCCGTGAGGGTGGGCGGCGTCGACGTGTCCACGGTCGACCCCGAGACGCTCTACGGGCACTGCTCCGTCGTGTTCCAGGACGTCATGCTCTTCGACGACACGGTGATGGAGAACATCCGCCTGGGACGCCGCGGGGCCACCGACGAGGAGGTCCTCTCTGCGGCGCGCGCGGCCAACTGCGACGAGTTCGTGGACAGGCTGCCGCAGGGGTACGGCACGATGATCGGCGAGAACGGCAGCCGTCTCTCCGGCGGCGAGCGCCAGCGCATCTCCATCGCCCGCGCCATGCTCAAGGGTGCGCCGATCGTGCTTTTGGACGAGGCGACGGCGTCGCTCGACGTGGAGAACGAGACCAAGGTCCAGAGGGCGCTCTCGACCCTGCTCAGGGGCAAGACCACGCTGGTGATCGCGCACCGCATGCGCACCGTGTCCAACGCGGACAAGGTCGTGGTGCTGGAGGGCGGCCGCGTGAGCGAGCAGGGGAGGCCCCAGGATCTGCTGGCGGCGGGTGGCACGTTCGCCCACATGGTGAGCCTGCAGCGGCAGAGCGAGGGCTGGGCCATCTAGGCGAGAGGGACGGGCCGGGCGTCGTGGCGGGCGTCCGGCCTGCCGGTCTGATAGGTGCCATGCTCGACGGCTTGCCTGGGCGACGGCTTGCCTGAGCGGAAGGCTAGTGCGAATTGGTAGCGACGCGTCGGCCCGGGAGGGGGAGTCCTTCTCCCGGGCCGATTTGTCGGTGCTTTGCCAAGGCAGAAGTGCCGACAATCTGCCTGTCGTGATACAAATTCGGCTTCGGCATTCGGTTTGTCGGTACTTCCTCCCAAGAAATATACCGACGAACGATTGGCCACGTACAGCTTGAAAACCCATTTGCTTAAGTAGAAAATTGAAAATATCTTTAAAATTAGGTAGATTGTATATACGTGAATCAACTTATTATGAAAAGCAGCTTTATTGAAGCTGGCTCGCCCATGAAAGGCGGGCCCGTTCTTGTCGGGTGACACATATGCCGCTGACCAAACCGCGCGTCGCCTTGCTCGCGTTCGTGCTGTCCCTGCTCATGCTGGGTTCGACCTCTCTCTATGTCTATTGAGTCGTGCAGCGGCAGCTGAGCCTCGAGGGAAGAAACCTCTGCTCCACGTCTGCCCTGCGGGTCGATGTCACTCCCGCAACCGCCGTCCGGCTCGTGCACGAGATTGGCGGAGACGCGCGTGCATTCGTCGACCTGGACGACTTCGGCATCGTGCGTGCGTTCGTCGCCGCGCATCCCGAATCCTTTGACTACCCGCATCCGCTCGGCAGCCAGACGAAGCCACTGGCAGCCCATTCCGCAGTGGCGGGAAACAGGGTGGGCGCCACGACGATTGGCGGGAGCCAGTTCGTCCTCTTTGGATCTGAGCGGTTTCCCCTGGTGGGACGGCTCGGCATGGGAAGCGAGTCGCTCCTTGACCGCTCCGTCCTCATTGCCGACGAGGAGGTCTTCGCAAGGAGCGGCGTCGGCGGGACGGTTGTCATCGATGGGGCGAGGGTGGTAAGGCGACTGAGGGAGATTGCTCCGGATGTGAGGGTCGCACCCATGGCGGCCGGAGCCTCCGACCGCACGAACGTCGACGTCATCTCGCCGGTTCTGATTCGGCTTGGCGTCGTGGGAGAGTTCCTTGGCTCCGCCGTGGCGGGCGCACCTATGGCGCGCTTCGTAGCGCCATGGGTGCGTTCGTGCATCGTCTTGGGCGTATCTTGGCGGAGGGTTCTTCTCCAGGTCGTGGGGACCTTGCTCATGTGTTGCCTCGCAGCCTTGGCGGTCGTCTTGCTGCCTGTGATGCGCGTCTCGGGGAGGGACGTAGCCGCACTGGCTCCCGCCCTCGCCGTCTGCATGGTCTTTGCAGCCTCCTTCTGCGTCTCGTCTAAAGCGGCTCTGCCATGGTGAGAGCCTTCGTGTGCGAGCTGCTCTATGACCTGCGTCTGGGATTGTTCCTGCGCATGGCGAGGAGCGTCCTTCTTGGCACCCTCTTGGCGGTCACCTATTGCCTCGCGTCGTTCTCCGCCTCTGCCGTCGGGTTGTTCAAGACGAGCTTGCGGGATGGTGCCGAGCATGAGTTCGTGTCGATAACGGACACGCTCGGGATGGTCGAGTTCCAGGGCTACAAGGGTGACCTCGACGGGATCGGACACGTGCAAGACTTCTACAACGCCCTGTCCCATGACCTGTCGGGCGGCACGTATCTGTCCATATTCGGGCAGCCCATCGCCGTCAGGCATTCGGAGCCGATTCGCGATTTTGCCGTGGTTGCGTTTGGGTGGAGCTGGGATCCCTGTCCGTACGAGGACAAGATCCTTGGCGGGCTGGCCTACGACGTCCCTGCAGTCCAACTGGACAAGAACGCGTGGGACTTCTATGGCCTTCGCCTTGCGGACGGTTCTGGCAAGGTCGATTGGGCCACCGTGACCTACGAGGCCGATACGTGCCAGCCGGTGGTGCTGGGCTCTGGGTACTCTCGTCTGTATAAGGTGGGCGATAGGATCGATGCCCGGTTCTATACGAGGCCTCTCACCTTTGAGGTCGTCGGCTTCCTCGAGGAGCGCTCGGCCGTCTTCTACAAGGGAGACTTCAATTACTCGTTGGACGAGATGGTGGTCATCCCCTATCCCCTCAGACTCGACTCGGTAAAAAGGGGAGTGGGCGACCCCGAGGACTTCAACAGAGCACTCGCTTTTGCCATGGTATCGGGTGACATCGCCCTGGACGAGGGCTCTTCGCCCGATTCCGTAGCCAACGAGCTTGCGCTCATCGGCCAGAGGACGGGCCTCACGAGCTATGCGTTGCTTGGCACACCGGAGTACCTCATCCAGTTCAGGCTCATTAGAAACCTCGTGCTGTCAAACGTGTCCCTGGTCGTCTGCACGCTGGCACTCCTCGCGGCAGTGCTCCTGGGGCTTGCGACGGTGGTCTCGTGGCAGCTCTCGTCGCAAAGGGAGAGGCGAGATGCGGCCCTGTGGCACCTTGGCTCGAGCGTGGTTATCCGCGGGCGCAGCGGTGCGGGGAAGACCACGCTGTTGCGCATGTTGGCTGGCCTAGACGCCGATTACGATGGCGAGTACCGCCTTGATGGCATCTTGCTGCCGAAGAGCGTCAGGGAGCTGGTGCGGATACGCCAGGGCACCATTGGCTACGTCACCCAGGTTCCGCGTCTTCTGACCGACCGCAGCGTGCTGGACAACGTGCTGCTCGGACTGTCTCATGCCAGCCATGCCGTGGAGGAGGCGGGGCTCCTGCTGGAGCGCGTGGGGCTCCCGCTCTATCAGCGCAAGAGGGCAGGAAGGTTGTCTGGTGGCGAGGCCCAGCGCGTGGCATTGTGGATTCGGGAAAAACGCTTGGTCTCAGCTTAGGTCGTCACCGCGGCAGGCGTCTGCCACCAGTTTGCTTGTGGTTGCGCAATGGGCCGGCTGGCGGACTCCCTACCCCCGCAGCCTCTCGGCCACGGCGAGGATGAACTCCTCGGTGTCCATCGTGACGGGCTCGGGCAGGCTCGTGATGCGTGCGAGGTCGCCCGTCATCTGGCCTGCCTCGATGGTCTCGATGGTGGCCGCCTCCAGGCGGTCGGCAAAGCCACAGAGCCCGTCCAGCCCGTCCAGCTCGCCGCGCTTGCGCAGCGCCCCGCTCCAGGCGAAGATCGTCGCGACCGAGTTGGTCGAGGTCCTCTCGCCTGCCAGATGCTTGTAGTAGTGGCGCTGCACGGTGCCGTGGGCGGCCTCGTACTCGTAGTAGCCGTGGGGGCTGACCAGCACGGACGTCATCATGGCAAGGCTTCCGAAGGCACTGGAGAGCATGTCGCTCATCACGTCCCCGTCGTAGTTCTTGCAGGCCCAGATGAAGCCGCCCTCGGCCTTCATGACTCGTGCGACGGCGTCGTCGATCAGGGTGTAGAAGTACTCGATGCCCGCCGCCTCGAAGCGCGTGCGGTACTCGTCCTCATAGAGCTCGGCGAAGACGTCCTTGAAGCGGTGGTCGTAGGTCTTGCTGATGGTGTCCTTGGTGGCGAACCACAGGTCCTGTTTGGTGCTCAGCGCGTACTCGAAGCAACTGCGGGCGAAGCTCGTGATGGAGGAGTCCAGGTTGTGCATGCCCTGGATCACGCCGGGCCCCTCGAACTCGTGGATGAGCTCGCGGGTCTGGCTGCCGTCGGCGGCGGTGAAGACGAGCTCGGCGCGGCCGGCCCCGGGCACGCGGACCTCGGCGTTCTTGTAGACGTCACCGTAGGCATGGCGGGCGATGGTGATGGGGCGCTTCCAGCTGCGGACGACTGGCTCGATGCCGCGCACCACGATGGGCGCGCGGAACACGGTGCCGTCCAGCATGGCGCGGATGGTGCCGTTGGGGCTCTTCCACATCCTCTTGAGGCCGTATTCCTCGACGCGCTGGGCGTTGGGGGTGATGGTGGCGCACTTCACGGCCACGCCCAGGCGCTTGGTGGCCTCGGCGGAGTCGATGGTCACCTGGTCGTCCGTGAGGTCGCGGTTCCTGAGGCCGAGGTCAAAGTACTCGGTCTTGAGGTCCACGAAGGGCAGGATCAGGTCGTCCTTGATCATCTGCCAGATGATGCGGGTCATCTCGTCGCCGTCCATCTCTACGAGGGGGGTGGTCATGCGGATCTTGGACATGTCTGCCTCCGGGGGCTTCGCGCGTGGGCTGTGATGGTTCCGGGCGAGGGGCGGGGCAGGGGTTGCGAGCGCCCTCGCGTGCGGGCTGCTTCCCAGTGTAGCCGCAGCGGGGGAGAGGGGCGCCGCGTGCGGCGGTGACGTTGCGCGATGGTAGCAATGGGATGAGGGGTCGGCTGCGGTGGAGTCGAGCGAGAATCCGCTCGCTACTCGCCCGCGGTGCCGGTTCAATCGTCCACTTCGGGATTGCGGCGGCGGTTCCTCTCACCCACTTCGCCCCTCCCGCGCGAGGACCGCAAAGTGGGTGGTTCACGAGGTGCGTGCGGGTGAGAATTCACTCATTTCTCGCCTGCCATGGCAGCTTGTCCACCCACTTCGACCTTTTCGCGCGGGAGTGCCGAAGTGGGTGGTTCACGGTGGTCTTGCAGGTGAGAAACGACCCACATCTCGCTTGCGGCGACGCATCTCCAACCCACATCGCGCTTCCCGCGGTACATCTCCAACCCACACCAAGCTTCCCGCGCAAGGACCGCGAAGTGGGTGGCTGGCAACGGTTCGGCGGGCGAGAGGCGCCGCATCCTCAGTCCAGGCCCAGCACCTCTCGGCAGCGCATGACGCGCCAGGCGAGCGCGAGCTGCTCCATCTGCTCCGACTTCCGGGGCGAGAGCCCCGTCACCTGGGCAATCCGGTCGAGTCGATAGCGTATCGTGTTCTGGTGCTGTCCCAGCTCCTGAGCGCAACGGCCCACGCTCTGCCCCTCCCTCAGGAAGCAGGCGAGCGTGGCCATGAGCTGCCCCTCGTGGGCGGCGTCAAACTCCTTCAGGGGCTCCATCAGCGAGTGAGAGTAACCCGTCATCTGGCTGCTTCCCACAAAGGGAAGCAGGGCCTTCTCAACTCCAAGCGCGTCGAAGCGGAGGCTCCTGCCCGCGTGCATGTCGTCCTGTCCTGCGAAGGCGCTCGCCCACAGTGCCTCGTGGAGCGCCTGGGCAAAGTCCTCGAGTCCCAGGTGGACGGAGCTCGTCCCCAGCGGCTGCGGCCGCCCGTTGCCGGGCGTCGCTTCTGACGGCAGCGACCCGCCTGCCGTCACCCCCAGTGGCTGCGGCCGCCCGCCAGCGGACGCTCCCGCACCGGCCAGGACCTCGGAGCGAAGCACTTCCATGCAACCGGCGAGGTCGATCCTCTCCTCCGGGTCCGTCGTCACGATTGCGAGGATTCCCCTGTGGTAGCAGACCAGGGCGCTGCCCACCCCTGCGAGCGAGCTGCGAAGGAAGGCGGCCTCGATCCGGCTCAGTTCCTGGGGGTCAGGCTCCTCGTCGAGGCGCAGGTACAGGCAGGCGACGCGTTCCTCGAAGGAGGGGTTGATCGCCAGCGCGCACTCCCTCACCTCACGCGGGCTCGCGTCCTCCCGCAGGGCGAGGTCGATCTGGTTTGCGGCGAACGACGCCGACCCGAGGTCGCGTATGCGACCGGTCACTTCCACGATCACTTGGTCGAAGAAGAAGCCGTCCGACTGGACGACGAAGAGGGGGAGGTTGCGCGCGTTGGCGTAGCGCAGGGCTGACTCCGGCAGGGGCAGGTGCAGCGCGTTCTTTATGACCAGCGCGCTCGCGCCCTCGGCGACCAGCGTGCGCACTGCCTCGCCGATGAGGTAGGGGTCGTCCTTGGCATAGAGGAAGGTCGAGAGCACGAGCTGGCGAAGCGTGAGGTTCTTGCGCTGGTACTTGTCGCGCAGCCCGGGCATGAGCTCGTAGTCGAGGATCCCCACCTCGTCGATGGTGCGTGCGAGCCCGCCTTGTCCCGCCACGAGCCGCAGCGAGTCCGCATAGAGGTGCTGGAAGTCGGAAACCGTGTAGAGCATGGCCACCAATCTTGTTAAAAGCAACAGTTTTTCTCAACTATAGATGGAAAAACGTACAGAAAGACAAGATGGAAAGGTCCAAAAGAGATAAGTGGTGAGAATGCCTTCCTCAAGTGGTTGTAGGTTTTCACAACAAGTGCCCTTGGAGCTGCCTCTGACGCCTCGCTAAGCTCTGGGGCATACGAGTGAGAATCCCGGAAGGGGAGGTTGCGGATGTCACGGCTGTTGGTGCTCTCGGCGGAGGACGTCAGGAAGGTCCTGACCATCAAGGACGCGCTCGATGCGGTCGAGGACGCGTACGGGCAGAAGGCCACGGGCGAGGCAAGCGCCTGGCCCATGGTCTACGAGCAATTCGTTCCCGGCGAGTCGGACATGGACATCCGCTCGGGGGAGCTCAAGGGCGCGGGGCTCTTCGGTCTCAAGCTCACCGCGTGGTTCAGCGGCAATTCCTCCCAGGGGCAGCCAGAGATCTATGGGACGACCCTCCTCTGCGACGACCGCGACGGGCGTCCCCTGGCGCTGGTCAACGCCAGCGCGGTGACCGGCCTGCGCACGGGTGCCGCTGGTGCCCTGGGCGTCAAGCACCTCGCCCGCAAGGACGCGCGTCGGCTCCTGGTCTGCGGCTGTGGCCACCAGAGCAGCTTCCAGGTCGCCGCGGCGCTCGCCGCCTGCCCCCAGATCGGCTGCGTCCAGATGTGGGACCCCACCAGCACAGAGGCTCCCGTCGCCCGCGTGGCGCAGGTGGTGCGTGAGGCCAAGGCGCTCCTCGCCGCGGCAGGCCTGACGAGCGACGCCACCATCGAGGCCGTGGCCGACGGCGAGGCGGCCGTGCGCGTGGCAGACGCCATCGTCACCATCACGCCGGCGACGACGCCCTTCGTCCAGGCGGACTGGGTGCGCCCGGGCACGCACCTCTCGTGCGTGGGGGCCGACATGGAGGGCAAGCAGGAGGTCCAGAGCGCGCTCGCGGCTCGCGCCCGCCTCTTCTGCGACGACCGCGCGCAGTCTGTCGCCTCCGGCGAGCTCGAGGTCCCCTGCAAGGAGGGCGTGATCGCGTCGGCAGACATCGTCGCAGAGCTGGGGGAGGTCATCGTCGGCAGGGCCCAGGGCCGCACCTCCGACGACGAGGTCACCCTCTTCGACACCTCGGGCATCGCCGCACAGGACCTTGCCGCGTCGAAGATGGCCTACGACCGCGCGGTGGAGCTCGGCCTGGGCACGACCGTCGAGCTCTAGGGGCGGCGCGGCGGTACGCAAGCTCGACGGGCGAGAGGGGACGCTCCTCTCGCCTTCGCACGAACGCAGGGGCAGTGGTGCCACGGTCCAAGCAGGGCGGGGCACGAGCAGAAGGAAGGAACCGACATGGAGATCAAGGACTTCGCCGTCGAGCAGTGGATGAACGAGTGGGAGACCAAGTGCAGGTACAACGTGGCCGAGACTTGCACCTACTCGGTCACCCTGGACCAGCTCTTCGAGATTTGCGGGGGTGACCGCAGGAAGTTCATGGACGAGTTCGCCTCCCGCCGCCTGACCTACGGCGACATCGAGGGCCAGCCCAGGTTCCTCGAAGGCATCTGCGGGTTGTACAAGACCGTCGCGTCCGAGCACGTCGTCCCCACGCACGGTGCCGCCGGCGCCAACGCGCTCGTGCTCTCCACCCTGGTGGGGCCGGGCGACCACGTGGTCTCGATCATGCCCACCTACCAGCAGCTCTATTCCATCCCCGAGATGTGCGGCGCCAAGGTGGACATCCTGCACCTCGAGAAGGACGAGGGTTACCACGTCAACGTCGAGCGCCTCGACGAGCTCTGTGGTGACGACGTCAAGGTCATCTGCATCAACAACCCCGACAACCCCACGGGTGCCCTGCTCTCGAAGGAGAAGCTCGAAGAGATTGTGGCCGTGGCCCGCACGCACGATGCGTGGTTGGTCTGCGACGAGGTCTACCGCCTGCTCACGCAGGACGGCTCCTACCAGGAGTCAGTCGTCGACCTCTACGACAAGGGCGTCGTGACGAGCTCCATGTCCAAGGTCTGGTCGCTGGCGGGCCTGCGCCTGGGCTGGTGTGTCACCAAGAGCCCCGAGCTCAGGCGCGCCCTCCTGAGCCATCGCGACTACAACCTGATCAGTTGCGGCATGTTCGACGAGGCCGTGGCCGCCTACGCGCTCGAGCACGCGGACAAGATCCTGGAGCGCAGCCGCAAGATCGTGCGCCAGAACCTCTCCGCGCTGATGGAGTGGGTGGAGTCTGAGCCGCACCTCTCCGTCGTGAGGCCCGAGGCGGGCACCACGGCGCTGGTCTACTACGACTACGACGTCGACTCATACGACTTCTGCATCGGCATGATCAAGGAGACGGGTGCCCTCGTGACTCCGGGCGACTGCTTCGAGGAGCCCAGGAGCATGCGCATCGGCTACGCCTACAGCGACAACGTGGACGACCTGCGTGAGGGCCTCGCCGCGATCAGCGCCTACCTGCGCACGCTGGAGTAGGCGAGAGATGCCTGGCTACATTACCGAGGCCCGTTCGCTCCAGGACGCGCTCGCCGTGGTGCTGACCGCCGCGATGGTCCTGCTCTAGCATCGATTCCCGTCTTTGGGAGGAAGGCCTGTCATGAGCTCGTTTCTCAACGCGCGCTACGCGGGGATGCATCCCTATGTCCCGGGGGAGCAGCCACACGACCGCGCCTACGTGAAGCTCAACGCAAACGAGACGAGCCTCCCTCCCTCGCCAGCCGTGCGCGCGGCCCTGAGCGATGCTCTGGTGAACGGCCTGGGTCGCTACGCGGATTCCCACTGCATGCCGCTGCGCGAGGCGGTGGCCAGGCACTTCGGCCTCACGCCCGACCGCGTGTTCGCCGGCAACGGCAGCGACGAGGTACTGGGCTTCGTCTTCCTGGCCTTCTTCGGAGGGGACGCGCGCGTGTGCTTCCCGGACGTCACCTACGGCTTCTACCGCGACTACTGTTCGACCTTCGGGGTGGGGTATCGAGAGATTCCCCTGCGTGATGACTTCACGCTGGACGTGGACGCCTTCGCCGAGGCAGAGGAGAACGTGGTCATCGCCAACCCCAACGCCCCCACCGGCCTCTGCGTGGGCGTGGACGACGTCCGACGCATCGCGCAGGCTCAGCCCGGCCGGCTTGTCGTGGTGGACGAGGCCTACGTCGACTACGGCAACCGGAGCTGCGCCTGCCTTTTGGGGGAGTGCCCCAACCTCGTCGTGGTGCAGACGATGTCCAAGTCCCGCAACCTCGCGGGCGCGCACGTGGGCTACGCGCTGGCGAGCGCCGAGGTCGTGAGCGACCTCAACGACGTCAAGTTCAGCTTCGACCCCTTCAACCTGAGCGCGCCGACGATGGCGATTGGCGTGGCGGCGATGGGGGACACCGACTACCTGCAGGAGTGCTGCGACCGCGTCATCGCGGAGCGCGAGCGCGTGACGGACGGGCTTCGTGCGCGCGACTTCGAGCTCACCGACTCGCACACCAACTTCGTCTTTGCGCGCAGGGACGGCTTGGACGCCAAGGCATGGAACGCCGGCCTGCGCGAGCGCGGGGTCCTGGCCCGCCACTTCGACGCACCGCGCACGCGCGACTGGCTGCGCGTGACCATCGGTACGCGGGACGAGATGGACGCCTTCCTCGCGGCGACGGACGGGGTCCTGGCCGAACTGGGGCTGTAGGCGACAATTGGCGCCAATGTGGCTCAGGGGCATGTAAACTCACCATGCGTGTACTGAGCGCTACGACACCGAATGGATTTGCATGCAGACTCCAGTTTCATCAAACAACATTGACGTTCTATGCAGCTCGAACGAGAATCATTACTTTGATCGCAAGAGCGCTCGCATCAAAGTCCGAGACCTTGCAAAGACCGTCATCGCCTTCGCCAACGCGGCAGGAGGCAAGCTTGTTGTGGGAATTGAGGACGATGGTGCTGTAACTGGCTTCAAGTGCGTCGGCGCGGGCTCGATGGAAGAGTTCGAGCAAGCTGGTCATCTTTGAGTGCATTCCGGCACCGGTTGTTAGCTGTGAGCGGATTGATATCAAGAATATCCAGGGTGAAGATGACGTTGTGCTCGTCCTGGACATTTCCCCATCGACGGATTCTGTAATAAGGCGCAAGGGCGATGATGCAGTCTTCCTGCGGCAGGGGGACAAGAGTCTCCGGCTGGGCGATCGTGAGATTCGTGCGCTTGAGTATGACAAGAACCAGCGTCTCTTTGAGGATGGGGTGTCGCGGCAGGCTACGATTCAAGATGTTGACCAAGAGGTGGTCAATCGTTATAGACAGGCCCTGGGAACCGATGCATCGGGTGAACAGGTCCTAAAGAGTCGAGGCTTTCTGATAGGCGGCTACCTGACGAATGCGGGCATCCTCTTATTTTCAGAAAATCCTTCACGATTTATGCCTCAGGCTCGCGTCCGCGTCCTTAGATATGAAGGCACGGAAATGGCCACGGGGCAGAGATTAAACGTGGTGAAGGATGTCACATTCGACGGACCGATACCCAAGACCGTTGATGGCGCCTCGGCTCTTATCGGGAGCATGCTTCGAGAGTTTTAGTACCTGGGTTCCGACGGACGCTTTAGGGTGATACCGGAGTATCCAGAGTTTGCTTGGTTCGAAGGTCTGGTGAACGCGGTAACGCATAGGGATTATGCGTTTTCGGGAGACTACGTTCGTGTCTCCATGTATGACGACAGGCTTGAAATCCAGAGCCCTGGACGACTTCCCAACATCGTGACGCTCGATAACATGCGTTCCACTCGTTATTCGCGCAATCCCAGGATTGCGCGAACCCTGGTGGAATTTGGCTGGGTTAGGGAGCTCAATGAAGGCGTCAAACGTATCTATAGTGAAATGCAGGCGTTATTTTTGAACGATCCTAAGTTCTCTGAGCCAAACTCTGCCGCAGTGAGGATGGTGCTCGAAAACAGCATTACATCACACGTGCTTAGGCGGAGCGAATCCATGCAAGATAGGGTCGGGGACGCGTATGGTTCGCTGGGCGAGTATGAGTTGGCTGCTGTGCAATGGATATACGGGAAGGGAAAAATCACTACTCGCGAGCTGTCATCACTTATTGGCAAGGGCCTTACTCTTAGCTCAAAAACTCTGAGGGGACTTGCCGCAAAAGGAATCCTTGAGTGGCATGGCAATAGCAAAAACGACCCATCTCAGTTCTATTCCCTCCCAAAATAACGGAGTAGAACGGAGTAAGGGGAGTTATATGGGTTGAAGATGCCACGTGTCTCCCCTTTATTTGCTGTGTACAGCCACCAAGGCACAAGGTCAATTCGGCCATCGGCGAACAGGCCTCGTCGATGGCCGAATTCTTCTATCCCAGTGCGCCTGCCAGCCAGGAGGGCATGTCACGGCTCAGGCTGCGAGCGCAGGTGTATGCGTTCGCAAGCGAGAGGATCGCGCAGCCACGCCAGCGGCCGTCACCCTCAGGTGCCAGGGCGAGCGCCGATTCGGGCGTAGACCCGCTCGCGGGCCAGAGTGGCAGCAACAGCGCGATTCCGTCACGGCGAGGGTCGTATGCCGCTGCAAGCTGGCACGGGCTCTGCCTCATCCGTCTGAGCGAGCGCTCAAGCAGGTCGTCGTCCGATTCCGCCAGCCTCGCACCGAGCCCGGGGGTAAGGTCCAGGGTTGCGAGCGTGGGGAGCGTCTGGGGCAGGCTGAGTGGCTCCGGCAGGGGCAGCGCGTGCTTCTCACCCGTCGCGTCCGCCGGCTCGAGTGCGGAGAGACGCTCGTCTCCATCGACGACCCAGCCGGCGAACTGCCAGGGGATGTCTCCCTCGTGTGGCACGAAGCTCATGCAGAGGTACTGCCCGCATGCGGTGAGGAGGCCCGTGTTGAAGCCGGCGAGGCTCCCGTCGTCTGCCACGACGACGAGGCCGGCATGCCTGGCGCGCCAGAAGGTCAGGCAGAGGTACTCGCGCAGGACGCCGAGGTCCTCCTTGCCGGCGAGGCTCCAGGGCTCGTCTTCAGCCGCTGCCGCAAGCTGGGCGAGCAGGGGCTTCCAAGGTCCGATGACGGCAAACTGGGCGAGTTCGCGCTCGGGACTCACGTTCGCGCTGGTGGCGGCTGCGAAGTCAAGCAGCTGCCAGGCACCCTCTTCAGCGGGGGAGAGGCCCTCGAGGCCGACGTCGGGAAGTCCTTCCTGGGAGCTGCCGTCGTCTACCCCCGTCATGCTCCAACGCTTGCCCGAGGGCGTGCGGGTGTTGCGACGCAGGGTCATCTCAAGTGGTGCCGAGCCGTCGGCGCGCAGGTAGCGCAGGGGGAAGCACAGCTGGCTGCGGCTGCCGTGGACGCTTCCGGTGGAGCGGGCCACGCGCCAGTCCTCGTCGAGCGTCGCGAGCACGTCCACGTCGGTGGGAAGCAAGGCATAGAGCCGCTCGAGGGCCTCGAGCTTGCAGCTCACCTCGGCCTGGAAGTCCCGTGGGAGGTCTGCCTGCAGCTGGACGGGAGGCAGCGGGTTGACGCGGACGGGACCTGCGGGCTCGCTTGGTGTCGGCGCGGGGTGTGCGGGTACGGGCTGGACGGGGGCAGGGCTTGTGACCGCCGCGGGCGTCGGTCGGGGTACGACGATGGGCTTGGCGGCGACGGAGTGGCTGGGCGCAGGCGCGGGTGTTGCAGGCTGTGTGACTGCGGAAGCGCCGGCGGCAGGCCGTGCGGGCACAGCTGAGGGCTCGGCCGGGTGTCCTCTTCGCGACGCAACTGGCTCGGCCTTTGCTACGGCAGTGGGGTCGGGCTGCGACTCGGCCGCCATCGTGGTGCCTTCCCGCTCCGTTTCGACCTGTCCTTCCGCAGCGTCGGCGGTCCGGGCAAGTTCCTCCTCCAGGCCGTCGTAGGGGTCATAGGTGATGGTGAGCCTGATGGTGGGCTCGGGCGAGGGGGCGACGGGCCTCTCGCCTGCCCCTGGGTCCGCGACGGAGAGGCGCGTCTCGTCCTTGTCTGCGACTTCCGCCGCATCCATGGGCTCTGTCGCCGCCTCTGGTGCTGCCGTGGTCACGTCTTCGGGCTCTGTGGCCACCGTGACTTCGGGTTTTGCCATGGCTGCGGGCATGCTTTCGTTCGTGGGCCCTTCAGCTGCCGCGACCTCCGGCTCCGTCGCGGTTGTCGGTAGCGCCACGGTTGCCGGCTCCGCCGCGACCTCCGGCTCCGGCCCTGCCGTGGACTTCTTCTTGGCGCGCTGGTGCCGCGGCTTCGCTGGCTTGGGGTCCTTGTTGCTCTTCTTGTGCTTCCAAGACCTCGCGCCCGCCACCGGCGCGGCCTTCTCGCCCGCGACCTGCCCTGCCGCCCGTGCCAGGACGGCGTCCCAATCCTCCTGGGGCTGGACCGTCACGTAGACGCGACCCTTTTTGAATACGGTGAGGCGGACGAAGTCGTGGAGGAGCTCCATCACGCCTTGGATGTCGGGAGCGCCCACGTCCTCGGGCCGCAGGTCCTCCGCTTCGAAGAGCTCCTCGACTTGTGCGAGCGGGACCTGCCTGAGGGTGCCGATTCTGGTGGAGAGCAGCTGGTAGAAGTACAGGCGGTTGCCTGCGGTCATTTTTGGCATGTTTGGACTCCTATGTGGGCGCCGGCGGGGCGTTCGTGTTCCGTCCTAGCTTACTACCCGAGGGTTCCGCTCCCGGCGTCCACGCGCTCGCGGGTGCCATGCGGCGTTCGCACGATCGGCCTGGCGTGCGAGCGAAGCAAGGCGGCAACTGGGACGACGCGATTTCCTCTCGCACGAATACAGTTTTGTGTGAGAGGGGCGTGCCACCGCGCGCGGCATGAGGAGGCCCGACAGCGGAACGAGCCGCTGCCGGGCCAGAGCCTGCATGCCGCCGTGCCTCAAGGGGACGCTACTCCGCGTCTTCCTCCTCGGCGTCGCCCTCGGCCTCGGCGAGTTCGAGCTCCTCCTCGGCTGCCGCCTCGTCGTAGCGGTCCGAGACGCGTTGGAACAGCTCGTCGGACTCGATGTCCACCAGCTCGTAGGTCCCCTCCTCGGGATACTCCTTGTAGCCGTAGAGGTAGACCTCGTCGCTGTCGTCATCGGGAAGGAGGGCGATGTACTCGTCGCCGTCCAGCTCGAAGATGCCCTGGACCTCGCAGCGCACCGTGCTGCCGTCGTCGAAGTCGATCTCGATGAAGTCGACCTCTTCCTCGTCGTGCTCGTGCTCGCTCATGGGTACCTCCCTGGGTGGTGTGCGCGCCCGTGCGCGTACGTAAGTGGGACTGTAGCAGGCCGCGCGCGGAAGGTGGCGCGTCAACGGCAAGCGTCCCCAATTGCCCTGCCATTGGGGAGGGCATGGCCGCACGTCGTGCTGTGATCAAGGCGCCAAGTCGGCAAAATTTGAGATAATGCTGACTTCATTGGCAAAACTGCAGGTAGATAAAATCCGGTCAGCAGAATTTGAAATTCTGCTGACTTGCGCTCGTTCCGCGCGGCCAGCGCGACAGACGGCGCGGTTAGACCCACTTACGGGCCACTCGTGTCCGGCATGACCGGGGGAGAGGAGCAACGCAACATGACAGACGCCACCCCCTCCCGCAGGTCGTCCATCCCCTCCCGCCATGCCCCCATCCCACCCGCGCCGGGCCCATCCTTCCCGCCCACCATGGACGGCGCCCGCGAGGCCCTGCGCCACTACTTTGGCTACGAGGGCTTCCGGCCTGGCCAGGGCGAGGTCGTCGAGGCCATCCTCCAGGGTCGGGACGCACTCGCCGTCATGCCCACCGGCGCCGGCAAGTCCGTCTGCTACCAGGTTCCCTCCATGCTGCTGGGCGGCCTCACGCTCGTGGTGTCGCCGCTCATCTCGCTCATGGGCGACCAGGTCCGCTCGCTCAAGGCCGCCGGCATTCGCGGCTCCTACCTCAACTCCAGCCTCAACCCGCGCCAGCAGGAGGTCGTCATGGCGCGCGCCCTGGCCGGCTGGTACGACCTCATGTACGTCGCCCCCGAGCGTCTGCAGGACCCGCGCTTCCTCGACTTCGCGACCCGTGCCCGGGTCCCGCTCCTCGCCGTGGACGAGGCCCACTGCGTGAGCCAGTGGGGACAGGACTTCCGCCCCGCCTACCGGGGCATCGCCGACTTCGTGGGACGCCTGCCGCAGCGCCCCGTCGTGGCCGCGCTCACCGCGACGGCGACCAGCCGCGTGCGCTCCGACGTCGTGGGCCTCCTGGGACTTCGCGACCCGCTCGTGCAGGTCAACGGCTTCGACCGGCCCAACCTCTTCCTGCACAGCTTCGAGCTCACGCCCAAGGAGCGCGAGCGCTGGGTGCTGGGCTACATTCGCGACCACGCCGAGCAGAGCGGGATCGTTTATGCCACCAGCCGCAAGCGCGTCGACTCGCTGGCCCAGGCCCTGCGCGAGGCCGGGGTCCCCGCCGTCGCCTACCACGCCGGCTACGACAACGACCTGCGCCGCGAGGCCCAGGCGCGCTTCGTGCGCGACGACGCCCGCGTCATGGTGGCCACCAACGCCTTCGGCATGGGCATCGACAAGTCCGACGTCCGCTACGTGATCAACTGCGGGCTGCCGCTCTCGCTCGAGGAGTACTACCAGGAGGCGGGTCGCGCCGGCCGCGACGGGGAGCCCGCCGAGTGCTACCTGCTCTGGAGCCGGGGTGACATCCGCACCTGCCACTACCTCATCGACTCCGGAGACTTCCCGCCCGAGCTGGACGAGGCCGAGCGCGCTGCGCTCACCCAGAGCCGCGAGCGCCTCCTGGGCCAGATGATCGGCTACGCGATGAGCGACTCCTGTCTGCGCGCCCGCATCCTGGGCTACTTCGGCCAGGGCTCGGGGACGCGCGTCGATGCGGCACGCCCAGGCGAGAGCGGCGTCGGCGCCTCTGCCGCCTTCCAGGGGCGGGAGGGCTGCGGCTCCTGCTCCGTCTGCTGCGGCCGCACGCCCGAGCGCTACCTGCGCACCCGACGCGCGCCAGGCTCCTTCGGCCGAGGCGCGCGCACGCGCGAGCTTCCTAGCGAGCGCGAGGTGACCGACGAGGACGAGCGCCTCTTCCAGCGTCTCCGCGCCCTGCGCAAGCAACTCGCCGACGATGCCGGCGTGCCGCCCTACGTGGTCTTCTCGGATGCTACCCTCAGGGGCATGGTTCGCCTGCGGCCCCAGGGGGAGGACGAGCTCCTGCAGGTCTCGGGTGTGGGACAGACCAAGCTCAGGCGCTACGGGGAGCAGTTCCTCGACGTCATCGCGGGTCGGGTGGAGTAGGGCAATCGACGAGGCGCGTCCGCGTACGCCTGCCGCTCGCGACGCAGCGGTCCCGCCCCGCCCGTCTGCCGCTGACGCCCGCGCCACGCCACCCAGGCGCTCCCCGACCCCACGTAGAAGGAGGCCCCATGATTCGTACCGTCACGCTCAACCCCGCCCTGGACAAGACCGCCACGGCGCCCGGGCTCACACTGGACGCCGTCAACCGCATCAGCGGGCTGCGCGTCGACCCCGGCGGCAAGGGCGTCAACGTGTCCAAGGTCGTGCGGGCCCTGGGCGGAACGAGCGTGGCCTGCGTCCTGCTCGCCGGGTCGGCGGGCCGCGCGCTCGAGGGCTTGCTTCGCGACCAGGGCATCGAGGTCGACGCCTTCTGGTCCAAGGGGGGAGAGACCCGCAGCAACCTCAAGCTCATAGATCCCACGGCGGGCACGCACACCGACGTCAACGAGCCCGGCCCCCTGCCGGAGGAGGGGCTCCTCTCCCACATGCTCGAGCACTTCGTGGACGGCGTGCGGCCAGGTGACGTCGTGGTGCTTGCGGGGTCCCTCCCGCGCGGGGTCGCGACGGGCTGCTACGCGGGGTGGGTGCGCGCCTGCAAGTCGGCCGGCGCCACGGTCTTCCTGGATGCGGACGGGGAGCGCCTGGCCCGCGGCATCGAGGCCGGCCCCGACTTCGTGAAGCCCAACGACGCGGAGCTTGCCGAGCTCGTGGGCCGCGCGCTGCCTGACGAGGATGCCGTCCTGGACGCCGCTCGCGAGCTGCAAGGCCGCGGCGTGGCGCGGGTCATGGTGTCCTTGGGTGGTGACGGTGCCATCTACCTCGGCGGCGACGGGGCGTGGCGCGCGAGCTCGCCCAAGGTGCCCGTGGGGTCGACCGTCGGCGCGGGAGACTCCGTGGTCGCGGCGCTCGCCCTCGCCGAGGAGCGCGGGCTTGGCCTGGAGGACGCGCTTCGGCTGGCCATGGCCACCGGTGCCGCCAACGTCATGCAGTCAGGGACCCAGGCCGCCCCGCGGGAGCTCGTGGAGTCGCTCTTGGGAGAGGTCGAGGTCAGGAGGATCTAGCGCTCGCTGGCCAGGCGCCAACGCGAAGCGTCAGGACGCCGCGTCGCCTAGCCTCGCGGGACCTCCTTGGTCACCAGCTGCTCGATGAGGCGACGTGCCTTACGACCCTCGGGTGTGGGATACAGGGGCCAAATGTGGGCCTGCCCCGTGCCCACCACCAGCTCGTGGCTCACGCCGTTCTCGCCCAGCTTGGCGTCGAAGGCCACGCAGTCGGGATAGAAGATCTCGCGCGTGGCGACGAAGGTGGTCACGTTGCGCAGCGGCCGAACGTCCCCGTTGATGGGGCTGAGGCGGTAATCGGTCACGTCGTCGCCATCGGCCCAGAGGTCGCCGAGCTGCGCCAGGCCCCAGGGTGCCAACGCCGGGTCCACGTCGAAGTAGTCGTGGATCTGGGGGTTGCGCATGGTGATGTCAAGCTGGGGAGAGAGCAGCACCAGCTGCCCTGGCTGCTCCAGGTCGTAGTGGGAGAAGCTCTCGGCCAGGCCCGCCGCCAGGCCGCCGCCCGCGGAGTCCCCCATCAGGGTGACGTCCTTGGCCTCGTAGCGGCGCAGCATGCCCTCGTAGAGGTCGGTGAGCAGCGAGTAGGCCTCGTCGTGGTCGTGGGCGGGCGCCAGGGGATAGATGGGGACGAAGACCTCCGCTCCGGTGCGCTGGCAGAGGTCGTCCAGGAAGAGCCAGTGGACCCAGCTGATCTGCTTCACGTACGCGCCACCGTGCAGGTAGAGCACGGCACGGGCGTTCTTGCCCGTGGTGCCCAGGTGGAAGGTCTTCATACCGTCGCAGGTCTCCTCGAAGACCAGGGACCTGAGGCGCAGCCAGCTGGGGATGTGGTACTCGACCTCGTTCTCCTGGCGACAGGCCTCGACGAAGTCCTCGAAGCGGCCGAGGTCCTTGCCCAGGAGGACGCCCCTTCCGGCGAAGGCCCTGAGGGCGCCGGCGAGCACGGACGCCTGGGCGCTGCGGCCGTACCTGATTTTGGAGAAGGCGGAGAAGCCGGCTGCCGCAGCCGCCGTTCCCGCTGCGATGCCGGCGGCCATGAGCGCGTTCCTATGCGAGTCCTTCATGGGGAACCTCCTACCTGGGACAACGATTCATCTGCGTGAGGCATGCTCTCCAGTTTACCCAGAAGCGTGCATGAGACATGTCGGCCCGTCTGCGGACGGCAGGTCTACACAAGGCGGCGCCGACGTGCCGACATGGCGACGCCGACACGCGCCTCGCCCGTGGGGCCGCATTCGCTCCGGTGCCGTCCCCGCCTCTCATCCCAGAGTTGTATGCGGATTCCACACACAACACGATTCTCGTCCGATGCTTTTACCTGCTGCTATGTGATTTCTAACTTTGTAATACGCCAATAGGGAGAGAAAAAACCGCACACAAATTATTGAACCGCAGGCAAACGCGCGACCACGTGCCCGCAGGCAAACGAGCGACCGAGTGCCCGCAGCGACCCGGTCCGGGCCGAGGCGGCGCGCCACTCCCGCCCTAGGGGGTGGCGCCTAGTGGCGCGCGCCCTGCTTGGCGCGCAGGTTCCGCAGGTTGGTGACCGTGCCCTGCATCCCGTGGGGCACGTAGGAGAGCTGGGCCAGGTCCTCGGGCAGGTACTCCGCCAGGCTCAGCTCGGCGGTCTGCTCCACCTGGCCCGTCAGCGGGCCTGGCGTCGCCTCCAGGCCGAACACGGTGGCACCTTGCCTACCCAGGCGCTCCTCGTACCAGCTCACGGGGTCGTCGGGCCTGTCGGCACGGGTGTCCTCGCTCTTCCACGTCAGCTCGAATCCCGCGAGCTCGAACTGCGTGAGCGAGAACGCGAAGAGGGGTTGGCTGTCGGTCTTGAAGACGACGCTTCCGCCTGGGGCCAGGACCTGGCGGTACAGGAGCAGCTGGTCAAGGTGGGTGAGTCTCCGCGCCGCCTCCTTCTTCTTGGGGAAGGGCGTGGGGAAGTTGAGGATGATGCGGCCCACCTCGCCCGGGGCGAAGAGCTCGGCGACGTCGCGTCCCAGGGCGGGTACCAGGACCAGGTTGGCAAGGCCGTCCTCGACGGCCTTCTGCGCGGCGTAGGCGATGCAGACGGGCTCGGAGTCGATGCCCACGAAGAGCACGTCGGGCTCGCGCGCGGCGGACTCGGCCGCGAAGCCGCCCTTGCCGCAGCCCAGGTCAAGCCGCAGCTCGCGGAGTCGAGGGCCGCCCACGGGACTGCAGGCCTCGAGCCAGCGCCCGGCCAGGCGGCGCGGCTCGAGCTCGATGGCGTCGGCGTAGCGCTCGAGGCGCTCCTCGAGGACGAAGTTCTTGGGGAGACGTGCGTGCAGTCCGTGCATGAGACCTCTTCGTGCTGGTGGTCGGGGGCCGGTCTGGTCGTCGGGGGGGCGCCGCGTGCTGCTGTGTGTGGTGACGCGCCTAGACGGCCTCATAGGGCGCTTGGCATTATCGCACCGCCGCGGTATCGGGCTGGTTGTGCGGAAAAACTGCGCACGGTAGCTCCGAATTGTGGAGACGTTCGGCGTTTGCCCAGGATTGCCTCCCCGGCCCGGAATTCCGTGCGCACTTTTTTGCGCCAACAGTGGCATTCCGCCACTTGCGTGCCCGGCCCACATCCCCGGAGTCGGGCAATCCGTCCCGTCCCTTGGCTACGATGGTCCTCGTAGGTTTCGACGAGGGAGGCAGCATGTCTCAGTTCACGGCGATCATGGCGCGGCTCAAGTACATCGAGCGCTGGGCCCTCATGCGCAGCTCCCGGCCAGAGAACCTCAGCGAGCACTCGCTCGAGGTCGCCATGATTGCCCACTTGCTCTGCGTGATCGCCAACGTGCGCTACGGCCGCTCGCTCGACGAAGGCCGTGCCGCGCTCATGGGCATGTACCACGACGCGTCAGAGATCATCACGGGAGACCTCCCCACGCCGGTGAAATACTTCAACCCCCAGATTCGCGACGCCTACAAGGGCGTCGAGTCCGCAGCGGAGGAGACGCTCCTCTCCACCCTGCCCGCCGACCTGCAGGGTAGCTTTCGGTCGGCGTTCGGCCTGGCAGGGGAGGGCGAGCCGGATGCGGTCGAGCGTGAGGGCGAGGCGCATCTGCGACAGCTCGTGAAGGCGGCGGACAAGCTCTCGGCACTGATCAAGTGCCTGGAGGAGCGCTCTGCCGGCAACTCCGAGTTCGTGACGGCGGAGGCCTCGACGCGCGCCTCGCTCGAGCGGATGGCCGAGGGTCTCCCCGAGCTCCGGGACTTCATGGACGAGTTCCTGCCCTCCTACGGACACACCCTGGACCAGCTCCTCTAGGTACGGTCGTCAGAGGTACTGCAGCCAGGGTGTCCAGGTACACGGGGTGGGGGAGAGTCAGCTTCGCCGCGGGCCCTGCCGCTAGGCTCTTGCGTGGACTCCCGCACTTGTATGCGGATTCCGCACACAACGTGATTTCCATGCGCTTCATCTACCTGCTGTTATATGGATTCTAACTTTGTAATACGCCAACAAGGAGAGAAAAAACCGCATACAAAATCTTTGAACCGCATGCAGATAGGCTGCCCTCCTCGGACGTGAGCGTCCCCATGGTGCCGCCTCGCGTCGCGACTTCCAGTCTCCCATGGCGCGCCGCCTTGCGTCTGGCTGCCCCATGCCCGAAAAGCTCGTGCCGAGCAGTCGGGCTGTGGGCGGCCACTCAAACCGCAGCCACGAAAGGGACCCCGCGGCGTCGTCTGCCGCGGGGCCCTGCCGCTGCCGGGTATGCGCGCCACTCTCGCTTGGGAGCTAGTCCTCCTGGGTGTCCTGCAGGGTGGTCATGAGCGCGGGGATGACCTGCTTCTTGCGGCTCACGACGCCTGGCAGGGTGGCGATGCCGTCGACGGGCTCCACGCCGAAGGCACGCGCGACGATCTCTTCCGCGCCGGCGCCGTAGTACAGCATCTCGGTGGTCTGGCTCTTCACGTCGGTGAACATGTAGAAGACCAGCGGCAGCTCGTCAGCGGCGGCGCCCTCCTTGAGGTAGGGCCCCACCAGCGCCTCGGCCGCCTTGCGGCTGTTCTTGGTCATGAAGCTGCCCTGGCCCACGCCGAAGCGGGCGTTGCCGCGCGAGAAGACCTTGAAGTCCTGGTGGAAGACCTCCTCGGCCGTGCGTCCCGTGAGCTCCGCGCCGGCGTCGAACATCGCGTCGGCGTACTCGTCGATATCCTCGCCGCAGATCTTCGCGAGCTGCTCGCCGGCATACTTGTCGCGGGGGGTGCAGGTGGGGGAGCGGAACGCCAGGGTGTCAGAGAGGATGGCGCTCATCATGAGGCCGGCGATGTTCTTGGGAATCTCGACGCCCTGCTCCTGGTACATGCTGTAGAGGATGGTGCAGGTGCAGCCCACCGGCTCGTTGCGGAAGCGCACGGGAGCGGAGGTCTCGATGCTGCCGATGCGGTGGTGGTCGACGATCTCCATGATCACGGCCTGCTCGAGGCCGTCGACCGCCTGGGAGCGCTCGTTGTGGTCGACGAGGACCACGTGCTTGCGCGTCACGTTGAGCAGGTTGGGCGTGCTCACGAGGCCGCAGTAGTGGCCGTCCTCGTCCAGCACGGGGAAGAAGCGGTGGCGCGACTGGGTGATGGTCTTGCGCGCGTCGTCCACGGTGGTGTTAACGCTGAAGCGCAGCACGTCCTGGGCGTCGAGCATCTTGGCGCGCACGGGGATGGACATGCTGATCAGGCGGGCGGCGGCGTAGGTGTCGTAGGGCGTGGTGATCACGGTGCAGCCGTTGGCGCGGGCCGCGTCCACGACGACGTTGGAGAGCTGGGCGCCGTTGCACACGATGAGCAGCCCGGCGCCGGACTCGACGGCGAAGCGCTGAGTCTCGTAGCGGTTGGTGACGAGCACGGTGTCGTTGTGCTCGATCGCGCCCTCCATCATCTCGGGTGTGGTGCCCACGACGACCTTGCCCGTCTCGACGCGGGCCTCGGGGTCGCCCAGGACCATGCTGCCCTTCAGGGTCTGGATGATGTTGGAGTACTTGGTCTTCGCCTCTGCGATGACGCGCGTGTCGAAGATGTCCATGTTGGCGTTGGCGATGTCCTTCACGGCGATGAGGCCCTCGAGGTCGCCCTTTTCGTTGGTGATGCAGAGGGTGTCGGCCTTGCTGGAGCCCATGAGGTTCCAGGCGGCGAAGAGGCTCATCTCGCGGTCGATGCCGTCGGTGCGCTGGATCATGATGTCCTTGATTTGGGGGCGCACGCTGGTGATGAGCTGGGGCTCCTCGAAGCCGAAGTGCCTCAGGACGAAGGCGGTCTCGCGGTTGATGGTGCCGGCGCGGCGCGCCTCGTACTGCACGTCCTCGGTCTGGTTCTTGAGGTAGGCCATGCTGATGGCCGAGCAGATGCTGTCTGTGTCGGGATGCAGGTGGCCGATGACGTTGACCTTGCGGATGGTCTCGGGCATGGACTTCTCCTTGGAACTTGCGCTCGTGGGCGCGGGAGTCGGAACGTTCACCCTGAATTGTGCCACTACGCAGGCGTCTTGGGGCGCGTGGGCTTGGCGTGACGGGCGTGCGGGGCCCGTGTGCCGGTCGTGCGGGGCACGCACGTCACCGGACGCCGGTTTTTGCCCCCCCGGGAGCGCGTCAAAAGACTGCGCACGGTAGCGTCCAATTGTGGAGACGGTGAGGCAAAGGCCCAGCATTGAGCCATCGCCTCGCAAAATCCAATGCGCAGTTTTTGGCAACGGCATCTCGCGCGGCGCGTCCCGACGTCGTCAGTCCCCAATCGCGTCCAGGCGGATGACGAACTTCGTCGTGCCATGCTGTCCCTCGGCGATGCCGGCGAAGCTCTCGTACTCGTCGGCGAGCTCGCTGACGGCGTCGAGGCGTGCGACGAGCTTCCTCATCGAGGAGCCGTCGAGTGCCTCGACCATCTTGGAGACGGCCTTCTCGTCGAAGGCCCTCAGGCCATCCGTCAGTTGGTCGGAGCCCACCGCGGCAGCGGACGAGCCCGTCGCAAGCGCCGAGGCGCCGTCCTGCAGCTGTTCGATGCCACCCACGAGTTGTCCGGCGCCCTGGTCGATCCGGCGCGCTCCCGTCGCGAGCTCGCCCGCACCGCTGGCGGCTTGGCCCAGGGCCTGGGCTAGCTGTTGTGCCCCGGCGCTGCTTGCGGCGGCGCCACCCAGGAGGCTGCCCGCGTCCTCCGCGCTCCCCAGCGCTCCATGGATGCTCACGATGCCCTGGTCGAGCTGGTGTGCCAGGGCGGCGACGCCCGCCAGCCCCGTGGCCTGCTCCTCGCTCCCACGTGCCGCGGCCACGAGGTCGCCGCATGCGTCTGCTGCCGCGGAGGCGGCGCCGGACCTCTGTGCAATCGACTGTGCCGACGTCGCGGCGGAGGAGAGGGACGTGGCCTTCTCCTCGAGTTTCGTGACCTGTGCCGAGACGTCCTCGGGCTGGGGGACGGTGCTCGCGGTGCCCGCGGCATCGTTGAGCTTTTCGAGTGCGGAGGCAACGGCCTGCCTCTGCGCGTCGGTCATGCCGGTCTGGTCGATGCCCATGAGCGCCTCTCGCGCCTCGGCGACCTGGTTGCGCACGCCCTCCTGCGCACTCGCGTAGGCCTTGAGGGCGTCTGCCGAGCTGCCGAGCCTCTCGGCCGCGTCACCAGCGGCCGTGGCCGCCACCTGCGCGTCGTCGGCCGACTGACCTACCTGGGTCGCCATGTCGGCGGCCTCGGAGGCGGCGTCCTTCGCCGAGGCTGCCTGCCTCTGGGCGCGCGTGAGCACGTCTCGCACGTCGCCAAGGGAGGCGCCCAGTGCGGCGGAGGCGCCCTGCAGGCCGGTGACGCCCCCATTGAGCCTGCCCAGGCCTTCCGACAACGCCTGTCCGCCTGCCGCCAGGGACTCCGCACCGTCGCGCGCCTGGCCCACGCCCTGCGCAAGGCTGCTGGCGCCGTCGGCGAGCTGTCCCGTCGCCTGCGGCAGGAGCCCCGCCTCGGCGCGGAAGACGTCGACGCCTCTCGAGAGCGCGGTGTTGCCGTCCGAGATCTTCTGCAGGGCGCTGGCAAGCTCGTCCGAGCCGCTCATCAGCTGGCTCATGGAGCTCCGTAGCAGGTCGACGGTCTCGCCGTTGTCTTCCGCGTCAATCTTGCTGGTGTCGAGGTCCGAGAGCAGGCTGGGGGTGACGATGGTGGTCACGGAGCCCAGGCTGAAGTTCGTCACGTCAGCCTCGAGCTCGAAGTACTCGGGGAGCTCGATCTGGTCTCGGCTTAGGTCGAGGCTCCTCTGGAGTCCCGGCAGCGCGTAGCCTACCGCCATGGGCGTGTCGCCCGAAACCAGTCGCCCATTGGTGAGTTTCACGTCGTGGAACACGTCCTCGTCGAGGTCGACGGTGGTGATGGCAGCGAAGGGCGTGAAGAGCTCCCGCTGGCTGCCCTGCACGGAGCGAGTTGCCGAGGACTCGTTCTTGTAGTCGAAGCGCATGACGAGGTGGCCGCTCTTGCCGGCGAGCTCGCTGGCTTCGATGGGCCTGCCGTCCAGCGTGTAGCTCACGCTGATGGCCAGCGGCAGCGGCTTGTCGCTGCGACCGCTGTACGAGACCTTCTTTCCGTTTGCCGTCCAGCTCAGGCTCCCGTCCGCATTGGTGCTGAAGCCCTGTTTGTCGTCGGAGGGCTTGATGTCGCTCAGGTCGCTGCGGTCGGGGAGGGTTGCCGCCTTCCCGTCGTTGCTGAGGGTCTCCCTCACCGTGGTCTCGCGTACGTTTCCGTTGCTGTCCGCAGAGACGTAGACCGTCTCGCTCTTGTCGATGCCGGCACCCCCTGTCGCGAGGGCGGCTGCGGGCATCGCGAGCGCAGCCACGAGCGAGAGGCCGGCGACGGCCGAGAACGCGGCGGCCCTCAGGTGACGTGGGTGGGTGTGGTTGGTCTTCGAGAAGCGCCTGGCCATGGTTCCTCCAGCTGTCGCGTTGTGTCTCATCTAAGTTTACACAAGTAAACTTGATGAATTGCGCGCTGTGGTGCAAAACTGCGCATGGAAGCTCCGAATTGTGGAGAGAAACGACAAAAGCCCAGTTACGCGAAGGGCATCCCAGGAATCGTGCGCACTTTTCGTGCAGCAGCCCTCTGGACGGTTCCCGTCCTGCCTCCCAATCGCCCTCGCGTCGCCCGCCAGGGTGTCCGTCGTGTGTCCGCCCGCCTATCCCAGCGTACGGTCGTGGTTCACAGGCGCGTAGAAGAGGCGCGCCACCTCGTCCTGGTCGCGCGTCTGGCCGAGGGCCCACATGGTCTTCGCCACCAGGGCCTCGGTGGTCATGTCATCTGCTCGCAGGATGCCCGGGTGGTCTGCGTATGCTCGACCGACCTCGTATACCCCCAGGTCGAGCCCCTCCTCGGGCACCTGGGTGGTGATGACCAGCGTCCGGCCCGATGCGACCCAGCCATAGATGGCCCGCCGGTAGGCGTTCCCGTCGTACTCGGGTATCCCGCCGATGCCAAAGGTCTCCAGTACCACGGCGTCGTAGTCCCGTCGCAGCAGGTCGAAGATGCTGGGCCTGAGCTCGGGGGTCAGCTTGAGGACGATGACCCTCTCGTCCAGCTCGTGGTAGAAGTCCGGTCGGCGTGCGGGCACGCCCGCTGCCGTCGCGTTCCCGTCCGTGGCCGCCGCACGCTCGCCCCTGCCCACTGCCAGGCAGTCGCCTGCCGCACGCCTGTCCCCGCCCACTGCCGCGCAATCGCTCGCTCCACCGCCCTGCCGTATGATCCGCTCCGACCTGATGACGGCCAGGGGAGGGTAATTCACGCTGGTGAAGGCGTTGAAGCTCAGCGTCCGCTGCTTGTGCGCCCGCGTTCCGGCTATGACGCTGCCGTTGAACGCCACGCTCACGTCCCGCGACCCGTCGTCGCAGGCATACAGGACGGATTGGTACAGGTTGAGTTTGGCGTCGGTGAAGGGGTTCGACATGGGCTGCTGGGATCCCGTGAGCACGATGGGCTTCCTGCTTCCGCGCACGAGGTAGCTCAGCGCCGCAGAGGTGTAGGCCATGGTGTCCGTGCCGTGCAGGACGACGAAGCCGTCGAAGTCGTCGTAGGCGCCCTCGATCATGGAGGCGATGCGCAGCCAGTCCATGGGCCGCATGTTGGTGCTGTCGATGTTCATCGGCTGGACGATGCTGAGCTCGCAGAGGTCGTCGAGCTGCGGGACGAAGGCCGCGAGCTCCTCTCCGCTGAGCGCGGGCGAGAGCCCGCCGCCCTGGGGCAGCGAGGCGATGGTGCCTCCCGTGGCGACGATCAGGATCCTCTTCATGGCGCGCATGCTCCCGTCTTGGGCCAAGCCGACGGGGTCATGGTAGCGGAAGGCGAGAGGGACGCGCCGTCGCTGTCGTTGGCGCCTGCCAGCGACGGGCCTACCGCGCGAGCACCGCCCTCCTGCGGACGAGTGCGTGCCTGCCACGCGTCGCCGCCAGACGAGCTGCGTCGCGCATCGCATCGATGGCGCCGCCCAACGCCGCGCCGCCCACGAGCTCGCTCGCCGCGGCACCGCCCACCACGAGCGCGGCCCCGAGCATGCGGCCGGGGGTCAGGGACTCTCTCAGGAGCAGCGCTCCCAGCGCCACCGCGCTCAGGGGCTCGAGGTATCCGCATACGGCGACGCGCTGGACCGGCAGCCTGCCCAGCGAGGAGAAGTACAGGTAGCAGCCCAGCCCGGTGTTGACCAGTCCCAGCACGAGCACGGCCGGCAGGTTGGCACCTGCGACCTGGCCGGGTGTCACGAGTCCGCCCGTCGGGATCGACCAGGCGGCGACCGCGGCGAAGCTCGCCAGCATCTGCACGCAGGCCGCCTCCATGCCGCCCACCTCGGGCGCCCGCTTCGAGAACACGACCATCACCGCGTACATGAGGGCGGAGGCCCCGCCCAGAGCGAGGCCGCGCGGGTCGGGCGCGCTGCCGCCGCACTGCGCGACCACGAGAAAGGCCCCCAAGACCACGCAGCCAAAGCCCGCGAGCTTGGGACCAGTGAGCCTCTCGCCAAAGAGGAGGGGGGAGAACAGCATCACGATGACCGGCCCGCAGTAGTACGCGAGCGACGCCACCCCCACGCCCACCAGGCGATATGCCGCAAAGAGGAAGATCCAGCCCACTCCCAGCGCGGCCCCGGAGAGCGCGAGCGCCGCCGCCTGCCGGGGATGCTCCAGGCAGGCGAGAGGTGCCACGGCCTGGCTCGCGGCACCATCTGCACCGGAGCGCCGCCGCCACAGGCTCGCGCCGAGTGCCGCGCACAGGGCGAGCGAGCCGAGCAGCGTGCGCAGGAGGACGACCTGTCCGCTGGGCAGGTCTATCTGGCTGGCTATGATCCCGTTGAACCCAAAGAGCAGAAGCGATGCCAGGTACTTCCCAAAATCTCGCGACATGGTGGAAGGGTCCTCCGAGCTCGTGCGAACAAATCAGCCATCAAACTTTCGCACGCGTCGGACCATATTAAAAGCGAATGTTTATCATGTTTGGCATGCAGGTTTGTGATGCATGGACGAGTGCCGGAAGCGGGGTCGCCGTGGAGTCAAACATCCAGAAGTACCAGGCCTTTCTCCAGACCGTCCGCCTGGGCAGCATCACCCGGGCAGCCAGGTCGCTCGACTACTCGCAGTCGGGCGTCAGTCGCATGGTCGCCGACCTCGAGCGGGCCTGGGGCGTGAGCCTGCTCGAGCGAGGCCATGGTGGCGTGCGCCTCACCGCCGAGGGCGAGCGACTCCTGCCCTTCGTGGAGGAGGTCTGCGAGGGCGCGCGCCGCCTGAGCATGCAGGTGGACGACATCAACGGCCTCGAGACGGGCACCGTTCGCATCGGCACCTTCTCGAGCGTGGCCACGCACTGGCTGCCGCGCATCATCAAGCGCTTCCAGCGGGACTTCCCCAACATCGAGTACGAGATGCTCCTGGGCGACTTCCCCGAAATCGAGCGCTGGTGCGAGGACGGCCGCGTCGACCTGGGCTTCCTGCCCTACGCGCCCGCCCCCGCGTCGCTGGGCGCGCGCTGGCTCGAGGATGACGAGCTCTTAGCCGTCCTTCCCGAGGGCCACGAGCTCGCGACGACCTCCGCCCCCGTGCCGCTCGCCCGCCTCTGCGAGGAGCCCTTCATCATGTTGGAGCAGTCGGGCGACGAGGAGGTGCGCTCCGTCTTCGCGCGCGCAGGCCTCACGCCGCGCGTCCGCTTCACCACCTTCGACGACTACGCGATCATGTCCATGGTCGAGAGCGGCCTGGGCCTGGCCATCCTTCCCGCGCTCATCCTGCGTCGCAACCCCTACCACGTCGCGGTGCGGCAGCTCGACCCGGTCGCGCACCGCTCGATCAACGTGGTCTATCGCGACCTCGACCGCCTGCCCCTGGCGGCGAAGCGCTTCCTCGGCTACCTCGACTACCGCAGCGGTTGAGGCGAGCGGCTTCCGCAGGCCCGAGTGGCCGCAGACGAGAGCGGCGCGCGACCTCGTCCGTAGCCCGTTTCCAGCGCCCGTCCAGTGCCGGCCTCGCGCCCCCGTGCGCCGCGCCTATTGCGCCCCCGTGCGCTGCGCCTATTGCGCCCCCGTGCGCTGCGCCCCTCTCGCCCAGATGGCCGACCTCACATAGAATGGTGAACGAGCAACCGACCGGTCGACCGCAGGCGGTCGCGCAAGAAAGATATGCGCCGTCCCGCGCGCACGCGCCGGCAGGCCGCGTCCCCACCCCCAACCCAAGGAGTCCCCATGGCAGAATTCGTCTACCAGATGTACAAGGTCCGCAAGGCGTTTGGCGAGAAGGTCATCCTCGATGACGTCACGATGGGCTTCTATCCCGGCGCGAAGATCGGCGTCGTGGGCCCCAATGGCATGGGCAAGTCCACGCTGCTCAAGATCATGGCCGGCATGGAAGAGATCTCCAACGGAGAGGCACGCCTGGCGCCTGGCTTCAGCGTGGGCATCCTGCAGCAGGAGCCGCCGCTGGACGAGTCCAAGACCGTGGGGGAGAACATTCGCGAGGCCTTCGGCGATATCATCGCCAAGGTAGACCGCTTCAACCAGATCGGTAACGAGATGGCCGACCCCGATGCGGACTTCGACGCCCTCATGGCCGAGATGGGAGAGCTCCAGAACCAGATCGACGCCGCCAACGGCTGGGACCTCGACAGCCAGCTCAGCCAGGCCATGGACGCCCTGCAGTGCCCCGACCCCGACGAGGACGTGAGCCACCTCTCGGGCGGCGAGCGCAGGCGCGTCGCGCTCTGCAGGCTCCTCCTCGAGGCGCCCGACCTGCTGCTCCTCGACGAGCCCACCAACCACCTCGACGCCGAGTCGGTCCTCTGGCTCGAGCAGTTCCTCAAGGGCTACCCTGGCGCCGTCCTGGCCATCACCCACGACCGCTACTTCCTTGACAACGTGGCCGAGTGGATCTGCGAGGTGGACCGCGGCACGCTGTATCCCTACAAGGGCAACTACTCCACCTACCTCGAGACCAAGGCCGCCCGCCTCGAGATGGAGTCCAAGCAGAACGCCCGCCGCGCCAAGAAGATGAAGTCGGAGCTCGAGTGGGTGCGCAGCTCCCAGAAGGCCCGCCAGGCGAAGAGCAAGGCCCGTCTCGCCGCCTACGAGCAGATGGAGGCCGAGGCGCGCCGCGCCACCAAGGTCGACTTCACCGACATCCACATCCCCGTGGGCCCGCGCCTGGGCTCCAAGGTCCTGGAGGTCGAGCATCTGCACAAGGCCTTCGGCGACCGAGTGCTCATCGACGACCTCAGCTTCAGCCTGCCCCGCAACGGCATCGTGGGCGTCATTGGCCCCAACGGCGTGGGCAAGTCCACGCTCTTCAAGATGATCGTGGGTCAGGAGCGGCCCAGCTCCGGCACCCTCGAGCTGGGCGAGACCGTCCAGCTCTCGTACGTCGACCAGGGGCGCGAGGGGCTCGACCCCGACAAGAACGTCTGGGAGGTCGTCTCGGGCGGGAACGACTTCATCCAGGTGGGCACGACTGAGGTGCCCAGCCGCGCGTACGTGAGCGCCTTCGGCTTCAAGGGCACCGACCAGCAGAAGCCCTCGGGAGTGCTATCTGGCGGTGAGAGGAACCGCCTCAACCTGGCCCTCACGCTGCGCCAGGGCGGCAACCTGCTCCTGCTTGACGAGCCCACCAACGACCTCGACACCGAGACCCTGGAGTCGCTGGAGGAGGCGCTGCTCGAGTTCCCGGGCTGCGCGGTGATCACCAGCCACGACCGCTGGTTCATGGACCGCATCGCCACGCACATCCTGGCCTGGGAGGGCACGGACGAGAACCCCGGCGCCTGGACCTGGTTCGAGGGCAACTTCGAGGACTACCAGCGCGACCGCATCGCACGCCTGGGGCCGGACGCGGCGCGTCCGCACCGCATCCATCGCAAGCTGACGAGGGACTAGGGGAGAGGGGCTGTCGCTGCCATGATCGAGGTCTGCTGCGGGAGCGCGTCGGACGCCCTTGCCGCCTGGCGCGGGGGCGCGCGGCGCATCGAGCTCAACTCGGCCCTCGAGCTGGGCGGGCTCACCCCCAGCGTGGCCAGCCTGAGGCTGGTGAGGGAGTCCACGGGCCTCGAGGTCGTGGTGATGGCACGGCCACGAGGCGGGGGCTTCTGCTATGGGGGGCTTGAGTGGCGGCAGCTCCTGGACGAGGCCACGATGCTGCTCGAGGAGGGGGCGGACGGCATCGCTTTCGGGGTGCTGGACGCGCCGCGTCACCTTGACGAGGCGAGAACGGCGCAGATGGTGTCCCTGGTGCACTCGTATGGGGCGACGGTAGTCTTTCACAGGGCCTTCGACCTGGTGGACGAGCCACTTGCCGCGGCCCGGCTGCTGGTTGGGCTGGGCGTGGACCGCCTGCTCACCAGCGGGCAGAGGCACACGGCCTGGGAGGGGCGCGAGCTGATTCGCGAGCTTCAGGTGCAGCTGGGAGACGAGCTGCAGATACTGCCCGGGTCCGGCGTCAATGCGGGGAACGCGCGGGAGTTGAGGGAGTTCACGGGCGTGGGGCAGCTACACTCCTCCTGCCGAGCGCTGGTCGATGATGCCGCCGCCTCGGGTCGCGACGTGAGCTTCGCCGTGCAGGGGGGCGCCGACGTCGCACGTCGCTACCAGGTGAGCGAGGAGCTGGTTCGGGCGCTGGTCGCGACCGAGACGGCATAGCCGAAGATTGCTCCGACGTCGGCTTCCTCGCCTCTCCGCTGCTTCGCTCCTCTGCCTCTTTGCCTCACCCCTCTCACCCTGCGTTCTCTATGCATTTCTCTGACTTTTTCTGACAAAAGCCCAGGTAGATTTCTGCCGAGTTCAGGAGAAGGCATAGAGAACGCAGGCAGGTTCAGGAGAAGGCATAGAGAACGGCCGCCAACGACGCTGGGTCAGGGATCGGCATAGAGAACGCTTGCTGGGACGGGGGCGCGGGGCCGTGTTCGGGTCCGGCATGCGGCGCGCAAACGATCCGTGGCATGCGCGCCACTCTCGCTTGACCTGGCCTCTTGTGACGTGGCGTGCAGTTCATGCGTCGTTTGCGCATGACGCAGGTGCGCAGACGACTTTCTGGGCCAGTCATACGGCCAAGTCCTGACTCGCGTTGCGAAGTCAATGAATATTATTCTTATAATATTTTGTCAAAGGTAAGCAGTGTAAATGCTACTATTTAAGTGACTCTTACTATGAGTTTGAGAAAAAATGCAGTAAAACCGCGGTTCGTATGGCTAATATGGGAGTGTCTATAAAGTCCCTTAAAGGGTTCGCGTAGAGCATATTGTAATGATCGTATACCGTCTGCCACAGCATATACGCAGACGCTTGGACGGTGGATATGGTTTCGAACAAGAGGGCTCCCGGGCTTCTTGCCGCGGTCATCATCGCCTGCCTCGTGGCGGCGCTGGGCTTCGGCCGCCATGTCTCGACGCTCGCAAGTGCGGAGGAGACCGGCACACACACGCTTGGCACCACCATGGACGACGGGACCGTCGTCACCATCGAGGCCCAGGCAGACGTGCTGCCGCAGGGAACCACCGTCGAGGCGCGGCTTGTTGACGACCAGAAGGTCATCGACGCCGTGAACGGCAAGCTCCAGGACGGCGGCAACAGCGCCACGTCCATCAAGGCGATCGACGTCACCCTGCGCGATTCCAATGGCAACGAGGTCCAGCCCAACGGAAGCGTGAAGGTGACCTTCTCGAAGACTGGCATGCAGAACGATGGCGTCCTGGTGTACCACGTGACCGACGCGGCCGGTTCGGCCAATGCGATTGACGCGACAGATGTGAACGACACGACAGCCTCGGCCGGTGCGATTGACGCGACCAGTGCAGCCGATACGGCTGCCACGGACCAAGGAAATGACCGAGGCGAGAGTACCGCGCCCGCGAGTCCGCAGAGCGAGGGCCAGCAGCGCGAGAGCACCGAGGATCCCGCTCCCACGGGTTCGACTGTTGGACTCACGGCCGAGGCACCCCTAAAGGTCGAGGAGGTCAAGACCATCAAGGCCGACGCTGACGAGCAGGTCTTCGAGGCGAACCACTTCTCGATCTATGCGATTGTGGACACGGGCGACGTCGCGCGTCTCGAGGTGAGGTTCCATAAGGCGGATTCCGATGACGTCACGTCCATTCTGGTCAAGAAGACCGATGACGTGGACTCCGTCGTGTACGATCCGGGCGCGGGCACGGTGCCGCAGGGCAAGAGCTTCCGCGGCTGGACGACGGATGCCAACTACACGAAGGACACGGCGCCCCAGACCATCGCTGACGTGCGTTCGCTTGCGACCAGTGCACTCGCGAGCGAGACCTTCAAAGACGGTGACACCTTAGATTTGTATCCCATCGTCCTCAAGTCCATCAGCGTCTCGTACCTCGACGAGCACAACGTGTCGCTTGGCTCCACGACGACCTACCTCGACCGCAATGAGGACTCCCTCTCTTATACCGTCAACATGGCGTACACGCCGGCAAGCTCCTCTCAGAACTTCGAAGGCTGGGACGTGAGCTCCGGAAGTACGTACATCGCGGACTATACGCCGGGTGCCTGCTATCCAAACGGTTCGCCGCTCACGTTGACCGGCGATGTGGTGTTCTCTGTCAATGCCCCCTAAGGTCACTGGCTCGTCTTTGACGAGAACGGCAAGGATGCCACCTACAACGCACCCCAGTTCGTGAAGAGCGGCGAGCCAACCCAGGAACCGGGCATCGCACCCAAGCGTGCCGGCTACACCTTTTCCGGTTGGTACACGGACAAGGACTGCACTCCCGGAAACGAGTTCCACTTCGGTAGCTCCATCGAGGACAACACGACCATCTATGCCAAGTGGGACCACAGCGACACGGCCGACTACACCGTGGTCGTGTGGAAGCAGAACGTGGCGGGAAATGGCTATGACTTCAGTAAGTACGTCATGCTCAACGGAAGCGTGGGCAGTGTCATCGACACAGTCGTGCAGAGGGGTAGCGGCAACGCGGCATACGCGACAATCGATGGCAACCCCGAAACCTATGCCGGCTTTCATTTGGACCACTTCGACCAGGGCGTCAGGATAACGCCCGAGGGCACCGCGGTTCTCAACGTGTACTACGACCGCACGGAGTACACCCTGTCGTTCCAAGCTCCCGTCGACACCTACAGTCCGACCTTCGGCGCCTACGGCGAGCAGTACGGCTATGTGAACGGCAGCTATGTCCCTCTGACCTACGATTATTACCCCTACTACGGCTATATCTGGACATACACGGAAGGTGGCAACACCTACCGCTACACCGGCCAGCGCTATGTCCGCCAGAAGAGCATCCAGACGGTCAAGACCATCACGGCCCTGTACGGGCAGGACATCTCGCAGAACTTCCCCATTGTTGGGAATGACGGGACGAGCTATGACGGATACGTTTGGACGCCACGGAACAGTCAGGTGTTCACGACGGGCGACGTTCACTCGCTCGAAATCATGCCGGCCGAGAACACGACCTTAAGGCTCCGTGGCTACGGTGCGGGCCACATGAATCACCTGTACTACTACACCGAGGTGGCTCCCGGCGAGACGGGCGACGTTACCTATCGGGGCAAGCAGTACAACCAGCACCTGCACCTGCAGATTGCGAGCCGAGTGACCTTGAGCTCCACAAAGTCGGAGGATTTCCACGACATTGCTGGATTCACCCAACTCACGTCCGACCCGTCCTTCGGCAGCAGCAATAAAGTGTCCCTCAACGTGTCGAACGGCTACTCGATACGCTTCTACTACTCCCGTGACACCTACAACGTCCAGTACATGGATGGCGTGTACGTGGATAGTAACAACATCGTGCTCGAGAACATCAGTCACACGTTGCTGAGAGTCACGGACTCCATGTCTTACGGTGACGACCTCAGCTCCTACAACGCGGGTGGAAGCAACTATTACCAGCCCACTCCTGCCCATGCGGGCTACTCGTTTGCTGGGTGGTACCTGGACGAGCGGTGCACGCGCCCCTACACCTTCAGCACGATGCCTGAGAACGGCGTTACCGTCTATGCCAAGTGGGTCAGGAACCGCTATCGTGTCTTCCTTCATCCCAACGCGGGAACGGACAACACGCTCGACTGGGGTTCTGACGTCCCCATGACCTCGCTCATCACATACGGTGAAAAGGTGTCGCTGCCTACGGGCATCCGCGAGGGCTACGACTTCGTGGGCTGGTATACGGACCCCGGCTGCACCCAGGTGTTCAGTGCGGATACGTTGCTCAGCGATGCCGTGACCATCCCCTACGACAAGAACGTCGACATGACCGACCCCATGGACAAGTGGGGCAATGGCGCGACGACCAACGAGGACGTCGACAGTCCCTGGGTCATGCGCAAGCTCGACCTGTATGCCAAGTGGCGCAAGACTTTGACGGGCGCCAACGGCATCGGGGTCACATACGACAGCAACGGCGGCGAGAATGCTCCCAGCGACACCATGCTCTACCTCGATAATTCCATGGCCGTCGCCGGTGCAGCGTCGACGGCACCCGCCGGCAAGCTGTTCATGTACTGGGTCATCCAGACGTGGGACGAGGGCCAGGGTAGGTATGTCGACGTGACGGACGTGTCTGGCACAAAGCAGACGGTGTTCCCCGGCGACACGTTCACGGTGCTCAAGGACAACGCGAGAGTCACTGAAAACGATGACAACACCCCAGAGCATCCCAGCTACACCTATACCGTGCAGCTGCGTGCTGAGTACGGCGACAAGGGCAGTCCTTCGACGGTAAAGACCATCTTTGACGCCAACGGCGGAAGCTTCAGCGAGGGAACCAAAATCAAGGGTGTGACCAACCTCAACGACAGAATTACCGTCCCCGCCGCCCCGACGCGTACGGGCTACGACTTCGTAGGCTGGGGCGCCTCTGCCGATTCGACTGCTTTCGCGGTTGCGTCCGATTCCAAGCTCGCATCCGAAAAGGGCTATGCCGCTGATAATCTCTCTGGTCTGGCGTGGGACGCGGGGCAGGATGCCAACGTTCTCTATGCAGTGTGGGAGCCAAGGCCGGTCGAGTTAATTGTTCAAAAGGAGATTGAGGGCAAGCAGGCTGACCTCACCAAGAAGTTCGACTTTGTGGTCAGCGTTACCCACGACGGCAAGACATATTCTGCCAATGCACAACTGAGCAATGGCGAAGCCGGCAAGTTCGCAAAGCTTGCTGATTCGAATGGGCTTACCTATGACCTCCATTACGGAGACGAGGTGACTGTTAAGGAAGCGGAGGCGCCTGGCTATACGGCTAGGTGGACTATCCAGGATGTCACTGCTGGAGACGGAATAATCTGCAGTTACAAGTTGACGGAATCTAATGTAACGGTGAACAACACTTCGGATAACACAATTACCTCGAAGGTCACTTTCACCAACACCAAGAATCCGATTCCCGTCACCGGCATCGCTGCGGCGACGCTGGGCCGGGCCTCTCTCCCCCTGGCACTTGGCGTTGGCGGGGCGATCGCCATTGCCGGAGTGATCGTCACCCGTCGCAGGAATGCCGGGTGGGGTGCGTGATGCCGAGGCACTACGCACAGAGTCCCCTCCCAGGCGAGGAGGCGCACCTGCGACGCGAGCCCACGACGCAGGGCGCGGCTGCCACTGTTGCCGCGCAGCTTGCGGAAGATGCCGATGCCTCCACGTCCGACGCCGGGTCCGAGCCTCAGGCGCCCCTGATCGCAGAGCTCGTCCTCCTGGTGCTCAAGCTGGCCTTCGTCCTGGGCTTCGTGGCCATGGTGTTCCTCTTCCTCTTTGGCCTGTTCCAGGCCCCGGACCAGAGCATGAGCCCAGCCCTCAAGGAGGGCGACCTGATCGTGTACTACCGCCTGCAGAAGGACTACTCCGCAGGCGACCTCATAGTGGTCAACGACGAGGGCAAGAAGGAGGTCCGCCGTGTCATAGCCGTGGCTGGTGACAAGGTCGAGTTCTCTGAGGACGGGCTGGTCCTCAACGGGTACCGCCAGGCGGAGGACGGCATCTACACCCAGACGCTGCCGTTCTCGGTCGGAATCACGTACCCGGTGACGGTGGGCGAGGGACAGGTCTTCGTCATGGGAGACAACCGCCCCGAGTCGAAGGACAGCAGGATCTACGGCCTGGTGGACATCGACACGGGCACCGAGGGCGAGGTAATGACGGTCGTCAGGAGGAGGAACTTCTAGCGGCCGCGTACATAGCAAGGGTAGGATGCGTCTAGCAGGCGCGAACAGAAGGGATTTGAACATGAGGATGCAGAGCAAGCTTGCGGCAGTGGCCCTGACGGCCGCTCTCGCGCTCGGAGGGATCACGCCCGCGCTGGCGGCGGAGCCTGGCTATGGCGTCGGCGGGGATGCGGCGGGCAAGGTCATCAGCGGCGGGAACGTCTCTATCACCAAGGTGCTGAAGACCAACGAGGGGTCGCACGTCAAGGCCAAGTTCACCTTCAAGGTCGAGGGCGTTACGGTGGACACGGGCAACGGCGGCAGCTCGGAGTCGACCGACGGGCTCATCCCCACGATCGGCGACATCACGCTCGAGGCCACTGGTGATGGCGCAGACAAGTCCCAGGCGCAGGCCGTCACCCTTCCGACTTACACCCACGCTGGCGTCTATGCCTACCTGATCAGCGAGAACGCCACCAAGGCGGAAGACATCACCAACACCGACGGCGCCAGTGGCACGATGGTGGACAGCACCGACAAGTACCTCATGCGCGTCTACGTGGAGAACGGGGGCTCTGGTGTCGCCGTCAAGAGCGTGACCTTCGAGAAGAATCCCACCACCAGCGCGGTTGGCACGAAGGTTGTCCAGGGCGATGTCAAGTTCGAAAACACCTTCACTGAGAAGACCACCCCAGACACTCCGGGCCAACCTTCCAAGAATGCCGTAAAGGTCACCAAGAACGTCACGGGCGGCTCTGGCGACCACAACAAGGATTGGAACTTCACGGTCAAGTTCACCGCGCCCACGAACGTTCCTGCCGGCTGGAGCGTGGGTCAGATCACCGCCAGTGGCGTCGAGGGCATCCAGAACGCCGACGGCACCGTCACCTTCAAGCTGAAGCATGGCCAGACCGTCACCTTTGACAACGTGGTCATCGGCACCAAGTACAGCGTGGAGGAGTCCGAGGCCAACAAGGACGGCTACACTACCACGGGCGTCTTCGCAGAGGCGAAGGCTGTTGCCGATGACGCTGCCAACGGCGCCACCGTCACCAACAACAAGGAGTCCGTCACCCCCACGGGCATCGTCCTCAACAACCTGCCCTTCGTCCTGATGGGCGGCGTGGCCGTGGCCGGCGTCGTGCTCTATGGCGCAGCCAAGAGGAAGCTCGAGCGCTAGATGAATCGCCAACTGCCCCGTCGGCTGGCCCTTGGTGCCATCCGACTCACAAACTGGCTGGTCGACGGGGTGGTTCTCTCCGTACTGATGCTCATCGTCTGCTTCACGGCCTACGCGGTGCTCGACAACAACCGCGTGGTCGAGCAGGCGGACCGCGAGCAGTTCGAGTCCTACCGCCCCAGCTCCAACGACGATTCCAGCTTCGAGGAGCTCGAAGCCAGGAACCCCGACGTGCTGGGCTGGCTCACGCTCTATGGCACGGGGATCGACTACCCCCTGGTGCAGGGCAAGGACAACGACCAGTACCTCAACGTCAACCCCATGGGGGAGTTTGCCCTCTCAGGCTCGCTCTTCCTGGACTATCGCAGCCCAAAGGACTTCTCCGCGCCCAGCACCATCGTCTTTGGCCACCACATGGAGAACTCCCTCATGTTTGGCGACCTGGACCGCTTCGGGGACGGCGAGTACTTCAACCGGCACCGCCGTGGCAACATCTACTACGGGGGTGCCAACCACGGCGTCGAGGTATGCGCCTACCTGCTCGTAGACGCGTACGACGAGGTCGTGTACAGCACATCGGTGGGGAGCTCTCCCTCGACGGAGGAGTTCCTTGCCTACCTCAAGTCCCATGCGGGTCAGTGGGTGGATGGGGCGCTGACTCCGGACGACCACATGCTCGTCCTCTCCACCTGCGGGTCTGGTACCAACGACCGGCACATCGTGGTGGCGAAGGTCGTCGACCAGACCTTCCAGAACGACTTCACGGAGGAGTCCGTCGACCGCACGCTCGCGGGCACGGTGGGCAAGGGGCTCGCGCTCTGGGCGAAGATCGGCCTGGGACTTTTGGTGTTCCTGCTGCTGGCCTGGGTGGTTGGCGCTCCCTCGCGGGGACGCAAGGGGAGCCGAGGCGCAAGGAAGGGTGATCGCTCGTGAGGAAGAACGCTACGGACCCGACGCGGGGCCTCTCTCGCTCCATGCCTGCGCTTGCCTCCTGCCTGCTGGCGCTCGTGGTCTCCCTGCTGCCCGTGCGTGTGGCCTTGGCCAAGGGGCCGCTTTCGATTGACGTGGCGCAGAGCTTCGTGGTGACGGGACGGGTACCCGAAGGCGTCGACGGGACGTTCGAGTACGAGCTGGCTGCCGTCGACGGCGCGCCCCTGCCCGCGGATGCGGACGGCGGAAGGTACGGCTTCGCGCTCACGGGCGACGCGACCCAGTCGATCGCGCTTTCTGCCACGGGCTCCGCCGCTCCGGGAAGGATTGCCTTCGACCACGTGGGCGAGTACTCCTACAGGCTGAGCTGTCTGGGCGTCGCCGGTTCCAGTCCCGCCGAGGGCCTGAGCGTGGACAATGGCACGTACGACATCCGCGTGAGCGTCCAGAGCGACCCCGGTTCCGCCTCGGGTCTGCGCATCGGCTGGGTCGAGGTCAAGGACTCCAAGGGAGAGAAGACCGACGCCATCGCCTATCGTCACAGCTTTGCGGGGGCGGTGGAGCCAGGCCAGCCGGGCCGGTCGGGGGAGAAGGAGCCCGAGGGTCCGACCGTCCTGGGGCTCAGGCTGCCCAAGACCGGCGACGCCAGCTGGGGCATGATCAAGCTGAGCGCTGCCATCTGCGTCGTGGGCGTGGTCGCGCTGGTCGTGGGCTTGCGCGGACGGCGCGACAGGCGCCGGTAGGGAGGCTTCTCTCCGCTGGCATCTCTCGCCTTTCCGGAGTCATCCCCCCGCGCCCCCGTCCCCCCCCGCGCCCCCCGTCCCCCGTCCCCCCGCGCCCCCCGTCCCCTTGCGTTCTCCCGTCCCTTTCTCCCCCCGTTCGTTTGTTCTCTATGCATCTCTCTGATTCCATCCTCTTCTCTATGCCGATTCCTGAACCCGACGGAAATCTACCTGGGCTTTTGTCGGACGGCTTCAGGGAAATGCATAGAGAATGCGACTAGGGTCAGGAGATGGCATAGAGAATGGTCGTCACCGATGCCGGAATCAGGAATCGGCATAGAGAACGATAGCGGGGACAGACAAGGGTAGACAAGCGAGGGCGGCTGCCGCGGCATAAGTGAGAAAACCGCAGGCAACCCATCCGGTTCACCTGCGGTTCCTGTCAGTTGGCCCCTTCTGTTGGACTCACGCGCGAGTGCGTCATCGCCCCTCAGATCCGAAGCGTCCGACTTGCGTTGAGTACCGCCAGCACCATGACGCCCACATCACCAAACACCGCGAGCCACATGGGGGCCAGCCCCAGCGCTGCCAGCACCAGGATCGCTAGCTTCACGCCGATGGCGAAGGCGATGTTCTGCCGCGCGATCGCCAGGGTCTTCCGGGCGATGCGAATGGCCTCGGCTATCTTGTCCAGGCCGTCGTCCATGAGCACCACGTCCGCAGCCTCGATGGCAGCGTCGGAACCCATGGCTCCCATGGCGATGCCCACGTCCGCGCGCGCCAGGACCGGTGCGTCGTTGATGCCGTCGCCCACGAAGGCCACGGTCGTGCCCTCGGGCTTGCTTGCGATGAGCCCTTCGACGGCGGCCACCTTGTCGCCTGGCAGGAGGTTTGCCCTCACGTCGTCGATGCCCAGCGAGCCGCCGATCTGCTCGGCCACCTCGCCACCATCCCCCGTGAGCATCACCAGGCGCTGGACCCCCTCGGCCCTCATGCGGGTCAACGACTCCCTCGCACCTGCCTTGACCTGGTCGGCCACCACGATGTGACCCACATAGACGCCGTCCACGGCCACGTGGATGATGGCGCCCTTATGGTCGCAGGGCCTCCACTGGGCGCCGACGCTCTCCATGAGGCGAGAGCTGCCCGCCACGACCTGCCTGCCGTTCACCATGGCACGCACGCCCTGGCCGGGAACCTCCTCCACGTCGCTCACGTCGCAGTCATCATGCTCGTTGGGGTAGGCGTTGCGCAGCGTCACGGCGACGGGATGCATGGAGTAGCGCTCCACGTGGGCCGCGAGGTGCAGCAGGCTGTTGGCGTCGATGGCGTCGGGGTGCACGGCCTCCACCTCGAAGCTGCCCTGGGTCAGGGTGCCTGTCTTGTCAAACGCCACGGCCTGGGCCTTGGCCAGCGCCTCCATGTAGTTGGAGCCCTTGATCAGGATGCCGCGCCGGCCCGCCCCGCCGATGCCGCCGAAGAAGGTCAGCGGGATGCTGATCACCAGCGCGCAGGGGCACGAGACCACCAGGAAGGTGAGCGCGCGCAGCAGCCAGACCGAGAGGCTCGCCGCGAAGTCGCCCGACAGTAGGGGTGGGACGATGGCCAGCGCGATGGCGGCAAAGACCACGATGGGGGTGTACACGCGGGCGAAACGGCTGATGAAGCTCTCGCTCCGTGACTTGCCCTCGCTTGCGTTCTGCACCAGGTCCAGGATCCGCGAGGCGGTGGACTCGTCGAACTCCTTGCTCACGCGCACGCGCAGGGCGCCGCTCACGTTGACCACGCCGCTGGCCACGCCGTCGCCGGGCGCCACGTCGCGGGGCAGGCTCTCGCCGGTCAGGGCCACGGTGTTGAGGCTCGAGCGGCCGTCCAGGACGATGCCGTCCAGGGGGACCTTCTCGCCCGGGCGAACCAGCACCACGTCGCCCACGTGCACCTCCGTGGGGTCGAGCGAGACGAGCTCGCCGTCGCGCTCGAGGTTTGCCACGTCGGGTCGGATGTCCATGAGCTCGCTGATGGAGTCTCGTGCACGGTCCTCGGCCAGGTCTTCGAAGAGCTCGCCTACCTGGAAGAAGAGCATCACGAAGACTGCCTCGGCGAACTCGGGCTCTCCGTTGGGGAGGAAGCCGATGAGGAGGGCGCCCACGGTGGCGATGGTCATGAGCAGGTCCTCGTCGAAGGGCTCGCCGTGCGCGACGCACTCCAGCGCCTCGAGCACCACGTCGTAGCCCGCCACGAGGTAGGCAGGCAGGTATAGGAGCAGCTGCTGCCAGAGGCCGAGGCTCGCGAGGCGGCTGGCTATCGCCGCTGCCACGAGGAGCCCCGCAGACGTCAGGATGCGTGCGAGCTTGACCCTGTTTTCCTTCTCTTCCATGGTGCGCCCCCTAGATGATGCGTATATGAGCAATCACTCATAACTTGAGTTGGATTGTAGGGAGCTTGGAAAGGGGAGTCAAGGGTGAATTGCGTCGGATGCATGGAGAGGCCGGAACGCATGGTGAGTGCGGCTGCGGGATGGGTGGTGCATGGCGGCGGCTGCGGGCGGCTGGGGCGCATGGGGATGCGGGGCGACTGGGGCACGGCCGACGTGCTGCCGTCCGGAGCGGCACGTCCTCCACGCATGAACGCACGCCCCTCTCGCCTTGCACGTCATAACGCACAGGGCGTTCGACGTTTGCCCAGTTGGCAAGCCTCGTCGTTGTGCGCAACGGCGTGCGCGATGAATGTCTTGTGCGTAATGGCGTGCGCGATGAATATCACGCGCACAACGGCGTGCGCGGCGACCGGGAGCGTGCGCGGCGAGTGCGAGCACGCGCGTGAGCGGACGTATGCGTGACGGTGCGTGTGCCAGGCGAGAGAGAGGCGCTCGTCCTCGACCCGCCGCGGCCGCCCGTTGCGCGCCGGCCCGGTCCTATCCCTCCGCCCCGTCGTGCAGCAGTGACGTGAGGTCCAGGTCGACGTCCACCGGCCCGTCGATGCCGTCGATGGTGCCCGCGTTGCTGTACTGCCACAGCGCGAAGCGCAGCCTCATGCTGGGCGTGGAGCCATACTCCGCGTACCAGTAGCCGTAGGACGCGAGCTCCTCCAGGTCGTAATAGCCTAGGTCGACCTGGTTGCCATAGACGATCGCCGTGTATCCGCCCTGCTCGATGCGCTTGCAGAACGCCAGCGCAACCTGGGCAAGCTCCTGGGCGCTCAGCTGAGAGGAGCGCCCGGCCATGACGTCGGACGGCTCCAGGTCAAACGCCACGGGATAGTCCAGCTCGTTGCCGTCCAGCCGCTTGAGGACGAAGTCGGCCTCCTCCTCGGCCTCTGCGGCGGTCGTTGCCTGGGAGTAGAAGTAGGCTCCCACCTTGAGCCCGGCGGCCTTTGCGCCGCGCAGGTTCTTGCGGAAGAGAGAGTCCACCACGATGTTGCCCGCCACGGTCCCGCGATAGCCCAGGCGCAGGTAGGCAAACGAGACCCCGTCTGCCCTGACCTTCTCCCAATCGATCTCCTCTTGGTGTTCGGATACGTCTACGCCCAGCTTGGACACCGTGGTCCCGTCCAACTTGTAGGCGTAGTGGTTGGGGTCGGAGCTGTCGAGCCTTGACCAGTCGAAGACGCTGTTGTCGCGCGCGAGCGAGGCGTCTCCCGCGGAAGTGTCCACGGCGTTTGGCGCGTGGTTCACGACCTCGACCTTGGGCTCGGCGTAGCTCTCGGTGGGGCTTGCCGAATTTGTGGGGTGCGTCACGTAGTAGGCGATTGACGCCACGAGCGCGGCGGCCACCACGACGATGGCCGAGGCGGTCATGAGCTTCTCCTTGGGCGGCTTGCGCCGTTCCTTCTTCCCCGACGCCTCGCGCCGCTTCGCCTGGGCGTCCCGGCGTGCCTTGTTGATCCTTCGGCGGGAGTCCGACGGGTCGGAGGGCGTGGGCGGTGCCACGGGCGGCATGCCGCGACGCGGGGAGCCGGTGCGCGTGATGGAAGGGCCGTCGGTTCGGCTGGTGCCCCCGCGGCCGACGTTGGTGCCCCCGCGGCCAACCTGTCCGTGGTTGCCTGCGGTGCGGGTGGTGATGCCCCGCGAGCTTGCGGTCCGGGTCGTGGCGCCGCGGCGGGAGGAAAGTCCCGTGCGGGCGGCCTCCGTGCGGGCGGAGCCATGGCGCGTCGAGGTGGTGCCGCGGACCTGGCGCGGAGATCCGCTGGCGGAGCTAGGACTGCCGGAACCCCGGCGGCGAGACCCACCGTCCCGCCCGCTCGCGCCGCGCCTGGCGGGCTGCTTGGAGTTGGACGGGCGGGAGCCGGACCTGCCACCATCGCGCCTGGTGGGCCTGCGGGGGCTCATCGGGCCACCTGCCCGCCCATGGAGCCTGGACGCGGGACGAACCCACGCGTGCATCCGTGCCGCGTCATGCGCCCTCCCCCCTGGCTGGCGTGGTTTCTTGGGTCGGCCGGCATATGCCACCGTCACCGCTTCGTATGTGGAGAGTATCCCATGTAATCGAAGACGGGGAGTGGAGAAGAGCTGTTATCTCTCGTCCGACCACGCCATGTGACGCGCAGGCGAAGCTGCGCCGCGGGGTTGGCGTGCTGGGCTGCTTGCGCCGCAGGGCTGGTACGCCCACTTCTCGCCTCGCGCGCGGCAGGCGAGAAGTGGGCGGTTATGACGTCACGAGGCGTCCGAAGTGGGTGGCCCTTGGGCGAGAGGGGCGCTTGCAACGACCCACATCGCCCCTTTCGCGCGCCAGGCGAGAAGTGGGTGGTTACGACGCTGGCAAATGTGTCCCATCCTCGGGCTATACTCGAACCAGCAAGTGACCAGCAAGTGATTTTGCCCCCTTTACCTGCGAATCGGAGCGTCCCATGGCAGAGCGTGCCCTACACGGTGTGAACCTCACCGGCTGGCTCGTCCTCGAGCCCTGGGTCACGCCGTCCCTCTTCGCCGACTCTGGTGTCTTCGAGGAGGAGCGGCTCGTCTCGTCCCTCGGCCGCGAGCGCTACCGGGAGCTGGTGCTCCGTCACCGCGAGGGCTTCATGTCGCAGGCCGACTTCGTCCAGATCGCCGCACGCGGCTTCAACGCCGTGCGCCTGCCCGTGCCCTGGTACGCCTTCGGGCACGCCGGCCCCGAGCCGGGGCCCTTCGTCTCGTGCGTCGACTACGTGGACAAGGCCTTCGAGTGGGCGGAGGAGATTGACCTCAAGATCGTCCTCGCGCTGGCCATCTCTCCCGGCGTGCCCAGCGCCGAGGCGGACATGCTGCGCAACCGGGGCGACTTCTCGCGCTACAAGGACGACATGCTGCGCGTCGTGGCCGCGCTCTCCCGTCGCTATGCCCTGCGCGTCGCCTTCGCCGGCATCGAGGTGGCGGACGACCCGGTGGCGCAGCAGCGCCATGGCCTCAGCCTCACGGACGGCGTCCCCCTGCACACCCTGCGCAACTACTACCGCGAGGCATACGAGGCCGTGCGTCAGAACGCGGGCGACGACGTCGCCGTGATCGTGCCGGACGCAGGTCGTCACGGCGCCTGGAGTCGCTTCATGGCCCCGCGCCGCTACCACAACGTCTGGCTCGACTGCCACCTCTACCACTACTTCGACAAGGTGGAGAGTGCCGGGCCCTCCGGCATCCGCAAGCTCGCCCTGAGCTCGCAGAAGGCGCTGGAGCTCGCGGGCAGGAGCGGGCTTCCCGTCATGGTGGGCAAGTGGTCGGGGTCGCTGCCCTTCTCGGACTCCGCTACCACGCCCGAAGGCCGAATCGCCCTAGAGCGCGTCTTCGTGTCCGAGCAGATCGCGGCGTTCAAGGGCTGCCCAGCCTGGTTCTTCCAGACCTGGAAGACGGAGGGTCGCCTCTCGGGCTGGGATGCCCGCGTGTCCCTGGCAACCTTCGAGCGAAGGATGCTCGTGTGATGGATTTCGATTTGCGGCCGTCCCGCCGGTCGGGTGGCCAACCAAACGACCGGGCAACTGACCGATCGCCCAGGGGCGCGCGTCCCGGCGTGGGGGCAGGTGCGGGCACGAGTGCGGGCACGACAGGCTGCGAGGGCGGGGGAGAGGGGCTTCTCTCCGTCGTGGGAATGCCCATCGGCAACCTCGAGGACGCCTCGCCGCGCGTCGTGCGCACCCTGGCCGAGGCTGACCTCCTGCTCTGCGAGGACACCCGCGTGACCAGCAAGCTCCTGGCCCACTTTGGCATACGCGTCCCCCTGCAGAGGGCCGACCAGAACGTCCTCGCCCAGCGCGTCGAGGGCATCCTCACGCGCGTCGAGGGAGGCGAACGCGTGGCCTTCGTGTCCGACGCGGGCATGCCCGGCGTGTCGGACCCCGGCCAGCAGCTGGTGGACGCGGCGCTCGACCGTGGGTTGCGCGTCGAGGTCATCCCCGGTCCCTCTGCCGTGACCTGTGCCCTGGTGGCCTCGGGACTTCCCATGGAGCACTTCTTCTTCGAGGGCTTCCTGCCTCGGCGGGAGGGGGCCATGGCGGCGCGTCTCGAGGCCTTGGCACAGGTGCCGGGCGCGCTCGTGGTGTATGAGTCGCCGCATCGCGTTGCATCCACGCTCGCCGTGGTGGCCCGGGTCCTTCCGACGCGGCAGGTGGCGCTGGTGCGCGAGCTCACCAAGCTGCACGAGGAGGTCGTGCGCGGGCCAGCTGCCCAGGTCGCGGAGGAGGTCGCCGACCGCGAGGGCCTGAGGGGGGAGTGCGTGGTGGTCATAGGCGCCCCCAGCGAGGACGAGCTCCTCGAGCGCGCTCACGCGGCGGGCTCCGGGTCGGCGACGCTGGAGGACGCCATCGCGGCGGCGCTTGCGGCCGACGAGCCCAAGAGCGGCCTTGCCAAGCGGCTCGCCAAGGAGTTCGGTCGCCCCCGCTCCGAGGTCTACGACCTGGTGCTGAGGACGGCCGAACAATAGCGGAGCCCGCCTCTCTCGCCCGCGTCGACGAGGTGCCGCGCGACCCTGTCGTTGGTCTCGCCTAGCCCCAGACCTCCTCGGCGATGCTCCTCACCAGGGCGACCTTGGCCCACTGCTGCTCCTCGCTCAGCTTGTTGCCAATCTCGCACGAGGCGAATCCGCACTGCGGGGACAGGCAGAGCCTTTCGAGCGAGAGGTAGCGCTCCGCCTCGTGGATGCGCGCCACGACCTGCCCGCGGTCCTCGAGCTGCGCCGACTTCGTGGTGACGAGGCCCAGGACGACCTTCTTGCCATCTGCGACCTGCGCCAGGGGCTCGAAGCCTCCGGAGCGGTCGTCGTCGAACTCCAGGAAGAAGTTGTCCACGTGCTCGCGGGCGAAGAGCGTGCCCGCCACGTCGTCGTAACCACCCTCGCAGGCCCAGGTGGAGTGGAAGTTGCCGCGGCAGACATGGGTGTTGATGGTGAGGCCCTCGGGGCGGGCGTCCAGCACGCGGTTGTTGACCTGCAGGAAGCGCTCCTTGGTGCGCTCGATTCCCGTCGCGTCGGTGCCGAAGAACTGCTCCGCGTGGGGGTCGACCAACAGGCCCCACGAGCAGTCGTCGAACTGGAGGTTGCGGCAGCCGGCGTCGTATACGTCCTGGATGAAGGCCTGGTAGCAGGCCACGAGGTCGTCCTCGAGGCGCTGGTCGTCGGCGTAGTAGCGGCGGGTGTTCTGGAGCGCGAAGGGCATGGCCAGCTGCTCCAGGAACTGGGCGGGCGCGGGGATGGTGAGCTTGGACACCGTGTTGGCGTCCTCCAGGTCCTGCACGAAGCGGAAGTGGTCCACGAAGGGGTGGTGCCCCTTGTAGGCGAGGCTGCCGGTGAGGTAGGTGTCGTCGATCTTGGCTGCCTCGCCATGGAAGGGCAGGCCGTCCTTGGTCTTGCTGTGGCCGATGCCCGCAAAGCCCCACATGAAGTCGAGGTGCCAGGTCAGGCGCCTGAACTCCCCGTCGGTGATGGTGCCGAGGCCCGCCGCCTGCTCCTTGGCCACCAGCTCGCGGATCGCCGCGTCCTCGATGTGGGTGAGCTCATCTTGCCCCAGGTGGCCCTCCTCGAAGGCAGCACGTGCCTGGCGGAGCTCCGCCGGCCTCAGGAAGCTGCCCACCACGTCGAAGCGGTGTGGGGTCCTCTTGTCATACGGAATTGCCATCGCTCGTGCCTCCTCGTCTTTGCGCCCGGGCCTGCCGCGCAGGCGCACGGTTCTTCTCGACTGCACATTGTGGTAGCTCAAGAGACATGGTGGCACGTCGCTTTTGGGGCACCTGGTTATCGATTGGAGCAATAACGACTCGGTGCGACGGGTGGGCGGCCAGGCGAGAGGTGCGGCCGTTTCGTGCCCCCCCCAGCCGTGCCCCCAGCCGCGCCGTTCGCACATCCCCGCAAAGATGTGAGCATTGCCGACGTTTGTCCAGTTGGGGATGGGCTCTTCTCGCACGAACAAAGTTTTTTGCGAGAGTCGCGGCTGCCCAGACGCCTCATCCATCCCACCCGCCGCAGCTACGCCAGCGACCCCGGCCGGACCCGCGTCCCACCCCCGTCGTACAATTGGCCCATGACCAGCCCGCACCGATCGGAGGATGCCCATGCTCGTGAACGACAAGATCTGGGTCGCCCAGGGGGACGTGCCCTGCTGCCTGCTCCTCAACCAGGCCAACCGCCACGGGCTCATCGCCGGCGCGTCGGGCACGGGCAAGACGGTGACCCTCAAGGTCCTGGCCGAGGGCTTCTCCAACGCGGGCGTCCCCGTGTTCATGGCAGACGTGAAGGGTGACGTCACGGGCATGGCCCAGGGCGGTGCCATCTCTGACAACCTGCGCCAGCGCATGGACTTCTTCGGCATCAAGGAGGACGAGTTCTCCTTCCAAGGCTGCCCCATGCGCGTCTGGGACATGCTCGGCGGCGACGGCGTCCCCGTGCGCATCACCGTCTCTGACATGGGCCCCACCCTGCTCAGCCGCCTCCTGGGCCTCTCGGACGTGCAGGAGGGCGTGCTCAACATCGTCTTCCGCGTGGCCGACGACCAGGGCCTCCTCCTCATCGACCTCAAGGACCTGCGCGCGATGCTCGCCTACGTCCTGGAGCACGCCAAGGAGTACCAGTCGACGTACGGCAACGTGTCCGCCCAGTCGGTGGGCGCCATACAGCGCTCGCTCATCGCCGTCGAGGACCAGGGAGGCGACGTCTTCTTCGGCGAGCCCAGCCTGGAGCTCGATGACTGGTTTGCCTGCGCGCCCGACGGCCGCGGCTACGTCAACCTGCTCAATGCCTCCCGCCTCATCCAAAGTCCGCAGGTCTATGCCATGTTCCTGCTGTGGATGCTCTCGTCCCTCTTCGAGGGGCTGCCCGAGGTGGGCGATCCCGACAAGCCCCGCTTCGTCTTCTTCTTCGACGAGGCGCACCTGCTCTTCGATGGCATGCCCAAGGGGCTGCGCGACAAGATCGTGCAGGTCGTGAAGCTCATCCGCTCCAAGGGCGTGGGCGTGTACTTCATCACCCAGTCCCCGTCGGACATTCCCGACGAGGTCCTGGCCCAGCTTTCCAACCGCATCCAGCACGGCCTGCGCGCCTACACCCCCGCGGAGCAGAAGGCCGTGCGCGCCGCCGCGGACTCCTTCCGCGCCAACCCCGCCTTCGACTCCGCCCAGGCCCTGCAGGACCTGGGGACCGGCGAGGCGCTGGTCTCGCTCCTTGACGAGGAGGGAAAGCCCAGCGTGGTGCAGCGCGCCAAGGTGCTCTTCCCCCAGTGCCGCATGGCCGCGGCGGACGCCGACGTGATGCAGTCCGTCCTTGCCGGTCAGGGCGACCTGATGGACAAGTACGGCACCGCGGTGGACCGCCTGAGCGCCTACGAGACCATCGAGGGCCAGAACGCGGAGGCAGAGGCCAATGCCAAGCTCGCCGCGGAGCGCGCCGCCTTCGAGAAGGAGAAGGCCGAGTTCGAGGCCCAGCGACAGAAGGAGGCGCAGAAGGCGGAGAGGGAGCGCCAGAAGGCGGAGGAGAAGGCCGCCCAGGCCGCACAGAGGGAGCAGGAACGTCAGCAGAGGCAGCTCGAGCGCGAGGCGGAGGCCGCCGCAAAGCGCGAGGTGGCGGAGCAGGCGCGCGCCGAGCGGGAGGCCCAGAGGAAGCAGGAGCAGATGGCCAAGCAGGTGGGTCGCTTCGCCAACTCCATCCTGGGCACCTTCGGCCGCGAGGCGACGCGTCAGCTCACCCGCGGTCTCTTCAACTCGCTGAAGCGCCGCTAGGGAGGTGGGCCGCGAGGCCGTCGCGCCCGTATGCCGCGCGCCTGTCCGTCGGGGGGCAGCTGTCGCGGTTGTCCCGCTGCTGCCGCCTAGTCCCGGCCGCCACCGGGCCTCGACCCGGTCGTCGCGCCCGGCCGCGAAGGGCGCCCCTCTCGCCTGATGTACAATGCCTAGTTGCTCATTTTGGCATTCGCCACCGAGATGGGCGTCCGCCATCAGGACCGTCGTCAGGAGAGATCGCATGGACAAGCCGTCCTTCTTCATCACCACGCCCATCTACTACGTCAACGCCGCTCCCCACCTGGGCACCGCATACTCCACTGTCCTCTGCGACGTCCAGGCGCGCTATCGCCGCTCAAAGGGCTATGACGTGAAGTTCCTCACGGGCATGGACGAGCACGGTCAGAAGGTCGAGGAGGCGGCGTCCGAGCACGGCGTGAGCCCCCAGGAGTGGTGCGACTCCCAGGCCCCCCTCTTCGAGGGACTGTGGAAGACCCTCGAGATCTCCAACGACGACTTCATCCGCACCACCGAGCCGCGCCAGGTCAAGGCCGTGCAGTACCTGTGGGAGCGCATGCGCGAGTCTGGCTACATCTACAAGGGCTCCTACGACGGCTGGTACTGCGTGCCGGAGGAGACCTACTTCACCGAGACCCAGGTGAGCAAGTCCGACGAGGCCAACCACACCGAGGGCCAGCACCTCTGCCCCGACTGCGGCCGTCCCCTGCAGCGCGTCCAGGAGGAGTCCTGGTTCTTCAAGCTCAGTGCCTTCCAGGACCGCCTGCTCAGGCTGTACGACGAGCATCCCGACTTCGTCGAGCCCGACTTCCGCATGCGCGAGGTGAGGACCTTCGTCGAGGGCGGGCTCCAGGACCTCTCCGTGAGCCGCACGAGCTTCGACTGGGGCATCCGCCTGCCCTTCGACGAGAGGCACGTCACCTACGTGTGGTTCGACGCCCTCCTCAACTACATGACCGCCGTGGGCTACGGCCAGGGTGGTGACGAGGCGGCCGCCGAGCTGGCGCGTCGCTGGCCCGCCCAGTTCCACGTGGTGGGCAAGGACATCATCCGCTTCCACTGCGTCATCTGGCCCGCCATGCTCATGGCCATCGGCGAGGCCCTGCCCGAGCACGTCTTCGCCCACGGCTTCCTCATGGTGCGCAACGAGGAGACCGGCAAGGGAGAGAAGATGTCCAAGAGCCGCGGTAACGCCATCGCGCCCCAGGACGTCATCGACATGCTGGGCGTGGAGGGCTACCGCTACTACTTCATGACCGACGTGAACCCCGGCGAGGACGGCGCCATCAGCTTCAGCCGCATGGAGCAGGTCTACAACGCCGACCTGGCCAACAGCTGGGGCAACCTGGTGAGCCGCGCGCTCAACATGAGTGCCAAGTACTTCGACGGCAGGACGCCGGAGCTCGCTGACGGCTGGGCCGAGCGCCAGAACCCCCTGCGCGACATCGCCCTGGGCATCGAGGGGCGCTACTCCGAGCGCATGGACCGCCTGGACTACGTGGGGGCCAAGGACGTCGTGATGGAGCTCGTCCACGCCGCCAACCACTACGTCGAGGATTCCGCCCCCTGGACGGTTGCGAAGGACCCCGCCCGCGCCCAGGAGCTCGCCGACATCATCACCAACCTTCTCGAGTCCATCCGAATCTGCGCCCACCTGCTGGCGCCCTTCATGCCCCAGACCTCGGCCGAGGTCCTGCGTCGCATGGCGCTGGGAGACGAGGCCTCCTGCGACGACCTCGCGGCCGCCTGCGCCTGGGGAGGGCTCGTCGGTGGCGTCGAGGTAACCAAGGGCGACGCCCTCTTCCCGCGCCTCGCCGCGAAGAAGTAGGGGGGCGACGTGGGCATCGAGCCAGGCGAGAGGGGCGTCGGCCTTTCCGGTGGCGCCTTGCCGGACGGAGGCGCGCCCGACGCGGGCCGGGCGGTCGTGCCGTGCGACAGCGGTTCCTGTTCGAGCCAGGCGGCCGGGTCGTGCCGCGCGACGCCTGGTGCCGTGCCTGATCCCACGCCCAGCTCCTGGCTGGCCAATCCCCGCTCGACCCGCGAGGTCCTGGACGCCTTCGGCCTCTTCGCCAAGCATCGCCTGGGACAGAACTTCCTGGTGAGCGACGGGGTCATCGCGAGGATCCTCGAGCTTGCCGAGCTGGGTCCCGATGACGTCGTCTTCGAGGTCGGACCCGGCATCGGGACGCTCACCGTGGCGCTCCTGCGGCAGGCGGGGGCCGTGGTCTCGGTCGAGGCCGACCGCGCGCTCGAGCCCGTGCTCGCCCAGACCTGCGAGAGGGACTCCGAGCGCTTCGCCCTGGTGATGGGGGACGCCCTGCGCGTGGACGCGGAGGGCCTCTCGTCCGCCGTCGCCGCGCTTGGCCTTGCGGGCATCGACCCCGAGCCGCGCCTCCTGGTGAGCAACCTGCCTTACCAGGTCGCGGCCACCGTGATCCTGCGCACGCTCGAGCACATGCCCCGCGTCCGCCGCGAGGTCGTGATGGTCCAGGCCGAGGTCGCCGACCGCATCGCGGCCACGCCGGGCGGCAGGGACTACGGGGCGTACACGGCCAAGCTGGGACTCTATGCCCAGGTCACGGGGCGCTTCGAGGTGGGTCCCGGCAACTTCATGCCGCCGCCCCACGTCCAGAGCGCCGTCGTGCGCATCGACCGCCGTCCCTGCCTGGGGCCGGACGGCACGCCTCTCTCGCCCGAGCACGTCGCGGCGTGCGCGGGCGTGATTGACGCCGCCTTCGCGCAGCGTCGGAAGACCATACGCAACTCCATGGGCGCCTCGGGCTTCGACCGGGAGCGCCTGGACGCCGCCTTCTCCGCCACGGGCACCGCCCCCACCACACGCGCGGAGCGGCTTGCGACCGCCGACTTCGTGCGCCTGGCGGAGGCGCTGGGCTGGTAGCGTTGGGGGTCGCAGCGGCAGGCTCCACGGCTCTGGCGATGCTGCGGTGGCAACGCCGAGACGGCATTCTGTGAGATTTGCTGACTTTTTCTCACCTCAACTGGGAAAACGTCAAATTCGACAGCATTTCGCACAGAATGCTGTCTTTCGCATAGGTGGCCGAGCACCTTGCGGACGGCCGCAACGACCGTGAACGACCACAAGAGAGAGACACGCGCATGGCGGTAGACGAGTTGCTCCAGAGGCTGGGCGTCGACGAGGACGGGGCCCTCTTCCACGACAAGAAGGGCCGTCCCGTGGCACTTCCCTCCGCGCCCGCGCCCCTCGCGGACAGCCACGGACACCTGACCGGCTTCCTCGGCCATGACGCGCCTGCCGTCCTCGTGCGGGCCGCGCTTGCGGGCCTGCGCCTGCTCGTGGTTCCCGTCGACCCGGTGGACGAGATCCCCCGCAGGTGGGGGAGTGCCGGCGAGCTGCTGGGCTGGATCGACGCCCAGGTGGACGAGGCGCGCGAGCTGCTCGACGCCTGCGCGGCGCGCGGCATCCTGCCGCCCGGCGCCTTGGGCTACGAGGGGCTCCCGTCCCTCCTCGACAACCTGCGCATCGTCGCCGGGGCACATCCCTATGGCGCGGCGGAGCTGGACGGCGCGGCCCTCGCGCGCCTGGACGAGCTCCTTGCGAGCCCGCGTGCCGTGGGCGTGGGAGAGATCGGCCTCGACCTTGGTCCCTACAACGAGCTGCCCGTCGACGTCCAGGAGCGCGCCTTCCGCCTCCAGCTCGAACTTGCCCGCGAGCGCGAGCTGCCCGTGGAGCTCCACATCCGGGACGGTGCCCAGGACACGCTCGCCCACGAGCTCGCCGCACGCGTCCTGGCCGAGCGCGGCCTTCCCGCCGCTGGCTGCGACCTCCACTGCTTCACGCAGGGTCCCGAGGTCATGGCTCCCTTCGTGGAGCTGGGCTGCCACGTCGCCTTCGGCGGGGCGGTGACCTTCGGCCGCTCGGACGACATCCGCACCGCCGCGACGTCCTGTCCCGAGGGGCTCCTGCTCAGCGAGACGGACGCCCCCTACATGGCACCGGTCCCCCTGCGCGGCCTTCGCTGCGAACCTGCGATGGTCGCCTTCAGCGCCGACTGCGTGGCCCGCGTGCGCGAGGAGGCCGGCGTCGCCCCGCGCGCCCGCAGCTACGAAGCGATGCTCCGCAACGCCTTCGGGCTCCTCGTGCCATCCGCGCGGTACCGCGCCTGACGGAGGGCGGCACCCTCCGCACCCGCGTCCCATCCCAGGCGTGCTACCATCGCCCCACAAGCCAACGACCCCTCGTGCGCCCCGGCGTAAGGCTTGCCATGCGCATCGACCGCCTCCCGCACGTCATCCCGACCGTCAGGGCCGATGGCCCGCTCCTCTCCTATGCCGCGCACGTCCTTGCGGAGGGCGCCCAGGAGCTCCTCTGGCCCACCCGCTGCCTGGGCTGCGACCTGGGCGGAGAGCTCCTCTGTCCCGACTGCCGGGCGTCCCTTCCCTGGGTCGATCAGGCCTGGGCCTGCCCCAACTGCGGGGCGCCCCATGGCTTCATGACCTGCACCGAGTGCGACGAGGCGTGGGAGACCCGCGCCTGCGTGAGCTCGCTGCCCTTTGGCGGCGTCGCCTCTCGTCTCATCACGGGCCTCAAGGACGCCCACGAGCTGCGGCTTGCCCCCGTGCTCGCGGCGCTCATGCTCTGCTCGCTCGACGAGGCCGCGTCCTGGCCCGCGGCGGACGGACGTCCCCGCTTCGACCGCGCCGACCTGGACGCCGTCTGCTTCGTCCCCGCCACGCCGCAGGCCTACCTCCGGCGCGGCTTCGACCACATGGAGCTGGTGTCGCGCTCGCTTGCGGCGCAGCTGGGGCTTCCGCTGGCTGACGTCCTCAGCCGCAGCTCGTCAAGCGACCAGAGAGGCCTCGGGCGAGAGGCGCGCGCCTCCAACCTGGCGGGGAGCATTGACGTGCTGGAGAGGGTGGACGGCCTCTCGTTCCTGCTCGCCGACGACGTGATCACCACGGGGGCGAGCGTGCGCGAGTGCGCCCGGGCCCTCCTCGGGCGGGGCGCGAGGAGCGTCACCGCCTGCTCCGTCGCCCGCGTCTGGTGAGGGGCGTCAGCGCCGTCGCGTCCGACGTAGCGACGCCCGACGCGCCGCCCGATGGGGCGGAAGGCCGTCAGGCCCCGCCCGCCCGTCACGCTGGCGGCGCATCCCCGTCCGCCAGCTGAACCGTCGCCCAGCTGGCCTTAAGCGGGCAAACATGCTGGTATACTGTGCGAAGCCTTACCCAGGTCTGTGGTTGCGGGCGCCAGCGCCCTAGTCCATGGCAGACGAGGCCAAAGGGATCCACGTAAGTCCGGGCGTGCGCGTCCGGGCGAGCATGGCTCGTCCTAGAGGTAAGTCGCACCGCCCGTCATACTCAGAGGCATACGGCCTCGCGGGCGAGAGGGCCTCCAGTCAGGGCCGCCGCGGCGGTCACGGCAAAAGCCCCAGTGCGCGAGTGTGGGGTCAAATACCAGGTCAGCTGGGTAAGGCGGAGCTGCGTCACCAGGACCGGGACAAGGGACGAGGTCTCGGCAGCGTGCGTCGGCAAGTTCAGGCAGGGGCTCGAAGAAGGCGAGAGGTGCAAGATGAGGTCCCAGACGTCAAAGGTGGTCGCTCCAATTATGGCCGGGCTGCTTCTCTCGCTTGCCCTGGGGGGCTGCGACGCGCCTGACGTGTCTCAGCTCGCCTCCGTGCCCGACCGCCTGGCGGGGCTCGCCCAGGGCATTCCCGACCCCTTGGCGAAGACCGGCGTGGAGGAGGCGCTCGCCGCCCGGGCCACCAAGTCGCCCCAGGTCTCGGACGCGGCGCTCGTGACGCCCGGCACCCTCACCGTGGGCCTCAAGTCCTCGTCGGTGGGCATCCCCTTCTGTGCGCAACTCGAGGGCGGGGAGTTCGTCGGGCTTGACGTCGACCTCGCCTCCGCCGTAGCCGACGAGCTCGGTCTCAAGGTGAGCTTCGTGAGCGTCCCCAGCGCGAGCGGTGCCTTGGGCAAGAGCTGCGACGTGGTCATGGACACCCGTGCCGGCGACTCGAGCTCCGCAGCCGCGGTGGGCGGTTACGCGCAATCCGCCACGGCCTTCTTCCACAAGGGCCAGACGGGCGTGGCAAAGGTCGAGGACCTCTCGTCCAAGACGGTGGGCCTGCAGAACGGCTCCGTGTCGCAGAAGGCGCTCCGCTCGACGGGCCTGGTGATGGAGGAGAAGACCTTCGCCAACCTCAACGAGGCCTTTGCCGCGCTCGACGCGGGAGGCGTCGACTACGTGCTCTGCGACGCCTATTCGGGAGCCTTCCTCTCCATGGGCTGCAAGGACATCGCCTTCGCGGGCACGCTGGACGCGCCCGTCACACAGGGGATCGGCGTGCTCCCCACCAACACGGAGCTGCAGGGCGGCATCAAGTCCGCCCTCGACACGCTGCAGTCCAACGGCATCGAGGACGGCATCCGCTCGCGCTGGCTGGGCGGCATGCCCCAGCTGGGTGACACCAGCCAGGTGAGGGACGTCCCCGCCCCCGTCCAGGAGGAGCCGGCCGAGGAGGCCGCTCCCGCCGAGGCCGGCTCCAACGCGGCCAGCGTGTAGGGACGGATGCCGCAGGCGTCGCGGCCTGCGCCCGCCGCTTGGCGAAAGCGACTGCCAAAGAGCCCCCTCCTGGGGTATCTATGAGTCACGGTGGGCTCTCGGAGAGGGCCCACGCAAGTCACGCGAAGCGAGGAGGTACTGATGGTCGACATCAAGATCTCGGGACGCAAGGTCTCCGTTTCTGATGGCATGCGCGACCACGTTCTTGACAAGGTGGGCGAGTCCCTCAAGGTGTTTGACATCCAGCCGATGAGCTGCGACGTGGTCCTGCGCGTCGACAAGAACCCCTCCAACCCCGACCGCCGCACCTGCGAGATCACGGTGTTCGTCCGTGACAACGTGGTGCGCGTGGAGGCCAGCAACCAGGACATGTACGCCGCCATCGACGACGCGGCGGACAAGGTCACCCGCCAGCTGCGCAAGTACAAGACGCGCGTCATCGACCGCAAGCAGCGCTCGCAGCAGACCATCCGCGAGGGTGCGCCCCTGGGCGACCTGGACGACCTCATCGAGGGGGAGGAGCTCGACGACCAGCTGGTGCGCGAGAAGTACGTCGACCTCACGCCCATGACCGAGGAGGAGGCGCTCGTCCAGACTGACCTCCTGGGCCACGACTTCTATGTTTTCGAGAATGCCACGACCGGCCTCGTGAACGTCATCTACCACCGCCATAATGGTGGGTACGGCATCATCAAGCCGAAGATCGAGACCGAAGACGGCGAGGCATAGCGAGGTTCGCATGAGCCAGGGCGATCAGAGCTCACCCAAGGACGGGAAGACGGCGGAGGCGCCGGCCGACGTGAGGAACGTGGGCAGGGCCTACCATCAGAAGCGCAACGTCAAGATCATCATGGACTCCACCGCGGACTTCGCCACCGGCGTCGCCGAGCGGCTGGGCGTCGAGGTGATCCCCTTCAGCTACGTGGACGCCGACGGCGTCGAGCACCAGGACGACCGCTGGCAGGAGCAGGACCCGCACGAGTTCTACGAGCACATGCGCAAGAACCCGGACGCGCGCTTCCACACTGCGGCGGTCACGCCGGGACGCTACTTCGAGGTCTTCGAGCGCGCCGCACAGGAGGGGCTGCCCACCATCTACATGGGGCTTCCGGCCGGGCTCTCGAGCTCCATCGACTCCGCCCGCCAGGCGGCTCAGATGATCCGCGAGAGGTATCCCGACTTCGAGCTCTACGTGCTGGACAGGCGCTGCGACTCCGCGGCAGGCCAGCTTCTGGCCATCGAGGTGGTGCGCCAGGCGTCCCTGGGCCTCACGGCGGAGGAGCTCTACGAGTGGGCCCGGGACGCGCGCTACTTCATCCATGGCTACTTCACGCTGGACAGCTTCGACACGCTTGCCGCAGGTGGGCGCATCCCGCCCGCGGCGGCCAACGTGGGTGGCAAGCTGGACATCAAGCCGGAGCTCTCGTACGACCTCAACGGCGCCCTCTCCCTGCGCGGCATGTGCCGCGGCCGCAAGAAGGCCCTGCGCGCCATAGTCCAGGACTTCAGGGAGAACTACGCCCACGACACGTCGCTCCCGGTGGGCATCGTGTCGACCGACGCCCAGAAGGACGCCGACTGGCTCGAGGCCCAGATTCGCAAGGAGAAGGGCTGCGAGGACCTGACCATCATCCACAGCACGGTGTCGCCCATCTTGGGCGCGCACGTGGGGCCCGGCATGGTGGCGCTGGTCTTCTGGGGCAAGGACCGGAGGGAAAAGATCTCCCTCACCGACCGCATCGCCCGCAAGGTGAAGAAGGGTGCGCGCGGCCCCGAGGAGGGCTAGCGCACGATCGCAGGGTTCGCATGCCACCGGGTGCCCGAGGTGCCTGGTGGCATGCCCATGCCAGAAAGGCACGAACGCATGACGAACAAGATCAAGAGGGTCGCCCTCATCGGCACCGGCATCATGGGGGCTCCCATCGCGGGGCACGTCCTGGACGCGGGCTTTGACCTCACCGTCCACAACCGCACGCCCGAGAAGGCGAGGGCGCTGGTTGAGAGGGGCGCCCACTGGGCTTCGAGCCCCGCCGAGGCCGCAAGGGACGCCGACGTGGTCCTGACCATGGTGGGCTATCCCTCCGACGTGGAGGACGTCTACCTGGCAAGCGACGGCATCATCCGCGCCAGCAGGAAGGGCGCCTACCTGATCGACCTCAGCACCAGCGCGGCCGAGCTCGCCCGCGACATCCACGACGCCTCCGAGGTCGAGGACAAGCACGCCTTCGACTGCCCCGTCACGGGAGGCCAGGCGGGGGCCGAGGCCGGCACGCTCACGCTCTTCGTGGGCGCGGACGAGGGGACCGCGGCTCCCGTGCTGCCGCTCCTCCAGTGCTTCTCTGACAAGGTCTTCTACTTCGGCCGGGCCGGCATGGGCCAGACGGCGAAGCACTGCAACCAGGTCTCGCTCGCGTCCTGCATGATGGGCTATGCCGAGGCCATGGCCCTCGCCGAGGCGGCAGGCCTGGACGAGCGGACCATGCTGGAGGCCGTGGGCTCGGGCATGGGCGGCTCGGTTGCCATGGACATGCTGGCGCCCAAGGCCCTCGCGGGCGACTGGAAGCCCGGCTTCATGGCCGAGCACCTGCTCAAGGACCTCAGGCTGTCCCTCTACGAGGCCGAGCAGATGGGCATCTCGCTTCCCTCGACCGACACCGCCTTCAACCTCTTCGACCTCCTCTGCCAGGTGGACGGCTCGCGTCTGGGCACCCAGGCGCTCTCGCTCCTCTATGCCGAGGAGGAGGCGGGCGCGGCGGCGGGCCTCGACTGGTCCCGGGCGCAGCCCGCCCACGACGAGGACGGCTGCGACTGCGAGGACGTCGGGTGCTCCTGCGGCCACGACCATGGCGACGGGGAGTGCGGCTGCGGTCACGGCGACGGCCACGGGCACCATCACCACGAGTAGGGGAGTCCGGGAGAAGGCCCTGCCCGCGACTGGGACGGGGCGCCAGCCACGCTCCGGGTTACTCTCGCCTGACTTTTGGGTATAAAAGGGCAGTTGGGGCCGGGTCGCGCCGTTCGACGGCGTAGCATTCCCACCCCTAGTGCCAACACGCACGCGTGCCGGGCCCAAGACCTGCCCGCATCGCGCAGAAAGGAACAGGTCCCCCACATGAACGAACTGACCCAGAGGTCGATGGCGGTCCTCATCGACTACGAGAACCTTGCCCTTGGCACGGGCAAGAGGCGTCGCAACGGCCACCAGGATCCCGGCCCCCGTCCCGACGTCAAGCGCATCCTCGAGCGCCTGGTGGACAAGGGCCGCATCACGGCCAAGCGCGCCTACTGCGACTGGCAGCGCTTCGACGACGCCATCACGCCCCTGCACGAGCTGGGCATCGAGCTCATAGAGATCCCCGACCGCGCCTACACCGGCAAGAACTCGGCGGACATCCGTCTGGCCGTGGACGCGGTCGAGATGTGCCTCACCAAGGACCACATCGACACCTTTGCCATCCTCTCGGGCGACTCCGACTTCTCGCCCCTGGTCTCGAAGCTCAAGGAGTTCGGCAAGACGGTGATCGGCGTGGGCATGAAGGAGTCCACGAGCAGCCTCCTGGCCGAGGTCTGCGACGAGTTCATCTTCTACGAGGACATCGTGAGCCAGGGAGGCGTCCCCGACTACTCGCAGAAGGTCCCCAAGGAGAAGCACGAGGCCTACCAGCTCCTCTTCGAGACCATCGACGCCCTCCAGGGCGAGAGCGACAGCGCTGTCCTCGCCTCGCGCCTCAAGGACACCATGAAGCGCAAGCGCCCCCAGTTCAGCGAGCGCAGTTACGGCTACCGTTCGTTCAGCAACCTCCTGCGCGAGGCCTCCAAGCTGGGGTTCATCGAGATTCACCAGGATACGAAGAGCGGCACCGTCATGGTGGACGGCTTTGCCGAGTAGCAGAAGGGAAGTGCGCATGTCCGAATCCACTGAGGAAGAGAAGGCTGCGGCGGCCCTGGCGGTTCTCGTCGACCAGCTGTCGGCGGCGAGCCGTCGCAGCCGACAGGACGCGGCCCACGACATCGAGTCCATTGCCAGGGTGAGCCCCGAGCGCCTGACACCCCATGTGGGCAAGCTCATCGAGGCTCTTGGGCGTCCCGAGGCGCAGACGCGCTGGGAGGTGCTCTCGGCACTCTCAGAGATGGTGCAGGTAGATGCCAATGCGGTGACGGACGCCTTCGAGGGGGCGGAGTCGTCCCTCTTCGACGAGGGTTCGGCTACCGTACGTCTTGCGGCCTTCCGCTTCCTCGCGCGCCTCGGGGCCACCGGCGCGCGCATGTCCGACGAGGCGTGGCCGCTCCTGGACGAGGCGGTGCAGTGCTACCACGGCGACCCCGAGTACCGTGACATGCTGGCCTGCCTCCTGGACTTCGCGCACGGCGAGCTCTCGGAGGCCACCAGCCACGCGCTCGCCGCCCGCGTGGGCTTCGACGCGGAGAACGGCAGGGGCTACATCAGGAGCTTCTCGGAGCAGATCGCGGCGGCGCTGGCCAGGTAGGCGGCGTCGGGCGACGTGCAAACGGACGGCAGCCCCGAGGGCGGCCGCAGGATTCAAGGAGGTTCGCGTATGGCGAACAAGAACGAGGAGAAGGACGTCGAGACGCAGGGCAAGAACGCCAAGGACGCCAAGGACGCCAAGGACGCCAAGGTCGCGTCGGGTGCCGCGGAGGGGCATGCAGGTCCCGCCGCGGCGCTGGCGAGGCTCGGCGCGCCCGCCTGGATCGGCATCGCCGTGGTCTGCGCCGTCCTGGGCATCCTGGTGGGCAGGTTCCTGCTGGGCGGGGGCTCGGGGAGCGCCCTGGGCAAGACGACCCTCCAGGAGTCCGAGCTGGACACCACCATCGCGACGTACGTCTACAACGGCAAGAGCCACAGCCTGAGCGCCCGTGACGTCATCACGTCGCAGTCCTCGCTCGACTCCTCCAAGAAGGACGACGGCAGCTACGCGCTGCCCACCGCCGACAAGGTCCTGGCTGCCGCGCGCTCGCAGATCCTCGAGGATGAGGTAGAGAGCCGCAACATCGAGGTCAGCGACGAGGACCGCGACGCCTTCGCCACGCAGTACATCGGCACCACCGACTACGACAGCGTCGCGTCGAGCTACGGCATGGACGCCGACACCGTGAAGAAGATGGTCTCGCAGTCCGCTGCCCTCGCCAAGCTCCGCAGCCAGGTCGTGACTACCGATGCGGGCACCCAGCCCACCGCCCCCGAAAAGCCCGAGTCGGGCAAGGAGGACGAGGCCACCGAGGCCTACGCCCAGTACATCATCGGCCTCGCCGGCGACGAGTGGGACAGCTCCGCAAACGCCTGGAAGTCCTCCGACGGTGACTATGCCACCGCGCTCGCCGACTACACCGTGACCAACGACTCCGCCACCTACGAGGCCGCCCAGGCAGCCTACTACGTGGCCTACCAGAAGTACTCCACCGCAGCCTCTGCGGCCGCCACCCAGTGGACCGACTTCGTGAACGGCCTGCTCAGCAAGGCGACCATCAGCATCTCCGCGCTCAACGCGTAGGGACGGACGCACGCCCGGCGCAGGTGCGGGGGACGTGCGGTCTACATCGACTTCCACTGGCGGGCGGGGCCTTCGGGTCCCGCCCGTCCCTTCCAGGCGAGAGGGGCCCACATGCGCGTGGTCGTGAGCGAGTGCCTGAGGGGCGTGAGCTGCCGCTTCGACGGAGGGTCCAAGCCCTGCGCCGCCGTGTGCGAGCTCTGCGCCAAGCCGGGGGTCGAGCCCGTCGGCGTGTGCCCCGAGCTCGCGGCGGGGCTCCCCGTGCCGCGCCCGCCCGCAGAGCGCAGGGGGGAGCGCGTGCTCCTCTCGGACGGCACCGACGTGACGGAGGAGTTCGGGCGCGGGGCCGCCGCCAGCCTCGCCGCCGCGCGCGAGGCCGGGTCGCAGGCCTCGGACGCCTGCGGGGGTTTGCCGCCGCTCGCCATCCTGAAGGCAAAGAGCCCCTCCTGCGGCTCCGGCGTAATCTACGATGGAACCCACACCCATACGTTGGTCGAGGGCGACGGCGTGTTTGCCCGTCTCCTCCGGAGGGAGGGAGTCTGCGTGGTTAGCGAGGACATTGTGGAGAGCTGCAAGCCCTCCGTGGAGCATCCCGTCGCGATCGTCCTGGGCACCGGCCTGGGCCACCTCGCCGCGCTGGTGAAGCCCGTGCGCAGGATCGACTACCACGACATCGAGGGCTTCCCCAGGGACGCCCGGCCCGTGAGGGGGCACAGCTTCGAGGCCACCATCGGCACCATAGACGGGGTGCCCGTGGTCGTGTATCCCGGACGCATCCACCTGTACCAGGGCTACAGCGCCGAGGAGGTCACCGCGCTGGTGCGACACGCCCATCACCTGGGCTGCCGCGACGTCTTCTTCGCCTGCGCGACGGGGGCCGTGCCCGGCAACGCCCACGTGGGCCTGGGTATCCTGACCGACCAGGTCAATCTCACGGGACAGAACCCCCTGGCGGGCTCCAACCTGCGCGACGTCGAGACCCCCTTCGTGGGCATGACCGACGCCTACACCCCCTACCTGCGCACGCTCGCCCGCGGCGTGGCGGACGACCTGGGCATCACCGTGGAGGAGGGCGTCTTCGCCGGCGTCATGGGACCCTGCTTCGAGACCCCGGCCGAGGTGGCCATGCTGCGGGGGATGGGCGTCTCGTACACCGGCTTCTCCACGGCGCTCGAGGTGATCCTGGCCCATGCGCTCGGCATGAACGTCCTGGGCATGACCCTTGCGTCCAATGAGAGCGGCGACCCCAAGATGTCCCACCAGAGCGTGCTCGAGGCGGCGGAGAGGCACGCCGACGACTTCGAGCGCCTGGTGCGTGGCGTGCTGCACCTGCTGTAGGGCGCGGCCCAGGCAGGCGCGTGTGGGTTGGGCCGCGCGTCCAGCGCACGGCCGGATTCGCGAATGCCGGATTCGCGCTTGAAAAGGTCGAGGGGTTCCGTGTAGTATCTATCTGCTGCAAGGCAGCCATAGGGTTGCCAGCTTAGCTCAGTTGGTAGAGCACCGCTCTCGTAAAGCGGGGGTCATCAGTTCGAGTCTGATAGCTGGCTCCATGCAGAGTCGCAGGTCGGAGGGGTCGTTTCCTCTTCGACCTGCTTTCCTTTTGCGGGCCGTTTCCCGACGTGTTCCCCGGTGCGTTCCCCGGATCCGGAGTCCGGCCCGAAGTTGTATGCGGTTTTGGGCTCGACCCGAAGTCGTATGCGGTTCTCGCATACAACACAAAATCCGTGCGACCCTTTTACCTGCGCAAATGCAAGTCCGTACACAAAGATAACGAGTTTTCAGGCGAGAAAACCGCATACAATTCCAGCGGACGGCCGCGTGCGCGAGCTGGCGTCCCTGCCTCGCTGACCTCCTCGCCTCCGCGTATGCATTTTGGCATCCCTGCTTAAGGCCCGCCCCCAACGGGCATCCTGCGAAGAGGCCCGCGCGCGAGCCTCCCCGACCGATGCCAGCAGGAGCAGCACATGAGCCTTCGCAGCACCACCAACTCCAACGACCGCAACACCATCCGCCGCACCCTCCACTACTTCTGGTGGGTCACCCGCCAGCGGCCCGGGGCCTTCGCGCTCTCGGTGGTCAGCTCCGTGGGCTACACCGCCCTTCTCACCTTCGCGAACACCTACGTGATGGGCCTCATAGTGGACCGCGTTCAGGCCTCGCCCGTCGCCGCAGACCAGGTCCTCGCGGACTTCGGCCCCTACGTCCTGGCCCTCCTCCTGGTAAACGCCCTGGGCCAGACCCTCTCCAAGCTGCAGGACCTCTCGGTCTACCAGCTCGAGATCAACGGCAACTACCAGCTCTCGCGCCTCTGCTTCGACACGCTCTCCAACCAGTCGATGACCTTCCACAACAGCCGCTTCGGCGGCAGCCTGGTGAGCCAGACCTCGCGCTTCGTCTCGGGCTACTCGGGCCTCGTCGACGTGGTCACCTACAGCCTGTACCCCACGCTGGCCTCCATCGTGCTCACCGTGGGCATGCTCGCGCCGGTTGCCCCCAGCTTCGTGGCCATCCTCATGGTCATGCTCGTGGTCTACGTGGTCCTGGCCTACCGCATGTACAAGCGCATCCTTCCCCTCGCTGCGCAGGCGTCGACCGCCCAGAACCGCCTCTCGGGCGTGCTCTCGGACGCCGTGACCAACATCCTGGCCGTCAAGACCTACGGGCGCGAGGACTTCGAGCGCCAGACCTTCACCGCCGCCGACCGCGAGGCCATGGCGGCCGAGAACGCCAACATGCGCGCCACCATGCGTCGCGGCTTCACCACCTCGGCGCTCATCACGGCGATCATGTTCGTGGTCTCGGTCTTCGTGTCGGGCGGCAACGCCTGGTTCGGCATCAGCGCGGGCACGCTGGTCATGATGTTCACCTACACCTACAACCTGACCATGCGCTTCAACTACTTCAACTCCATGATGCAGCGCATCAACCGCTCCCTAGGCGACGCGGCCGAGATGACGCGCGTCCTGGACGAGCCCACGCTCGTGGCCGACGACGAGGGCGCCGAGGCGCTCAGGGTGGGGGAGGGCCGCATCGACTTCGAGCACATCGGCTTCCGCTACGCCGACGCCCAGGAGGACGACAAGGTCTTCCGAGACCTCAACCTGCACATCCCCGCGGGCCAGCGCGTCGGGCTGGTCGGTCGCTCGGGCTCCGGCAAGACCACGCTGACCAAGCTCCTCCTGCGCCTGGACGACGTGCAGGAGGGCCGCGTGCTCGTGGACGGCCAGGACGTGAGCCGCTGCACCCAGCAGTCCCTGCGCCAGCAGGTCGCATACGTGCCCCAGGAGGCCCTGCTCTTCCACCGCAGCATCAGGGAGAACATCGCCTACGGCCGGCCTGACGCCACCGAGGGGCAGATTCGCGCCGCGGCCGCCGAGGCGAACGCCCTCGAGTTCATAGACCGCCTGCCACAGGGCATGGACACCATGGTGGGCGAGAGGGGCGTCAAGCTCAGCGGCGGACAGCGCCAGCGCGTGGCCATAGCCCGCGCCATCTTGGTGGACGCGCCCATCCTGGTCCTGGACGAGGCGACGAGTGCGCTCGACTCCGAGTCGGAGGCGCTGGTCCAGGGCGCGCTCGAGAACCTGATGCGCGGACGCACCGCCATCGTCGTCGCGCATCGCCTCTCGACCGTGGCGTCGCTGGACCGCATCGTCGTGCTCTCGGACGGCAGGATCGTGGAGGACGGCACCCACCACGAACTGGTCGAGGCGGGCGGCGAGTACGCTGGCCTCTGGAACCGCCAGACCGGCGGCTTCCTGGAGGGTGCGGAGTAGGGGGGGACGCCCCTCTCGCCCGGCAGCCTCGACCGGAGGGGCTAGCGCAGCCTCCTCGCGCGGACGCAGAGCCAGTTGCGCCTGGTCTCGTCGGTGCGGCTCACGTCCTCGAAGCCCGCGTCCCTGAGCATCCGGACGATGTCTTCCGGCTCGTAGACGCTCATGCCGTCGATCAGGCCCTCCCACCTGTGGGCGGAGGAGGTGTCCACCGCCTCCTCGTTCACTACGTAGAGGCTTCCGCCCGGCGCGAGGACGTCATGGACCCTGCGGAAGCACCCCTGGACGTCGGGCCAGAAGTAGATGGTCTCGAAGGCCGTGACCACGTCAAAGGATGCGGGAGGGAAGAGGCTCGCCAGGTCCTGGACCCCACCCTGGACGACGTCGCAGGATCCGGACTCGACTGCGTTTGCGTTGAGCGCCCGGGACTCCGCGACGCTCACGGAGGAGTGGTCGAGCCCCGTGACGTGACAGCTCGCATCGCGCTCGAGGAGTCGCGCGATGTTGCCGCCCCCGCCGCAGCCCACGTCGAGGATGCGAGCCCCTGCGGGGATGTCCATGAGACCAATGCCCCAGATGGCCTGCCTGGCGTGGCCGCTGTTCATCCCCCGCGCCATCAGCCGTCCCCAGAAGCCCCGGGGTTCAGCCGTGTTGTTGAAGATTGTCTTCAAGATGCCCATGCCTCGGCTCCCCTCATTGCCCTCCCAGGGGCGGCGCTCAATGGATAAGTCTTGGATAACTTTAGCGGAAGCGAGAGGTGCTGGTGGTTGCTCGTAGTGGTTGGCTTCCTTCGACGGCATTTCTCACAGTCTCACAGGATGCTGTCGCTCGCCCCTCTCGCCCGGACGATCGCCCCGCGCCTTAGCACCTGCGGGGCATGATGGGGAGCACCTAGAAGAGCCGCTCGATGACCTCGACGATTCCATCGTGGTCGCAGTCTGCCACGACCAGGTCGCAGGCGGCGCGCACGCGCTCGTTGGCATTGCCCATGGCGACCGCCGTCCCGGCGGCGTGAAGCACGGCCAGGTCGTTGTCGTCGTCCCCCACGGCGACGGCGAGCTCGATGGGAACGTCCAGGAGCTCGCAGAGGCGCTGGAGGCCCGACGCCTTGCTCACGCCCTGCGGCGTGCACTCGAGGGACCCGACCTCGGCATCGGCAAGGACGAGCTCCGTCTTCGCCTCGAGTGCCTTCCGGCTGCGGTCGCGCCCAGCTGCATCGTGGTGGTGGATGTCCACCTTCACGACCTCGTCCGCGTGCTCGAGCGCATAGGAGCGCAGGTCGTCGACCTCCGTGTAGTTTCGTTCGAACATGGAGCGGTACACGCCCACGTTGAACTCCGCGCAGCGTCTGATGAGCCCGCGCTGAACGACGGAGAGGCTGCAGGTGGCCAGATGCGTCATGGCGCCCTCCGCCTCCGCGGCGTCGAGGCAGGCCACGAGCTCCTCCCGGGGGATGGACGAGCGGTGGATCGCGCGTCGGGCGCGCAGGTCGTACACGAGGCCGCCGCTGTCGAGCGAGGCGTGGGTGAGGAAGGCGAGCTCGCGGGAGTAGTCGGCGATCTCGGCAAGGCCGCGCCCGGTCGAGAGCGCCACCACGACGCCGCGGCCTGTCAGTTCTCGCACGGCAGAGAGCGTGCGGGGCGAGACCTGCTTCCGCGAGTCGAGCAGGGTGCCGTCCATGTCGAGCGCGAGGAGCCGGGGCTTGGCGCGCATCTTCCCTCCCGAGGTCGCTTCCCTTCTCGCCTGAGTCTACTGGATGGGTCGGATGGTTCGAGCGATGGCGTTTGCATGCGAGCGAAGTTGGATGAAGTCAGCAGAAAATATAATCTTGTTGACCTGCTTTGCATAACCTCTGGTAGGAGAAATCCAGTCAACAGAATTTCAAATTCTGAGGACCTGGCCATCGGGGGAGGTCGCGGGGAGAAGGCCCGCGCCGCGCACCCGTCCCAGGGCCCAGGGTCCCGCCGCGTGTTCGACGCCCGTCCTGCCACGCGCCCGCCGCCCGTCCGCCGTGTGCCCACCCCGACTGTTACGAATGCGTTGCGCGGGATGCCGGAACGCCGTTCTCGCTTGACGCAAGACCGGCTGCGGCCTTTAATACCTACTGTAACGCTAGGAATTAGGGCGTCGCTCCTATGGCGTCGCTCCGACGAGCCCACACGGGCGGGAAGGAAGAAGACGTGAGCCAGCAGCTTCGCAACATTACCTGCGCCTGTTGTCGCTCCTTCCCCCGCCTCCCTCGACGTCGATGTCGGGTCGCCCGCGCATAGGCCGGGAAGACCCCGCGCCGGACAAGCTCCGGCAGCAGAAGACAGAACGACATGAGGCGGAGGCGCAGTGCGTCTCCGCCTTTTTGTATGCGGGGGCGGAAGCGTCACCCCCTGTCTCGCCATTCCCGCCACAACCCCGGAACCACCCCAAGAAGCACCCCCTTCAATCCGAGAGGAACCCACCATGAACTACGCAGAGAAGATTGATGCCCTCATCGGCAGCACCCCGCTCGTCGACCTGTCGGCCCTCGCCGACGGCAAGGCCACCATCCTAGGCAAGTACGAGGCCACCAACCCCGGCGGCTCCGTGAAGGACCGTGTCGCCCGCGCCATGCTCGACGCGGCCGAGGCCGACGGCAGCCTGCGCCCCGGCGGCACCGTGATCGAGCCCACCAGCGGCAACACCGGCGTCGGCCTGGCCATGCTCAGCGCCGCGCGCGGCTACCACATGATCCTGGTCATGCCCGAGACCATGTCCGTCGAGCGCCGTAAGCTCGCCGCGAGCTACGGCGCGCGCATCGAGCTCACCCCCGGCAAACTGGGCATGAGGGGCGCCATCGCCCGTGCCGAGGAGCTGCGCGCCAGCATCCCCGGCTCCATCATCGCCGGTCAGTTCGAGAATCCGGCAAACCCCCGTGCCCACTACCAGACCACCGGCCCCGAGGTCTGGGCCGACACCGACGGAAAGGTGGACGCCATCGTCGCGGGCGTGGGCACCGGCGGGACCATCTCGGGCACCGCGCGCTACCTGAAGGAGCGGAGGGCCGACGTCCGCGCCGTCGCCGTCGAGCCCGAGGAGTCGCAGGTCCTGGCGGGCAAGCCGGCCGGCGGTCATCGCATCCAGGGGATCGGGGCGGGCTTCGTCCCCAAGAACTACGACGCCTCCGTGGTGGACGAGGTCCTTCCCGTGAGCTCCGAGGACGCCATCCAGACAAAGAAGCGCCTTGCGGACGAGCTGGGGCTCCTGGTGGGCATCTCGTCCGGCGCGGCGGTCGCGGCGGCAGTCGAGCTCGCCGGTCGCGCCGAGTACGCGGGCAAGGTCATCGTCGCCATCCTGCCCGACACGGGCGAGCGCTACCTCTCGATGGAGCTCTAGGGGGTGGTTGCCGGAGCCGCGCCTGCGACTCCGGCGCCTGGCGTCCTACCAGGCACGTGAACGGGCCTCGGGGGAGGCCCAGCGCGACGGGGACCGAGGCACGTGGGAGCGCGCAAGGCAAGGTCGGGGGAGAGGGACATCATGGAACTTATAGAGGCAGGCCACCAGCTCGCCGGTACCCGCGGGTCCGTGGCATCCGGTGCCGCCGCGCAGGACCGGCCGCGCCTGACCCTGCGCGAGCGTCTGCGCGAGGACGTCCAGGCGGTGCTCGACCGCGACCCCAGTGCGACCTCCGCCCGCGACGTCGTCCTCTTTGCCACGGGCCTGCATGCTGTGTGGTCGTACCGGCGCAACCACTGGCTCTGGGAGCACGGTGCGCGCAGGCTTGCCACCTACCTCTCGCAGCGCACGCGCCGTCGCCTCGGGGTCGAGATCCACCCCGCTGCGACAATAGGCCGTCGCTTCGTCATAGACCACGGCACGGGCGTGGTTATCGGCGCCACGGCGGTGATAGGCGACGACGTGATGCTCTACCAGGGCGTCACCCTGGGCATGACGGGCAAGCATGCGGGCAAGCGGCATCCCACCCTGGGCAACAACGTCATGGTCGGAGCGCGCGCCACCATCCTGGGCGACATTCGCATAGGCAACGGCTCCAAGGTCGGGGCCGGCGCCGTGGTGCTCCACGACGTGCCCGACGACGTGACCGTGGCCGGCGTCCCCGCCTCCGTCGTGCGCGAGCACCGCTGCTGGGAGGCCGGGCGCCTCTCGCTCGTCCCCGACGTGGTGGCCCAGGCGGACGACGAGAACCTGCGTTGGTCCTGCTCACTCTAGCCGTCCTCGGGGACGTCCCTGCATTTGCGGTCCTTGGCGCGACGCCCCGCCCAAGGCTATATAATCTGACCTGGTGCCGCTGGGGCATGGTTACACCTCCAGGTCACCAGGGCGGTTGAGCTGGCCGCCTTGCGCCGCCTGCGTCTGCCTGACCCGACAGAAGGGTGACCCATGATCAGCTTCCCCCAATTCCTGCAGATACTCGCCTCGAACCCCTTCCTGGCGGTCGTGATGGTGCTCATCCTGGGCACCATCTTCGTCAACGGGTCGACGGACGCCGCAAACGCCATCGCCGAGCCGGTGGGCACGCGTTCCATCGGCGTCAACGAGGCCATCGCGATGAGCGTCGTCTGCAACTTCGTGGGTCTGGTGGCGATGTCGTTCATCTCCACCGCCGTGGCCGACACCATGAGCGGCATGGTCGACTTCGGCGGGGACACGCACGCCGCCCTCATCGCGCTCGCCGCCGCCACGGTGGGGATCGTGGCCTGGGGCGTGGGGGCCTGGGTCTTTGGCATCCCCACCTCAGAGAGCCATGCCCTCATCGCCGGCCTCACCGGCGCCGCGCTCGCCGTGCACGGCGGCCTGGGCGGCGTCAACATGGGAGAGTGGGTCAAGGTCGTCTATGGCCTGGTCCTCTCCACCGTCCTGGGCTACCTGGCAGGCTGGGGCATAGCCAAGTTGATCCCCGCTGCCTGCAGGAACGCCGACCGCCGTCGCGCCAACGACTTCTTCGGCCGCATGCAGGTGGTCGGCGCCGCGGGCGTGGCCCTCATGCACGGTGCCCAGGACGGCCAGAAGTTCATGTCCACCGCCATGGTGGCGATCGCGCTCGCCGCGAACATGGGCGTCTCGGACGTGGGCGGCTTCCCCCTGTGGATCGAGGTGCTCTGCGCCGGCGTCATGGCCCTGGGCACCGCCGTGGGTGGCAAGAAGATCATCAAGACCGTGGGCATGAGCATGGTGCAGCTGGACAAGTACCAGGGCTTCGCCGCGTCCATCAGCGCCACGGCGTCACTGCTCGTCGCCACGCTCACAGGCCTTCCCGTCTCGACCACGCACACCAAGACGGCGGCCATCATGGGTGCCGGAGCGGCCGAGAACGTCCGCTCCGTCAACTGGGCGATCGCCAAGGACATGGTCCTGACCTGGGTATTCACCTTCCCGGGCTGCGGGCTCATCGGGTACCTCCTCGCCCGGCTCTTCCTCGTGCTCTTCTAGGGGCACGCATTGACCGGTGGCCCGAGCGGCAGCCGGGCCTCCAACGACCAACGGACCACGCGCAGAAAAGAGAGGGACATGGCTCGCATCAAGAAGGAAGACCCGTTCTACACCCTGCTGAGAGACTTCTCGACCGAGATCCTTGCCACCGCCGAGGACTACGTGAAGTTCGTCGAGGGCTACCCCGACTCCATCACCATGATCCCCGCCATGAAGCTCCACGAGGGGCGCTCGGACGAGCACGTGCGCAAGATCATGAAGGAGCTCTATGCCTCCTTCATCACCCCCTTCGACCGCAACGACATCTCTGACCTGGCCCTCAAGATGGATGACATCGTGGACTACATCGAGGGCGTCTGCACGGGCCTGGACCTCTTCAACATGAGCGGCACCCGCGTCGAGGCGCGGCAGATGGCCGAGCTCACCCTGCAGGCCGTCAAGGAGCTCTGCGTGATGTTCGACCACCTGTCCGACTACAAGAGCGACCACGTGGTCATGGAGAAAGCCATCGCCGTGGGCAACATCGAGGACGAGGGCGACAACGTCTACGAGCAGGGCCTGCGCAACCTCTTCCACGACGACACCCTGGACGAGGCGCGTCGCGGCCACGTGGTGGGCTGGATGCGCGTCTTCGACCGCATGGAGGGCTGCCTGGACGCCTGCGACAGCGCTGCCGGCGTGGTCCGTGCCGTCATCATGAAGAGCGCGTAGCCGGCCGGCGGGTCCCTCGTTAGCGTTCGACTACGCCAAACGCGCCTCTCGCCCGCTCGACAACGCCCGATGCGTCTCTGATTCACTCGAAAACGCCCCCGACGCGTCTCTCACCTGCCCGACTACGCCGAACGCGCCTCTGATCCACTCGAAAGCGTCCAATGCGTCTCTGATTCACTCGAAAGCGTCCGACACGTCTCGCTGCCTCGCATCGCCCCAGTTGACGCGCCGCCTCCGCGCGCGTTGGACGCTTTCGGCACAAACGGAGGCGCGCTTGGCGCTCTCGATGCGGGGAGGGGCGTGTTCGACGTTGCCGAAGCGCCATCGCGCGCGTTGGACGCTCTCGATGCGGAGAGACGCGCGCCGGGCGCTATCGCTGCGAGCCTCGCACGTGCGAGACGCCATCGCTGCGGAGAAGAGCACGCCCTCGCGGCCGCTGCGCCCAACAGCTACGCCAGGGTCGCAGCAAACCCCAACAGCTCGTCCACGTTCTCCTGTCGCGTGGCCCAGGAGCAGACGAAGCGGATGACCTCTTCGCCCGTGGGCAGGACGGCGAAGGTCTCGGAGCCGACGGCCGCGTCGAAGGCTCGTGCCTGCTCCGGGGACACCACGAAGAACTGCTGGTTGGTAGGAGAGTCCAGGTAGCTCCTGAAGCCCAGGGTCACCATACCCTCCCTCAGGTGCGCGGCGCAGACGTTGGCCTGCCGCGCCAGCCTCCAATAGAGCGCCTCGCCGTCGCGGTCGCCGTTCCCCTCGCCGTCGTCGCGCTCGAAGGCGGCCTCGAACTGAACGCCCAGGAGGCGCCCCTTGGCCATGAGGCCGCCCCTCTCCTTCACCAGATAGGGGAAGCTCCGCTTGAGCTCGGGGTCGGCGATGACCATCGCCTCGCCGAAGAGCATGCCGTTCTTGGTTCCGCCGATGTAGAAGGCACTCGCGCGCTCGGCGATGTGCGTCAGGCTGAGGTCGTTGCCCTCGCTGGTGAGGGCGCTGCCCAGCCGCGCCCCGTCGACGAAGACCTTGAGCTCGTGCCCCTGGGCCCAGTCGCAGATGGCGTCGAAGCGCTCGCGACTCCACACGCCCCCGAACTCGGTCGAGTTGGTGATGTAGACCAACTTGGGAAGGGTCATGTGCCGCCCGGTGAGGGTCTGTCGCGCGTACACCTGCTCGGCCTGCTCTACCGAGAGGAAGCCGTCTGCGTCCTGGGTGGGTAGCACGGTGCGTCCACAGGCGGCGATGGCGCCGGTTTCGTGCACGTTGATGTGGGCGTCCTTGGTGCAGATGACGCCCTCCCAGTCGTGCAGCATGCCGGTCACGCCCACAACGTTAGCCGAGGTGCCGCCGATGCAGAACTCCACATTCACGTCGTCGCGGCCCACCTCGGCGCGAATGAGCTCGCGGGCCCGCTCGCAGTGAGGGTCTCCCTCGGTGTATCCCACGCACTGCTCGTCGTTGCTGCGAACGAGGGCGTCCAGGATCTGGGGTGCCGCGCCCTCGGAGTAGTCGTTCTTGAACATGCGCATGCCGCGCTCCTCTCGCCTTGCCGTTTCGTCCCGTCCATGGTGGCACCGTGCGTGCGGGCAGGGGCACATCGTGCGGACGGGCGGGGGGCAAAAGGAAACAAAAAAGGCGGCGGAGAGAGAGGCCTTCCCTCCGCCGCCGATGCCGCGTTGGCTGGGGTAGTAGGATTCGAACCCACATTCCAGGCACCAAAAACCCGTGTCCTAACCGTTGGACGATACCCCAGTGCGCTCGCCGCGCTGGGCTTGCTTCGCCCCAGTCACGCAAGCAAGGTGTAGCAGGCAGATTGTAGCAGCTGGGCAGACGGTCCGCCAGACGGGCATGGGCGCTCCTGCCAGGACGTGCCTGGACGTGCCGACCGGTCCGCTCGCCGCGCGTCGTCGTTGCGATTCACGAGTTCGTGCCGACGGGCCTCTCCCCATGCTATGTTCGAGGTGTGGACGTCCGGGCGCAGGGGTCGGACGCGCTAGGGGCAGGGGGCCGGCGGCTCATGATGAAGGCGATCCAGCGCTTCGGCGGCGCCATGTTCGTTCCCGTGATGCTCTTCACCTTCGCGGGGGTGGTCATAGGCCTTGGCACGCTCTTCACCACGTCCAGCCTCATGGGTCCCCTCGCCGCGGAGTCCAGTGCCTGGGGACAGTTCTGGCGGGTCGTCCTCGCCGGCGGCTGGACCGTCTTCAACCAGCTCCCCCTGCTCTTTGCGGCATCGCTGCCCATTGGGCTCGCCCGCAAGCAGGCGAGTCGCTGCTGCATGGAGGCACTCGTCGGCTACCTCAGCTTCAACTACTTCGTCGGTGCGATTCTAGGCGCCTAGGGTCCGGAGCTCGGCGTCGACTTCGCCGCCGAGCCGGGTGGCGCCTCCGGCCTCGCGCTCGTGGCGGGAATCAAGACCCTCGACATGGGCATGGTGGGTGCCCTCGTGGTCTCGGGCATCGTCATAGCCCTGCACGACCGCTTCTTCGACACCCGTCTGCCGGAGTGGCTGGGCGTCTTCTCGGGCTCGACCTTCGTGTACATGCTCTCGTTCTGCGCCATGCTGCCCCTGGCCGGCGTGGCGGTGCTCGTCTGGCCGCGCATCCAGGCAGGAATGTGCCTGCTGCAGGCGGCCATCGTTGGCGTGGGCACGCTGGGGGTGGGGGCCTTCGTCTTCCTCGAGAGGGTGCTCATCCCTTTGGGCTGCACCATCTCCTCTATGCGCCGGCATACTACGACAACGTAGTGGTGAGCGGGGGCATCTATGCCGCCTGGGCCAACGCCCTTCCCCAGCTCGCGGCCAGCACGGCCCCGCTCAAGGAGCTCGCGCCCTGGGCCGCCATCACGGCCACGGGCTGGTCCAAGCTCTTCGGGACGCCGGGCATCGCCGCCGCCATGTACGTCACCGCCCGGCCCCAGAACCGCCGACGCCTCCTGGCGCTCCTCGTGCCTGCCACGCTCACGGCCGTGCTCTGCGGCGTGAAGGAGCCGCTCGAGTTCACCTTCCTCTTCGTGGCCCCGCCGCTCTTCGTGATGCACGCCGCCCTCGCGGCCCTGCTCTCGATGGCGATCAACCTGTTGGGGGTCGTCGGAGTCTTCTCGGGTGGCCTGATAGAGATGTCGTCCTTCAACTTCGTCCCCCTCGCCGCCACCCACGGAGGCTCCTACCTCGCGGCCCTTGGCGTGGGTGTCTGCTTCGCCCTGCTGTACTTCGTCACGTTCCGTGCGCTCATCCTGCACTTCGACTTCCTGACTCCCGGCAGGGGAGTGGGGCCCGAGTTCGAGCTTGGAAGCAAGGGCGCCTTCCGCTCGCTCCACGGCATGGAGCAGCCGGCGGTCCCCTCTGACGACCGAGACGAGCTGGCGGCGCGCCTCCTCGAGCTCCTGGGAGGGCCGCAGAACGTGGAGGACGTGAGCTGCTGCGCCACCCGCCTGCGCGTGAGCGTGGCAGACCCTGCGCTCGTCGCCGCGGACGATGAGTTCGTGTGTGCCGGGGCCGTCGGCGTCATGCGCCGCGGACAGGCCCTGCAGGTCGTGGTGGGACTCTCCGTGGCAACGGTGCTCGAACGCCTCTGCGACCTCATCGAGGGCTGACGTCGATACGGGGGGTTGCGCGCGCCTCTCGCTCATGTGCCATGCCGCGGGAGACACGATGTGGGTGGACCTCCCTGCCGCCACAGGGGCGATGTGGGTGAGAGTAACCGCCGCAAGCCCGTTGTGGGCGCTTCTCTCCTCCGCAAGCCACCCACTTCGGTCCTCTCGCGCGGGAAGTTTCGCGGGGACGCCGCCACCCTCCCGCGCGGGGAGTTTCGCCGATTTCGCCGATTCCGCCCCCGCGCCCTCGGACCTGCCCCTAGCGCCTCGAGACCGTGTTGAAGCAGAAGGCGTCCGGATGGTGCCTGACCTGCGTGTACTCGAACATCACGCCGTCGGAGTTGTACGACTGGCTCTCCACCACCGCCACGCAGTTGTAGGGGCCGAGCTCGAGGTAGCTGCAGTCCTCGTCCGTGGCGAGCTGCACCGTGATGCTGCGTCTGCTGGTGAGGATGCGCATGCCCAGTCGCTCCTCCAGGAAGGAGTAGACCGATTCCTCGGCCACCTCTGCGGTGAGGCCGGGGGCGGCGGAGGCCAGGAAGTAGTCGTGGTCCACCTGTCGTGCCACCCCGTCGAGCGACCTCACGCGGACGACGCGCAGGAGCTCCGTGCCTTCGGCGAAGCCCGTGCGATGCGCGAGCCCCGCGCTGCAGACAACATGTTCAAATGACTTGACCGAGGTGCTGGGCTCGAGACCGTTGCGTCGTGCGTACTCGCCGAAGGACTCCACGCCCTCGAGCACGCCCTGGGTGCTGTGGTCCTTGCGCTGCCAGATGACGCGCACGCCACGGCCGTGCATGGGCTGCACGTAGGCGTCGTCCGCGAGCATCGAGAGGGCGCGCCTCAGGGCGTTGCGGGAGCAGCCGTACTCCTCGGTGAGGGTGCTCTCGGGGGGAAGAAACTCCTGGTAGGCATAGCTCCCCTCCTGGATCTTGCCCTTGAGGTCACGGTAGATCCCCTCGAAGATCGCCCTTGGCATGCCACTCTCCCTGCTCGTCTCGCCGTCCGCGTCGCGCACCCTAGCCTAACTCTGCGGCGACGGACGCCGCGCACATCCAACCCAGGGCTTCCAAAACTGCAGAAGATGGTAGCGCGACAGGGTCCGCCCCCGCCTAGGCTAGACGTCCACTAAAGCTCGTTTAGTCCGTTTATCGGCAGAATCGACCGTTCAGGTCTAAGTTGTTCAAACAAGTAGTACAGGCTAGCTATATTTGCAGTCAAGAGGGACGCGAGGCGTCCTTAGGCAAGAGGGACGCAAGGCGTCCCAGGACGTGCGGATGCCGGTGCCAGGGCGTGCCGGTGCGGGTGCTGAAGAGGAGAGAGACATGAAGGCGAACGACATCAGCAGGCGTGGCTTCATCGGCATGGGCGCGACGGGGCTCCTTGGCCTCGCGCTCGTGGGCTGTGGCAAGTCGGGCGACGCCGGCAGCGCAAGCTCCGGCAGTGGCGACGCCAAGAAGGGCTCGGTCTACTACCTCAACTTCAAGCCCGAGGCGGACGAGCAGTGGCAGGCCCTGGCCAAGGCATACACGGAAGAGACGGGCATTCCCGTGTCCGTCGTGACCGCCGCGTCCGACACCTACGAGGAGAAGCTCCAGAGCGAGATGTCCAAGAGCTCCGCCCCCACCCTCTTCCAGGTCAACGGCCCCGTGGGACTGCAGAATTGGAAGGACTACTGTCTCGACCTCAGCGGCAGCCAGGTCTACGGCGAGCTGAGCAACCCGGCCCTCGCGCTCAAGGCGGACGGCAAGGTCTACGGCATCGACTACGTCGAGGAGGACTACGGCATCATCTACAACAAGGAGCTGCTCCAGAAGGCGGGCTACTCCGAGTCTGACATCACCAGCTTCGCGAGCCTCAAGAAGGTCGCCGACGACATCCAGGCCCGCAAGGACGAGCTGGGTGTCAAGGGCGCCTTCACCAGCGCGGGCATGGACTCCAGCTCCAACTGGCGCTACACAACCCACCTCGCCAACATGCCCATCTACTACGAGCTCAAGGCCGACGGCGAGGAGGACACCGACGCCATCAAGGGCACCTACCTGCCCAACTACAAGGACATCTTCGACCTCTATATTACCGACAGCACCGTCGACCCCGCTCAGCTCGCCTCCAAGACCGGCGACGACGCGGTCAACGAGTTCGTGAACGGCGAGGCCGTCTTCTACCAGAACGGCACCTGGTCCTACAAGGACGTCAAGTCCCTGGGCGACGACAAGCTGGGCATGCTGCCCCTCTACATCGGCGCTGCGGGCGAGGAGAAGCAGGGCATGTGCTCCGGCGGCGAGAACTACTGGTGCGTGAACAGCCAGGCCTCCGCCGACGACCAGCAGGCTACCCTCGACTTCCTCTACTGGGTCGTCACCTCCGACAAGGGCACCACCGCCCTCGCCGACGGCATGGGCTTCACCTGCCCCTTCAATTCCGCCAAGGAGACCGCCAACCCCTTCGCCAAGATCGCCAAGAAGGCCGTCGAGGACGGCAAGGAGCCCGTCACCTGGGCCTTCGTCCACATTCCCTCCGAGGAATGGAAGAAGGGCCTCTCCAGCGCGCTGACCGCCTATGCCGCCGGAACCGCCGGCTGGGACGGCGTCCAGGCAGCCTTCGTGGACGGCTGGGCGAAGGAGAAGGCCGCGACCGCCTAGGCGCATCCCTCCTCCGCGATGACGTCATCCCGGGGCGGTCGGCTCGCGCGCCGCCCGCCCCTGCGACCTGAGAAGGGAACGCGTGCATGGTTAAGTCACTCAGGAAGTGGTGGCCGCTCTTCGTGCTGCCCACGGCGCTCTCGTTCGTCTTCGGCTTCGTCATCCCGTTCGCCGAGGGCGCCTACCTCTCGTTCTGCCAGTTCATCAGCATCTCCAACCCGACCTTCGTCGGCCTGAGCAACTATGCGGCCGCTCTCTCTGACCCGCAGTTCGCGCACGCCTTCTGGCTCACGGCGCTCTTCACCGTGACGGTCACTGTGCTGGTCAACGTCATAGCCCTGGCCATCGCGCTAGCCTTTACTCGCAGCCGTCTCTGGGGCACCAACGCCTTCCGCACGGTCTTCTTCATGCCCAACCTCATCGGCGGCATCGTGCTGGGCTACATCTGGCAGATTCTCATCAACTGCGTCCTGGCTAACGTCGGCCAGCAGCTCCTGGCCCTCAACACCCACGCGGGCTTCTGGGGCCTGGTGGTCCTCACCCTCTGGCAGCAGATCGGCTACATGATGATCATCTACATCGCCGGTCTGCAGTCCATCCCCAGCGACTACCTCGAGGCGGCCAAGGTGGATGGGGCCAACGCCTGGCAGACGCTGTGGAAGGTCAAGATCCCCAACCTCATGCCCACCATCACCATCTGCCTCTTCCTCACCATCACCAACGGCTTCAAGCTCTTCGACCAGAACCTCGCGCTCACGGGCGGAGAGCCGAGCCACTCGAGCGAGCTCCTCGCCCTGAACATCTACAGCACCTTCTACTCGAGGGCAGGAGCCAAGTGGATGGGCATCGGGCAGGCCAAGGCCGTCATCTTCTGCCTTCTGGTCATCGCCATCTCGCTCGTCCAGCTCAGGCTCACCAAGTCCAAGGAGGTGCAGCAGTAATGCAAAGGGAGAGAACCATCAACCGCGTGCTCTCGGCCTTCTTCACCGTGCTGAGCCTGGCGTGGGTGTACCCCATGTTCATGATCCTCATGAACTCGCTCAAGGACGAGTCGAGCATCGGGACCAGCACGGCCTTCGAGCTGGTGGGGCCCCAGAACGCGGCGGGGCTTGCGAACTACGTGAGCGCCCTCTCGAAGCAGGGCTTCGCCTCTGCCTTCGCCTACTCGCTCGTCATCACCGTGACCTCGGTCGCGCTGATACTCGTGTGCTGCTCCATGTGCGCCTGGTACGTTGTGCGCGTGAACAGCCGACTCTGCAAGGGCCTGTACTACCTCTTCGTCTTTTCGATGGTCGTGCCCTTCCAGATGCTCATGTTCACCCTCTCCAACGTGGCCGACTCCATGGGCCTCAACACGCCGTTCAACATCTGCTTCATCTACCTGGGCTTCGGCGCGGGCCTGGCGGTCTTCATGTTCGCGGGCTTCGTCAAGACGATCCCGCTCGAGATAGAGGAGGCCGCCACCATCGACGGCTGCAACCCCGTGCAGACCTTCTTTCACGTGGTGCTCCCCATCATGAAGCCCACCTACATCTCGGTCGGAATCCTCGAGACCATGTGGGTGTGGAACGACTACCTCCTGCCCTACCTGGTCCTGGACAGCACCAAGTACAAGACCATACCCATCCTGATCCAGTACTTCCGCGGCGGCTACGGCCACGTGGAGCTGGGGCCCATGATGGCCTGCATCATGATGGTCATCGTCCCCATCGTCGTGGTGTACCTGGTCTGCCAGCGCTACATCATAAGTGGCGTGGTCTCGGGCGCGGTCAAGGGCTAGTCTCGCAACTACCACGGGCGCCCGCACCGGGCGCAGGGCATGAAAGGCAAGGAAGATGGCACAGATCGTCCTCAAGAACATCAAGAAGGTCTATCCCAACGAGCGGGGCCGCCGTGGCCTCTTCGGACGCCGCCGCGAGGAGGAGCGCAAGAGCAACCTGGAGGTCACCTCCGAGGGCGTCGTGGCCGTGCAGGACTTCGATCTCACGGTGGGCGACGGCGAGTTCGTGGTGCTGGTGGGGCCCTCGGGCTGCGGCAAGTCCACCACCCTGCGCATGATCGCCGGCCTGGAGGACATCAGCTCCGGTGACCTGCTCATCGACGGCCGTCGCGTGAACGACGTGGCCCCCAAGGACCGCGACATCGCCATGGTCTTCCAGAGCTACGCCCTGTACCCAAACATGACGGTGTACGAGAACATGGCCTTCACCCTCAAGCTCAAGAAGGTCGACCCCGCCGAGATAGACCGCAAGGTCCGCGACGCCGCCGAGACCCTGGGCATCACCCCCTACCTCGACCGCAAGCCCAAGGCGCTATCGGGCGGGCAGCGCCAGCGCGTGGCCATCGGCCGTGCCATCGTGCGCGACCCCAAGGTCTTCCTCATGGACGAGCCCCTCTCCAACCTCGACGCGAAGCTGCGCAACCAGATGCGTGCCGAGCTCATCAAGCTGCGCCACAAGGTGAGCGGGACCTTCATCTACGTCACGCACGATCAGACCGAGGCCATGACCCTGGGCGACCGCATCGTGATCATGAAGGACGGCTACGTCCAGCAGATCGGCACTCCGCAGGAGGTCTTCAACCATCCCGCCAACCTCTTTGTGGCCGGCTTCATCGGCATGCCCCAGATGAACTTCTTCGACGCCCATCTGGTGCACGTGGGCAACGAGTACCACCTCGAGACGAGCGACCACGACATAGCGCTCGCCCCCCAGACCTGCAACCGCCTCTCCGAGTCTTGGGTCGATGGTACCTCCGAGGTCGTCGCCGGCGTGCGCCCCGAGCAGATCTCGCTCGCGCGCGCGGACGACCCGGACGCCATCTGGGGCACGGTCGAGGTGTCCGAGCTCATGGGCTCCACGGTCCACGTGCATGTGACGGTCGAGGGCAGCGAGCTCGTCCTGGTCATCCCCACGGTCGACTTCGAACGCGAGGGCGGCAGCTTCGCCGACGGCGAGCGCATCTCCTTCAAGTTCGACCAGAACGCCATCCACCTCTTCGACAAGCAGAGCGGCAACAACCTCGTCAGGCCGTAGCCGCGACTCTCTCTGCGGCTCGGCTTAAGGACCCCGGCCTGCCTGCTCGGGCCGGGGCCACGGCCTGGGAAAACGACACGACGACGTCGCCCGCGCCAAGCTATCGTGGGAGACATGGCGGCGAGAGGAGCTGGGACATGGAGCGTGCGAGCGGAATCCTGCTGCCGGCGTTCTCGCTGCCCGGGCCGGGGGGCATCGGCGGCTTCGGGCGCACGGCGAGAGAGTTCGTGGACTTTCTCGCCCGGAGCCGCCAGCGCTACTGGTAGCTGCTCCCCCTGACCACCACGAGCTACGGGGACTCCCCCTACCAGTCGTTCTCGGCGCATGCGGGAAACCCCAACCTCGTCGACCTCGAGGGGCTCGTGCGCGAGGGCTGGCTCGAGGAGGGCGAGCTCGAATCGGCGGAGCTGGGGGACGACCCCTGTCGCATCGACTACGGGGCCGTCTTCCGCGGACGCAGGATCTTGCTGGAGCGCGCGCTGCCCCGCTTCCTGGCCGCCCCGCCCGAGGACCTGGACGCCTTCGTCCGCGCGAGTGACCCCTGGCTCGCGCCCTACTGCCAGTTCATGGTCTGCAAGGAGGAGTTCGGCCTCGGGCCCTTCTGGGAGTGGCCGGAGGAGTTCCGCCGCCCCGGCCCTGCGGTCGACGCCCTCTGTGCAGAGCGGCGCGAGCGCTACCTCTACCACCAGATGACCCAGTACCTCTTCTTCGGCCAGTGGTCCCGCCTCAAGGGCTACGCCAACGGGCGCGGCGTGCGTGTCATAGGCGACATCCCCATCTACGTCCCGCGCGACTCGGCCGAGATGTGGTCTGCCCCCGAGCTCTTCATGACGGACGAGACGGGCGCGCCCGCGCTGGTCGCGGGGACGCCGCCCGACCAGTTCTCGGCCACGGGCCAGTACTGGGGCAATCCCATCTACGACTGGAAGCGCATGGGGGCCGATGGCTACTCTTGGTGGGTCGAGCGCCTGAGGTCGAGCCTCGAGCTCTATGACCTGGTCAGGATCGACCATTTCCGCGGCTTCGAGTCGTACTGGGGCGTGCCCTTCGGGGCGGCGAGCTCGGCCGCCGGGTCCTGGCGCCAGGGGCCGGGCATCTGCCTCTTCGAGCGCGTCAGGCAGGAGCTGGGCGAGCTTCCCATCATCGCCGAGGACCTGGGCTTCATGACCCCGGAGGTCCTTGCCCTGCGCGACGCGACGGGCTACCCGGGCATGAAGATCCTGCAGTTTGGCTTCGACGGCCGAAACGACTCGTACTACCTGCCCCACCACTACCTGCCCAACACCGTCGCCTACGTGGGAACGCATGACAACATGACCGCGCGCGGCTGGGAACGGGACGCGGCCAGCGCCGAGCAGCTCGCCCAGGCGCGGCGCTACCTGCACCAGGCGCCCGGCGAGCCGCTGTCTGCGGCGATGAACCGCGGCATCGCCGCATCCGTGAGCGACACCTGCATCTATTCCATGCAGGACCTCCTCGACCTGGGCAACGAGGCACGCATCAACGTGCCGTCGACCCTGGGCGGCAACTGGAGCTGGCGCATGCGAGAGGGGGCCCTGACGCGGGAGCTGGAGGAGCGGCTCCTCGAGCTCACCCGGACCTACTGTCGCGTTCCCGGCGCGGGGGACCCGCCCCTGCCGCAGTAGGACGCTTGGGCTGGCGGCGTGCAAGTATTATTGGAAAGCGACTGACAGGTTCGGACTGAGTGACCAACGTTGTGTCATACGGCGCATCGAATTCAATACGTTACTGCTCTTTCGAAGGCAGACATGGAATCGGCTACTGTTGTCTGACGCTCATTCCTAATGCCGTATGTCGGATTACTGCGATTCAACCAAGGAAACCACCCGCGTATCCTATTCGTACAAACTAATTTATTGCCAAGGGGATAAGGTTATCCCGTCAGAAGTCTCTGCGGGAAAGCCTTCTTATGAATAGAAACCTGGGTATCGTCGATCAGATCTATGGAATGTATGGCGCCCTAACGGAGACTGAGCAGCGTGTGGCCGATTACATCGTGCGACATCTGGTCGAGACCACTTACCTCTCTGTGCGAGAGATCGCAAGAGAGAGCATGTCATCCCCTGCAACAGTGTCACGCTTTGTCAAGAGCCTCGGTTTCGATAGCTTTGCCGATCTCAGGCTTGCGCTTGCTGCGGAGGCATCTCGCGCTTCGGAGGCCCCTGCTGCAGATGTCGCAAAGGAAGTCGACGCAGATGACATTCGCGGGTCGGTGGAGTTCATCCTTGCGACAAAAGTCCAAGAGCTTCGCTCGACTGTGGCAGCCATCAATGAGGATGAAATGAAGAGAGCAATTCAGCTCATTCTCAACGCAAACAACGTGGTGTTCGGGGCTGTAGGAAATTCAATACCCATCTGTGAGAATCTCTCCTTCAAGTTTGGGCAGATAGGCATTCGATCCTTCTGTGGGGCTACATCGGAGTCGATGATTCTTTCTTCGATGGCACTAAGGCATGACGACGTGCTCATCCTAATCTCCTCCTCGGGCTATTCGAAGCGCCTGGAGGTTATGGTGGACAATGCAGAGGATGCCAATGCTCCAGTCATTTTCATCACTTCGAACCCCACTTCGTCGCTTGCGGAGCGAAGCACCGTTGTTTTGCAGGCTGTGTCTGGGGATCAAATGCTCTCTGGCGTTCAGTTCTCCTCTCATGTTCCCTTCGACTTTCTTGCAGAGACTATCTTTGCTCTGACGCTTTCGAGCGTACAGTTTGCCTCCGAACGCACGCAGATCGAGCACAAGAGCTTAGGTTTCGACAAGGATTTGCCGGTGACCATTGGCTAGCTGGCACGCCTCTCATAGTTCCTGTTGCCAACGGAAACCGCTCGTCGGGAAAAGTTGACCGCTGACATCTCCCATATTCGTGATGGTACAATATTCCAAAAAATAAAATATAGTGAAACACAGTTTCACAAACCCATTTGCAGGGGTTGCATAGTCGACGTGCACTCAGCTTCAGAGGGTAATTTTGTACAGGGGAGAGGAGACGATTATGAAGATCGTTGGCATCTGTGCGTGCTGCAGTGGTATCGCACACACCTACATGGCGAGAGAGGCAATTGTGAGTGCCGCGCAGGCAGCTGGCGACGAGATTCACATGGAGACCCAGGGCACTATTGGCGTTGAAAACGAGCTGACTGCGGAGCAAATTGCCGAGGCAGATTGCGTGCTTCTGTGTGTCGACGTGCACGTTGAGGGCACGGAGCGCTTCAGCAGCAAGAAGGTCATGAAGATTCCAACGGACCTCGCGATTAAGGCGCCAAAGCAGATTATCCAGAAGCTTCATGAGGAGCTCTCTAAGCAAGCTTAGACGTCTGCGCATGTAAAAGAAGTCGTTCACAGGCATTGCTCATACATAGAGGAAGGATATGTAATGGCTTCGGAATTGAAGAAAGTCGACATAAAGGCGGCAATACTTACTGCCATTGGATACCTGCTTCCGTTGGTCGTCGCTTCTGGCCTGCTCATCGCCATTGGTAACCTTGCGGGTGGGCAGAACCTCACCATTGATGGCGAGAACATCAAGACGGTCTCTGACCTCTTGGCAGCGATGACCGTTCCTAGCGCACTGACCACCATGGGCGTCCTAGGCATGGGGCTGCTGCCCGCTTTCATCTCGGGTTATACCGCTTTTGCCATTGCGGACCGCCCCGGTATTGCCCCTGGCTTCATCATGGGTATGGTTGCCAATGTTCTGGGCGCCGGTTTCCTGGGTGGTTTGATTGGCGGCATCCTTGCCGGTTATATTGCGCTCATCTGTGAGACCTACATTAAGCCTCCCAAATGGGCCCAGGCACTCATGCCCATGATGATCGTTCCCACCCTTACGGCAATCTGCGCGGGCCTGTTGATGATCTTCCTGCTGGGAGGTCCCATTTCTGCCCTGACTGCAGCTCTCACCTCCTTCATCAAGGGGCTTGACCAGAGCCAGAAGCTTGCCTACGGTTTCATTCTAGGCCTTATTCAGCACCTTGACTACGGCGGTGCAATTTCCAAGGTTCCCAACCTCATCTGTGACGGCATGATGGCAGATGGAATTTATGGCCCCGAGGCAGTCAAGGTCCTTGGCTCCATGGTTCCTCCTTTTGGCGTGGCACTCGCGCTCGTGCTCTCCAAGGCCATTAAGAAGCCCATCTTTTACAAGGAGGAAGAAGAGAACATCAAGGTTGCCTTCCCCATGGGAATCTGCATGATTACCGAAGGCGTCATTCCCATCGCCATGAATGATCTGGTTCGCACCGTTATTGCTACCGCTCTTGGTGATGCAACGTGTGGTGCCATTGCCTTCTCCATGGGAGTGGAGTCCCGCGTTCCCTCCGGCGGCATGTTCGTGGTGCCCGCAATGACTAATCCCGGCTGGGCCCTGGTTGCCCTGGCGGCAGGCTCTGCTGTAACCGCCGTCCTCCTGATCCTCCTCAAGAAGCGTGTCGATCCCGAGAAGGAGAAGCTGGTGGAGGAAGAGGAAGTCGATCTTTCTAGCCTGAGCTTCGAGTAGCGGCAATGGGGCGTGAGGTAAGTGGCCTCACGCCCTCACTAGACCGACCGTCCGCATATTGAGCATAGAGAGGACATCAAATTCATGTACGTTTCCATGCGCGAAATGCTCCGAAAGGCAAATGAAGGCTCATATGCGGTGATGGCAATTAACGCCTTCAACATCGAGAGCACTCATGGCATCATCCAGGCTGCAGAGGCAATGAGGTCTCCCATCATCATTGACCTGCTGCAAGATCATCTGAAGAGCATTGTCGATTGCAACCTCATCACGAATCCCATCATCCGTATGGCACAGGATTCACCTGTTCCCGTTGCCCTCAATCTTGATCACGGAAGCGATGTGCGGCATCTCAAGCGTTGCGTGCACGAGGGGTTTTCCAGTGTCATGGTTGACGCTTCGGCACTTCCCTTTGAGGATAACGTCCGCGTGACGCGTGATGTGGTGAGCTTCGCGGAGCCCTATGGGGCAAGCGTCGAAGCAGAAGTTGGCAACATGGGTTTAGTGGGCGAGGGCTCTGGATTTACCGACGCGGACATGTATACCGAACCAGAAGCTGCCATCAGCTTTATCAAAGAGACGGGTGTCGATGCGCTTGCCGTCTCGTATGGTTCGACGCACGGTAACTATCCAGAGGGTTATGTGCCAACCTTCCACTTTGACATAGTGGAGAGGATTAAGGAGGCCACGGGTTGCCCGCTGGTACTGCACGGCGGCTCTGGCGCTGGTGCTGAGAACATAAAGCGCTCGCTTGAGGTGGGCATCAACAAGATCAACGTCGGTACCGACTACATGAATGCCCAGCGTGAGTTCGTACGCCAAGCCCTTGCTGCAGACCCCGAATTGGACTATCCGAGCCTTGCTACGCGAGCTGCAGAGGCGGGCGGGGAGGTTCTCAAGCGATATATCGAGCTTGCGGGATCTGCCAACAAGGCCTAGGCCGTTGCAAGTCATGTATAGACGCTCCTGCTTGTGGAACGCAAAGACGGCACGTTAGACATAATTAAGAGAAAGAAGACGCACATGCTGTTGAATATGAGCCAAATGCTTGAGGTTGCCAAGCAGAATCACTTTGCGGTGGGGGCCTATAACGTCTCCGAATCCAACCTCTTCCGTACCGTTGTGGAGGCAGCCGAGGAGAATGATTCGCCGGCGATCATTGCGGTGCATCCTACGGAGCTTGCCTATTGCAAGGATGACTTCGTGAAGTACATGGTCGCCCGCGTCTCCAACAGCCCTGTGCCATTCGTGATTCATATGGATCACGGCGACTCGATCGAGAGCATCATGCGTGCTGTTCATGTGGGCTTCAGCTCCGTGATGATTGATGCTTCTCTGCTTCCCCTCGAGGAGAACATCACGAAGACCGCAGAGGTAGTTCGCTACTGCCATATGGTTGATGTGTCAGTGGAGGGTGAGCTGGGCACCATCGGAAACACTGGCGTGACCATCGAGGGCGGTGTCACCGAGGTGCAATACACGGATCCCGCTGATGCGAAGCGTTTTATCGCGGAGACGGGCGTCGACACACTGGCTGTTGCCATTGGCACCTGCCATGGCATCTATCCCGAGGGGGTTACTCCAAAGATTCGCATCGACGTCCTCGAGCAGATCAAGGAGGTAGTTGACATCCCTCTGGTGCTGCATGGCGGTTCCAGCAACCCTGACGCCGAGATTGCCGAGGCGGTGCGCGTAGGCATCCAGAAGGTCAACATCTCCTCTGACTACAAGCATGCGTTCTTTGCCAAGGCGCGTGAGATTCTTTCTCAGCCTAATTCAGGTTGGGATCCCAACAACCTCTTCCCCGAGTGCATTGAGGCGGGCAAGCAGGTGCTCAAGCACAAGATGGAGCTTTTTGACAGCGTGGGTAAGGCTGCGCTCTACCGTGAGGCGGGTATTGCTCAGTGGAGGCAGAAGCTGAACTAGCTTCCCATATGCTTGATGGGGCCTCCTCGCCTGCGCGTCGGGGCTCCATTTTTATATAGAGAAAGCGAGTGATGTGACCATGAGTAAGTTCATGAGCGCGGCAAACGTCTTCCTTGATTTGGATATAAAAAGCAGGGAGGAAATGCTTGAGTTCCTCTCGCGCAAGGCTGTTGAGCTGGGTCTGGCGGATTCCGTGAAGGAAACTCTGTCAGCCTTCAAGTTCCGCGAGGAGGAGGGTACAACCGGACTTACAAACGGCTTTGCAATTCCCCATGCCAAGGACAAGGTCATCAAAAGTGCCGGCGTCGTTGTTGCTTGCACCAAGGAACCGATGGACTGGCCCTCCTTTGATGATCAGCCTGTTGATATTTGCATCGCTCTATACGTGCCCGAGATTGAGGCCGGAACGACACACCTCAAGCTTCTTTCCCAGACTGCCGTTCTACTGATGAAGGAGGAGTTCCGAGAGGCCGTGAGGCGGCCTGCGGATCCCGCTGCAATTGCCATGCTCATCAATGAGGGATTGGAAGGCTAAATATGGCGCTCATCCAGAGCGGAATAGAGTCTGCCTCCGCGCCTCGCATTGGGGCACTTGAAGCGGGCGGCACGAAAATGGTTCTTGCCGTGGGAACTGCCGACGGGGAAATCATGGAAAGGGCGGAGATTCCAACGACCCTTCCCGAGGAGTGCGTGCCGCATATGATCGGTTGGTTCCATGCGCGCAAAGTGGATGCACTGGGAGTCGGCGCTTTTGGCCCAACACGTGTAAATCCTGAAGCGGCAGACTTTGGTTACGTGCTGGATACCCCCAAGCCTGGTTGGAAGGGCTACGACTTCTACGGAGAGCTCAAGAAAGGCCTAGACGTTCCCATTGGCTATGATACTGACGTGAACGTTGCCTGCTTGGGTGAGGCTAGGTTTGGAGCAGCCCAAGGACTAACCCATGTGGTCTACATAACAGTTGGCACGGGAATCGGCGCGGGAGTGCTCGTCGACGGAAAGCTCCTGCATGGTTTATTGCATCCCGAGGCTGGTCACATGTTAGTGGCGCGCCAGCCCGAAGATGAGTTACAAAGTGTCTGCCCCTACCATTTGAGTTGCCTGGAGGGGCTGGCATCTGGTCCTGCCATCGAAGCGCGGTGGGGGGAGCCCGCCAACGCACTTGCAGATAGAGTTGAAGTATGGGAGCTCGAGAGTGACTATCTTGCCCAAGCAATTGCCAACTATGTGCTTTGCTACTCTCCCCAGCGTATCGTGCTGGGTGGTGGGGTAATGAAGCAGTCCCAGCTCTTCCCTCTGGTCCGTGCAAAAGCGCTCAAGAACTTAAACGGTTACATCTCGACGAATGACCTGGGAAGCATGGAGTCCTACATCATAGAGGCAGGCTGCGGTGGCAACCAGGGAATCCTTGGTTGTCTGGAACTGGGCAGAAGGGTACTTTGTCGATCGTAGTGGCGGCTGCCTTGAAGTGTCATCAGCGAGCCCCAAGCGTCTACGTAGTCGCTTGGGGCTCGTGTCTTAAGGCAACGTTATGGTTTGGCTCACGTTTCCCTCAGGGTCGTGGCCCATCATGGGCTTGCAACCGAAGGACCCCGTCTAAGGAGACGTCATGTGGGAACGCAGCGAGCTCAAGGAGAAGGGCAAGGCCAGCCTCAGGGCCAACTACTGGAAGACCGTCCTGGTGGCGCTCGTGGTCACCTTCGTGATCGGCGGCGGCGCCGGGGGAGCCAGCGCGTTCAGCTCGGCGGCGAGCGGCATGGCCGCCCTCATGGGGCTCGGGCCCGCCGCCTCGACCTCGGAGCAGCACTATGAGCTGGAGGAGAGCACCGAGGCCGAGCACGGACACGAGGAAGGCACGGATTCCTCCGCGGGCAGGAACGACGCATCGGCGTCCGCCGGAAGGGACTCCGGCATCGCCTCCTCCACCCCGGTGGCAGAGCGCCAGGACGCGGGCGAGGAGCTCGGCTCCGCGCAGATGGCGGCGGTGTTCCTGCCCCTGGTGATCCTGTTCTGCCTCTTCATGCTGCTGGTGGTCGTGGCCATAATCGCCCTGGACATCCTGGTCCTTCAGCCCCTGCTGGTGGGCACGTCTCGCTTCTTCCTGAGGAACCTCAACCAGCGCGCCGAGGTGGGCGAGTGCGGGCGGGGCTTCGACCGCAACTACGCGGAGAACGTGAAGACCCTCTTCTTCCGCGAGCTCTACGTCTTCCTGTGGAGCCTCCTGCTCGTGGTCCCCGGCATCGTCAAGAGCTACGAGTACCGCATGATCCCGTACCTGCTCGCCGACGACCCCAAGCTGACCCGCGAGGAGGCCTTCGCCCAGAGCAAGGCCCTCATGGACGGCAACAAGTGGAAGGCCTTCGTGCTCGACCTCTCGTTCTTGGGCTGGGACCTGCTCTCGCTCGCGACCCTGGGCATTCTGGACGTCTTCTATGTGGCGCCCTACAGGCAGATGACCTACGCCGCCCTCTACGAGGCGCTGCGCTACGGGAGCGACTCCCGCGTGCTGCCGGTGGCGTCCGACGAGGCCGCGCCCGTCGCACCCGACCAGTCTTCACCCGTCGCGCCTGAGGGGCTGCAGGGCTAGCCTGCCAGCGCTACCATCGAATGTCCAAGGCCGCCCGGACTCGAGGTCCGGGCGGCGCGCGCGAAGGGAGCAGGGATGGCCGGGGACGGACTCCACACGGTCCTCGTCGCCGACGACGAGGACGAGATACGCGAGGTGCTGCGCCTCTACCTCCAGAACGCGGGCTACCGCGTCGCCGAGGCGGCCGACGGCAGGGAGGCCCTGCGCCTCCTACGCGAGGAGCCCGTCGACATCTGCCTCCTGGACATCATGATGCCGCAGCTCGACGGCTACGAGGTGCTGAGGCAGCTGCGCGCGGAGCGACCCACGCCCGTGGTGCTCATCTCCGCCAAGGGCCAGGATGCCGAGAAGGTCATCGGCCTCGACCTGGGTGCCGACGACTACCTGGTGAAGCCCTTCAGCCCGCTCGAAGCGGTGGCGCGGGTCAACTCGCTCATGCGCCGCGTGTACGACATCGACGCCCGACCGCTGCCCTCGGGCGGAGGGGCCGTGCGGACGACGTCGTCCCTGCCCGTCTCGCCGAGGCTTGTGGTGCGCGACCTGGAGCTGGATCTCGACGCCTGCCGTCTCACCCGGGCGGGGGAGGCGGTGGAGCTCACACCGGTCGAGTACCGGATCATGGAGCTCATGATGTCCCACCCCGGCAGGGTCTTCACCAAGAGGCAGATTTACGAGGCCGGGTGGGAGGAGCGCTACCTCGCGGCAGAGAACAACGTGATGGTCTGCATCAGCAAGCTGCGCGCCAAGCTCTCGGACGAGCCGGGCGCCTACATCAGCACGGTGCGCGGCCTGGGATACAGGCTCGAGGGGTCGGGGACGCCATGGTCCAAGGCGAGAGTGACGCGCGTCGCGGGGGCGGGGG
>NZ_DBEZHV010000003.1:0-61215 GCF_048189965.1 Olsenella phocaeensis | reverse complement strand
TCGCCACTCTCGCATTACTATTGCCGGTTTTCGGGGGCCAAAACGGGCCCGAAATCGCCTATTGCACACGATGTTGAGAGTGACAAACGGCCTTCCGAATGCCCCGAAAACGGCCCGGAATCGCCGGAAAACGAGGATTTTCTCGATTTGTCACTCTTCACTCCCACCTGCGGTTTTGCGAAACGGAGGGCTGAAAAGGCGGGGTGACTACAAAGTGACTACATGGGTCGGGTCAAAATAGGCTTGCGGCTAAAAAACGCGATGAAAATACTCTTCTCGCTTTGGCATGTTTTGGCATCTAGTCGCTTCTCTTTGCAACAAGTCGCAACGCGTCACCCCAGCACGATTGAGTGAAGAGTATTTCCGCAGGTTAGCACCCATAGAATAGGCCCTTAAATCCGAAGATTCCGGGGCTTTCTGGCGTTTGTCACTCCCCAAAAGTCCCGGTGGCTTTGTCCAATACAGGGCACTAGTTGCTAACCACCGCGACTAGACGTGCAGGATGAGACTAGATGAAATGGGCTATTTCCCTACTCCCACTCAATAGTCGCGGGCGGTTTGGGCGTCACGTCGTAGACGACCCTGTTCACGCTGGCGACCTCTCCCACGATGCGGCTGCTGATCTTGCCCAGCACCTCGTAGGGAAGCTTCGCCCAGTCTGCGGTCATGGCGTCGCTCGACTCCACGGCGCGCACGATGATCGGTCGCGCGTACGTGCGCTCGTCTCCCATGACGCCGACGCTCTTGATGTCGGGCAGCACGGCGAAGTACTGCCAGCAGCTGTGCTCGCTGTTCCTCTCGCCCGTCTCCTCGAAGAGCCGCGCGTTGTACGCGTCCAGCTCCTCGCGCACGATGGCGTCGGCGTCGCGCAGGATGTCCAGCTTCTCGGGCGTGACGTCGCCGATGATGCGAATGGCCAAGCCGGGCCCGGGGAACGGCTGCCGGTACACCATGCCCGCCGGCAGGCCCAGGCTCACGCCCAGCTCGCGGACCTCGTCCTTGAAGAAGTGGTCCAGGGGCTCGATGAGGTCGAAGCGCACGCCCTCGGGGAAGGGGATCAGGTTGTGGTGGCTCTTGATGGTCGAAGCCTTGCCGCCCGTCTTGCGCGCGCCGCTCTCGATGATGTCAGGGTAGATCGTACCCTGGGCCAGCATCTCAACGCCACCAATCTTCTGGGCCTCCTCGAAGAAGACCTTCCAGAACTCGGTGCCGATCAGGCGCCTCTTCTGCTCGGGCTCGGTGACGCCCGCCAGCATCCTGGCGTAGCGCTCCTCGGCGTGCACGTGCACCAGGGGCACGTTGAACTGCTTGCGGAAGACCTGCTCCACCATCTCGGGCTCGCCTTTGCGCAGCAGGCCGTGGTTCACGAAGACGCAGGTGAGCTGGTCACCGATGGCGCGGTGCACGAGGGCCGCGACCACCGAGGAGTCGACGCCGCCAGAGAGCGCCAGGATCACCTTGCGCCCCCCCACCGCCTCGCGGATCTCGGTGACCTTCTGCTCGACGATGTTGTCCATGGTCCAGCTGGCCTCAAGCCCGCAGACGCCAAAGAGGAAGTTCCTCAGCATGTCCTGGCCGTGCTCGGTGTGGCGCACCTCGGGATGGAACTGCGTGGCGTAGAAGTTGCGCTCGGGGCACTCCATGGCGGCGATGGGACAGGTCTCGGTGCTGGCGGTAACCACGAAGCCCTCGGGCACCTGGCTCACGGCGTCGCGGTGGCTCATCCACACGGTCTGCCCGCCCTCGGGCGTGCCATCGAGGATGCGCGCCTCGCCCTTGCGCACCAGCGTCGCGGGACCATACTCGCCCTTCTCGGTGTGGCCGACCTTCCCACCCAGCTTGACGGCCATGATCTGCTGGCCGTAGCAGAAGCCCAGGATGGGGATGCCCAGCTCGAAGACGGCCGCGTCCATGTCGGGCGCGTCGTCCGCGTACACGGAGGCGGGACCGCCAGACAGGATGATGGCGGAGGGGGCCATCTGTCTCAGCTCGTCGGCGGAGATGTCGCAGGGAACGATCTCTGAGTAGACGTGCAGGTCACGCACCCTACGTGCGATCAGCTGGCCGTACTGGGCGCCAAAGTCGAAGACCGCGACGAACTGTCCTGGCCTGGTAGCCTTCATTGCTGCTCCTGTTCTGTGCGCAAGCTCTTGTCCGCGGCGCCGGAGACCCGAGCCCGACACCAACGCCACCTGTTTTTCCGGTTCATTGTAGACCAGCGCAAAGGCCGAGTCGGATGCCTGAGAGCGTTTGTGTGCTTCATGCGCGCGCAGGCCACTGCGACTATTATTAGGTGGTTATACATGGAGGAATTCATACCCGGATTCCCTGCCCCAAAGAGCACGGTTAACGGTAAAGGAGCCCCCTTGGCCAAGAGCAGGAGTTCGCAGCCAGAACAGCTCGGAGCCCAGGAGCTCTCGCGCGAGGGGTCGCTGGAGCGCTACTCCCGCATGCGTCGCTCCCGCCGCCGCCACGCGGTGGTGCGGACCGTGCTCGTGACCCTGCTCGTCGCCATGGTCGCGCTGGGAACCACTGCCTGGGCCTACATCAGCAACATCAATGCCCAGCTCAACAAGGGCGTGAACAAGACCCTCTCGTCCGTGCTCAGCGACCACGAGGCCGGCGACCCCTTCTACATGCTGCTCCTGGGCATCGACAAGGACGAGTCGCGTGCCGGAGGCTCCGAGTACGGCAGCTCCGACAACGCGTATCGCTCCGACTCCATCATGCTGGTGCGCATCGACCCCCAGAACAAGAAGGTCACGCTCGTCTCCATCCACCGAGACACCCAGGTCAAGCTCGGCTCCAACGGCACCCAGAAGATTAACGCCGCCTACTCCATCGGCGGGGCGGCCTACGCCACCCAGGTCATATCGGACTTCGCGGGCGTGCCCATCTCGCACTACGCCGAGGTCGACATGGACGGCCTCGCTGCGGTCGTGGACCAGGTGGGTGGCGTCACCGTCGATCTGCCCGTGGACGTGAAGGACCCCGACTACACCGGCCTCGACCTCAAGGCAGGCCAGAACACCCTGGACGGCAGGACCGCGGCCCTCCTCTGTCGCGCCCGCCACGCCTACGACGTCTACGGCGACGGGGACCGCTATCGTGCCGCCAACCAGCGCATCGTGATCAGCGCCGTGGTCCAGAAGGTGCTGGCGAGCAACCCCCTGACGCTCGCGTCCACGGTGTCGACCCTCGCCGGCTACGTCACCACCGACATGGACGTGTCGTCGATCGCCAGCCTCTCGACCCAGTTCCTTGGCATGGACGTCAACAGCGACATCATGAGCGGCATGGAACCCACGACGCCGGAGTACGTCAACGACACCTGGTACGAAATCTGCGACACTGCCGCCTGGAAGAAGATGATGGACCGCGTCAACAGGGGCCTCAGCCCCTACGAGGACGGCAACCAAGACCTGGCGAGCGACGCCTCGGCGCGGATCGGCGACAACAGCTCCAACGCAAGTTCGACCGCCGCGACCACCCAGGGTGATTCGACAGGCGAGAGGAACGCCTCCACGTCCTCCGACGTCGAGCCCAGCTACTCGGGCGACGTGCTCGTGCTCAACGGCACCCACACCGACGGCCTTGCGGGCAAGACTGCGGATAAGCTGGACGGGGCGGGCTTTGGCGCCAGCTCCGGTAACGCCGGGGCGAGCGTTCAGACCACGACCATCACCTACACGACGGGCCACGAGGCAGAGGCGGCGGGAGTCGCGCGGACGCTCGGGCTCAAGGTCACATACAAGGAGAGCAGCGACAGCCAGTACGACGGCTACGATGTCGTGGTCACCCTTGGGGTCGACTACGAATAGATAGCGATGCGGAGCTAGCCCATGCGACATCTGAGGAACAGCGACCAGGAGCAGGCCGAGGGACGCGCCAGCAGGGGAAGGCGCTTCGCCGGCGGGCCTTCCGCAGACATCCTCTCGAGGCGCAACGCCCTTCCCTACTACGCCAAGAAGCGCGCCTCCGCCCGCAGGGGCAGGGTGCTACGCGGCATCCTCGCCAGCGTGGCCGTGCTACTCGTGGCTGCCGTCGTCGGCGTCTGGGGCTACATCATCAGCATAAACGGCAAGTTGGGTGCCGGCGTGAGCAGCGAGCTGCGCTCCGTCCTCACCGAGACCAAGTACAACGAGCCCTTCTACATGCTCCTCCTGGGTGTTGACAAGGACGAGGAGCGCGCGCAGGGCTCGGAGTATGGCGCGGACAACAGCAACTACCGCACCGACACGATCATCCTTGCCCGCGTGGACCCCCAGAACAAGAAGGTGACGCTGGTCTCCATTCCCCGCGACACCTACGTCGACCTGGGGGTCAACGGCAAGCAGAAGATCAACACCGCCTACTCCTATGGCGGCGCGGCCTACGCGACGAAGGTCGTCTCCGAGTTCGCCGGAGTCTCGATCTCCCACTATGCCGAGGTGGACATGGACGGATTCGCGGCCATCGTCGACCAAGTGGGAGGCGTCACCGTCGACCTGCCCGTGGACGTCAAGGACCCCGACTACACTGGCCTCGACCTCCCCGCGGGCGAGAACACCCTGGACGGCCAGACGGCCGCCCTCCTGGGACGCACCCGCCACGCCTACGACAACTACGGAGGAGGCGACTTCTATCGCGCCGCCAACCAGCGCATGCTCATTGGCGCCGTCACCAAGAAGGTGCTCTCCAGCGACCCCATCACCATGGCCAACACGGTTTCGACCATGGCGGGATACGTCACCACCGACCTCGACGTCTCGTCCATCGCAGGCCTTGTCTCGCAGTTCATCGGCATGGACGTGGACGAGGACATCTACTCCGGACTCTGTCCCACGACCGCCAAGTACATGAACGACCTATGGTACGAGATCTGCGACACCGCAGCATGGAAGGTGATGATGGACCGCGTCGACCAGGGTCTTCCACCCTACAGCGACGCCTCGCAGGACACCACCGCAGGCGTGGCGGGGTCGGTGGGCAAGAGCTCGGGCGGCGACTCCGGCACCGCCTCGAGCGCAAGCGAGGGGCCCGTCTACTCTGGGAACGTGAGCGTGCTCAACGCGAGCGGCAAGAACGGCGCTGCGGGCAACGCCGCCAACAAGCTCGTAGGCGCGGGCTTCTCGGCCATGGCGGGCAACGCGGATGGCGAGTCGAGCGTCACGCGCGTCATCTACAACGCCCCGTCGTCCGCCAAGGCTCGTGGCGCAGCCAAGACCCTGGGCTTGGACGACTCCATCATCGAGGAGAACGACGGCAGCTGGAACACCAGTGTCGACGTGATCGTGGTACTGGGAAGCGACTACAAGTCCTAGTGCCGCGGTCAGGAGGACTGGTGCCCCCAGGGATGGCGGTTCTCTTACCCGCTGTGACACGGGGAGTCTCTTGGTCTCCGCAGCAAGCTAGGACGAGCCGGGGGTTAGCCGGCTGGGGTCAGCTGCGGTGTCTTTCGCTTTCAGGGTTCGCAGCCAACCCAGTCGCGGCCCCTCTCCACCGCCCAAGCGTCGAGTGCGCAGTCTGAAGGCTTCAGCTTGCGCACTCGGCTTCCGGCCACCTGGCCCTTCGTGGCGAGAGGGGCGGTCTTCGTTGTCGAGTGCGCAATTCCGGCCTTTAAGCTTGCGCACTCGCGAAGCAGAGACGAAGTACAGGCGAATCATAGGTCACTCTTATTTATACTAATTGCCAGTTAGTATAAATAAGAGTGACTATCAGACGCCACTAGTCATACTCCCAACGTCCGGAGGCGCAGACCATGTCATACCGCTCCCTTGAGAAGATCTTCTATGCGGATGCTTCCTCCGACAGGTTCGCGCACAACGCGCGTCTTGCACGGGAGCGACTCGAAGCCGACTCGACCTTTCGCACAAGCTTGCTGACCCCGAACGGAGAGCTGTTCCTTGCTACCCCGAGAGAGCTCTCCGTGCTCAACGAACGCGTCATGCGCAACGAGCGCGCCGTCTCGGCGGCCATGGGCGCGCTGCCCCCCGTGGCAAGCGCCGCCCTCGTGCGCAGCCTCGTCATCGACGAGGTCGTCAGCACGAACGAGCTGGAGGGCGTTCACAGCACGCGCAGGCAGGTGAGTGATGCCCTCGACCTGGAACTTTCTATGGACGATCCGTCACGGGACCGCCGCTTCAGGGAATTCGCAAAGCTCTACCTGGACCTCAGCGACCATGACCGAGGGTACCCAAGCAGCCCAGAAGACGTGCGCAGAGTCTACGACCTCGTCATGAGGGGCGAAGATATGCATGGCGTCGTGCCTGACGGAAGGCTATTCCGAGCAGGTGGGGTTGAGATCATCGGAGCGAATCAGAAGGTCCTTCATGTGGGAATCGAGCCGGAGGAGAAGATCATCGAGGCCATTGCCCGCATGATCGAGCTCGCGGACAGGAAGGACATGCCCCAGACCTTCAGCGCGATCATCGCGCATTACTACTTCGAATACATCCACCCCTTTTACGACGGGAACGGACGCACGGGGCGCTATCTGCTCGCACTCTACCTCAGCCGGCCGCTCTCCACACTCACATCGCTCTCGCTTTCTAGGGTCATCGCAGAGAACCGAGCCGCCTATTACAAGTCGTTCAAGCAGGCAGAAAGCCCCCTCAACCACGGGGAGCTCACCTTCTTCGTCTGGAACCTCCTCGAGAACATCCTTGTCGCTCAAGAGCAAATCGTTGACGACCTGACCCAGAAGCGAACGGCGCTCGAAGAGGCCTCGAAGCTCCTATCGCAGGTCGTGAGCGAGCGAGGACTGTCCGAACAGGAGGCAAGCGTCCTATTTATGCTCATCCAGCTCCAACTCTTCGCCACGTTCCCCGGAACCAGCCTTGCCGAGGTCGCCTCGCATTCCAATGTCTCACAGCAGCAGGCACGCAAGTACACCAAAAGGCTCGAAGAGCTCGGGCTGATGGTGACGACACGCAGGCGTCCCCTCAGGTTCGAGCTGAGCGAGGAAGTAAAGAGCCTGCTGTAGACATCTTAGGACGAAGTCTCTCCCCCACAGACAAGCGTCGAGTGCGCAAACTGAAAGCTTCAGCTTGCGCACTCGGCTTCCGGCCACCTGGCCCTTCGTGGCGAGAGGGGCGGTCTTCGTTGTCGAGTGCGCAATTCCAGCCTTTAAGCTTGCGCACTCGCGAAGTAGCAAGGCTTAAGCTTGCGCACTCGACGAGCAAATTCGCAGGGCGAGGGGGCTGCGAGGGTCGCACGGCCCACAGGCTCAGCAACCCAGCTCGCTACACGTTGAACATGAACTCCATCACGTCGCCGTCCTGGACGACGTAGTCCTTGCCCTCCATGCGCAGGCGGCCAGCCTCACGCGCGCCGGCCTCGCCGCCCAGCTCGACGTAGTCCTCGTAGCTGATGGTCTTGGCCTTGATGAAGCCGCGCTCGAAGTCGGAGTGGATCACGCCGGCGGCCTCGGGTGCCTTGGCACCGATGCGGACCGTCCAGGCCTTGACCTCCTTCTCGCCCGCCGTGAAGTAGCTCTGCAGTCCTAGCAGGTGATAGGCGGCCTGTGCCAGGGTCTCGAGCCCGCTGTGCTCCAAGCCCAGGGATTCGAGGTACTCGGCCGCCTCTTCGGCGTCGAGCTCGGCGAGCTCCGCCTCGACCTCAGCGCAGATGGGAATGGGCGTCTGGCCGTTGATGGGAGCGGGCACCTCGGAGACCTTGTCCTCGTCGACGTTGGCCACATAGAGCATGGGCTTCATGGTGAGGAGGAAGAGGTCGTGGGCCGCCGCGCGCTCGTCGTCGCTCATGTCGAGCTCGGCCGCACGCTTGCCCTCGTTGAGCCAGTCTTGGAGCCTCTTGGCGATGGCCAGGTTGGGGGCCTTCTCCTTGTCGCGCTTGGCCTCCTTCTCGAGCTTGGGGATGGCGCGCTCGAGCGTGCCGAGGTCCGCCAGGACGAGCTCGGTCTGGATGGTGTCGGCGTCGGAGCCAGGGTCGACGCGCCCGTCCACATGCACCACGTCGGGGTCGGAGAAGTAGCGCACGACCTCGCAGATGGCGTCGGTGTTACGAATATTGGACAGGAACTGGTTGCCCAGCCCCTCTCCCTCGTTTGCGCCCTTCACCAGACCGGCAATGTCCACGAACTCGACCGTCGCCGGAACGATGCGTGCGGGATGCACGATGTCTGCCAGCCTCTGCAAGCGTGCGTCCGGCACGTCCACGATGCCCACGTTGGGGTCGATCGTCGCGAAGGGGTAGTTGGCCGCGAGACCGCCCTTGCGCGTGAGCGCGGTGAACAGGGTCGACTTGCCCACGTTGGGAAGGCCCACGATGCCGATGGAAAGTGCCACGTCCTCAACTCCTATTCCATGCGAGGGACGCCCGCGTCCCCCGCCCTTGCTGGTCTCTAGTCGTCCGCCAGGCGCTCGAGGATGTCGAGGCCGCGCTTGAGCTGCCTCTTGCCCTCCTCCTTGGCCTTCTGGACCTGTTCCCGCTGCTTGGCCGCCGCCCTGGCGCGGCGCTCCGCCTCCTCGTCGCGCACCACGAGCTGTTGCGGGTCGCCCGCCACCATGGTCAGGGCCCCCTCGGGGCACACCTTCGCGCAGGCCCCACAGTTGAGGCAATAGGCTGCCTCAACGGAGAAGCGCCCTCCCGCGTCGAGGTCACAGGCATGCACGGGACAGGCCTTGACGCAGTCCCCGCACATGGTGCAACGGCTTGGATCGCAGCTGGGGACGTCCAGGACGATGGGCCGCGCGAGGCGGGGCCGGCCCTGGAGGGTGGTGAGCAGGGTCTTGCGCTTCTGCGTGAGCACGCGACGTCGGTTGGCCGTGGTCTTGTCGCCCACCATGCGCTCGAGCTCGCGCTGCATGCTGGTGATCTTGCGCGAGTGGTCCTGGATGCGCTGGGCCACCGCCTTGGCACCCAGGAGCGAGGGGTTGCCAGCAAGGAGTGCCGTCTGGCCCGCCTGCACCATGCTGTTCACGAACTGGCCGCGCTTGTAGGCGCGCGTCTGCTCGTGGGTCATTTGTCCCTCGTCGACCTCAAGGCCCACCGAGCCGCCGCTCCACTCCTCGGCCTGCCCGATCTGGTCAACATACGCCGCCTCGCCCGTGGTGGTGCGGCAGCGGTCGCAGATGCCCAGGGGCAGGTAGACGCTCACGTTGTCGAACTCGCTCAGTAGGGCGTGCCAGACCTCGGTAGGCATGACGCCCACGCAGGGCAGCACCACCTCGTTGTCCTTGGGCAGGCGACCGATGGCGCGGGTGCAGGTCACGTAGCATTGTTCGTAGGCGCTGGCCACGCGGACGATCTTGTCATAGAGCTGCTTGGCCATGATTCTCTGGACCAGGAATGCCTCGGTGGGACAGGCCATGGTGCAGAGCCCGCATTTGCGGCAGCTGTCCAGCACCTTTATGGCAGCGCCCTTGATCTGGATGGCATCCACGGGACACACGTCCAGGCAGCGGCTGCAGACGTCATCCCTGCCGGACGAGACGCGCAGGCAGAAGATCGAGTTGACGCGCGGCCGCTCCTTGAACTCGGAGGGGTCGAATTGCCTCACCTTGGACGGGTCGGCGGCAAGTGTGTCGGCGATGCCGCCCAGGGGGTTCGAGACGCTTGCCCAGTCCTGCTGTATGTCGATGAGGTCATCGAGCAGGTCACGCTTCTCGGCCACGTCTAACCTCCCCCTCTAGCTGCGGCGTCCGCCTTTTGCAGTCTGGCATTTTACCACGGCAGAGAGGAGCGCGGCCCTCCCAGCGGAGGCGGCGAGCCAGGCACGGACGGCACGTAACCCGAGGCCAGCGGCTCCTCTCGCCCGTGACCACGTTGAGCCGATAAACTGTTGCTTAGTGGATTGGAGCCGCAGTGATCACCGACAGGGAACGACAGATCCTGGGATGGATACGAGAGAACCCCTCCATCACCCAGAAGGAGCTTGCCGAGAAGGCGCACATCTCGCGCTCGTCGGTGGCCGTGCACGTGTCGAACCTCACACGCAAGGGCGCTATCCTTGGCAGGCGCTACATACTGCAGGAGAGTCCCTACATCGCCGTGGTGGGAGCCGCGTGCATCGACGTCATCGGCTGGCCCGAGCGCGATGCCGATGGCGCGGAGCAGCTCGAAGGCACGGTGCGCAGCGTCGCCAGCGGATCGGCACGCAGCGTGGCACAGTTCCTGGCCCACCTGGACCGCCAGGTGAGGCTCGTGTCCGTCTTTGGCGATGACGCAAACGCCGAGCGACTCATGGATGGCTGCCGACGCGACGGGGTGGACATCAGCGACTCCCTCGTGTCGCGCGGACTCGAGACCGCATCCAACGTCTACATGACCCGTCCCAACGGAACCCGCCGACTCGTCTTGAGGGACGCCAAGGCCTTCGAGCTCCTGACGGCAGACTACCTGGCTGCGCACCTGGACGTGATTGACCGAGCGGCCGTCTGCGTCGTGGACTCCAGCGTCCCGCCCGAGTCGCGCTCCTTCCTCTGGCAGAACGTGCATGCGCCACTCTTCTTCGCGCCCTCCGCCACCGACAGGCGCCAGCCCCTGGAGGACGACCTACAGCGACCCGAGCTCGTCAAGTTGGACGTCAGGCTGCTGGGGGAGGTGCTGGACCGCGAGCTGCGCGACAGGGCATCGATTCGCACGGCGGCGGACGAACTTCTCTCGCGCGGCCCACTCGCGCTGTTCATCCCTTTGGACGAGGGCGGAATGTACTGCGCCAGTCAGTCCGAGCGCGCCTTCCTGCCCTGGGCTGGTGGCCCCATCCCCCAGTCCAACGAGTTTTCGGACGCAATGACCGCAGGCATCGCCTGGGGTTGGGTGCAGGACCTGGGCGTGCGCCGCAGCGCACAAGCAGGCCTGGTGGCGGCATCGGCCTGCGCCAACGCCCGCGGAGCCACGCGCGTCTCGCTCAACGACCGCAGCATGAGGATGCGCCTGGGCATGTCCGTGCGGGAGCCAGGGGAGTAGACACCACCACGGAACGCCAACGGGTTACGTGCCCGAATGGGGCCAATTGCAGGTAACAACGCAGCTGGTGCATCATGAGAGCTCTTCAATCACCGTGGCTAGAAAGTCATGGGGATGGGCTGGAGACGGCATGGTCAACGCATGCGTTCAGGTCTATGCGTGACTCATCCTTCGTCCTACGCTCGAAAACCCTGTATTTCGACAGCGAGCTCGTCGTTGTGAGAACTGACAAATCTCTTGACCTCGTCAAAGCTGGGAATCGAAGTGGAGGCACCTTCACGCGTAACGCTGATGGCACTCGCCCCAGTCGCAAAGCGCAGGCAGTCCCCAAGCTCCCAGCCAAGGTCAATGCCCCGCAGGAAGTAGCCTATGAAGGTGTCACCTGCCGCAGTCGTATCCCTCACTGCAACGTGACAGGAGCCCACGGTGTAGCTCGTCCCGTTTGCAAGCACAACGGCACCTCGCTCCCCAAGGGTCAGCAGCACCTTGAGACTGGGATAGCGACGTGAAAGCGTGGGAAAAATGTCCTCATCTCGCTCGCACTGAGCCACCTGACGTCCTTCGATCTCGTTAATGATCAGCCAGCCAAGATGGCTGAGTTCGCAGCCGAGCACATCGTCGTTCATTGGTGCAGCATTGAGCGCGACGGGTAGTCCTCGGTGATACGCCGCGTCAACAATGTAGGCAAGGAGGTTGACTTCGTTCTGGAGCAGGACCATCCCCTCGCCAAAGGCATCGAGAATTCCATCTATCGTCTTCTCGTTCAACATGCGATTCGCACCGCCAAAGAGAAGAATGCGATTCTGCCCAGAGGGGTCGACCTCGATGATGGCGTGACCGGACTGCCCATCGATTCGTCTCAGGAGTTCGGTATGCACACCAGCCGCAACGAGAGCGTCCACGAGAGCCTGACCGTCATTTCCCACGAGACCGGCATGCCAGAGCTGCGCTCCGGCACGCGCCGCCGCAATTGACTGGTTGAGCCCCTTGCCCCCACAACAGACAGCCATGGAGCTTGCCATGAGTGTCTCACCTGGCTGTACGAAATGGTCGACTTCGTATGTTTTGTCAATGTTGAGCGACCCGATATTTAGGATACGCATCGCATCTGCCTCTTTCGGTGGGTGTTCTGGATGTAACCAAGTACAGGGAACGAACCGCCTATCCCTCAAGGTAGGACATCGCTTTTTTATTTGCCTCATCCGCCAGCGCACGCTCATCGACGCGAGTCAGACGTCCGTCGCGCACGGTCACCTCTCCGTTGACCACAGTGAGGTCAACGGCGCCCTTGAGTCCCACCGTCCCCAGGACAGCCGAGGGGTCAACGCATGCCCCCACGAGCTCGAGCCTGCGACTATCCACAAGAAAGAAGTCGGCACACTTGCCAGGTTCGAGCGATCCTATTTCATCCGCACGACCCAGAACGAGCGCGCCACCCATGGTGGCAACCTTGAGCATCTGATATGCACTGGGGGCGACGTCGCTCGAGTTCAGTCGGTGTAGGAGGAAGGCGACGCGCAGTTCCTCGAGCAGATTCGATCCATCATTCGAGGCAGAGCCGTCCACCCCCAGTCCAACAGGAATACCCATCTCGAGCATCTCTGGGATACGAGCGACGCCAGATGAGAGCTTCATATTAGAAATGGGGCAATGGCATATACCCGTTCCGGTACGAGCCAAAAGCGGCAGTTCATCGGCATTGAAGTGAATGCCATGCGCGTACCACACGTCCGGACCTATCCAACCAAGCTCCTCCATGTAGGCCAAAGGACGGATGCCCCTTGATTCCAGCATGTAAGTCTCTTCGTCCTTGGTTTCGCAGAGGTGGGTGTGCAGGCGCACGCCATACTCACGAGCCAGAATGGCACTCTGGCGCAAGAGCTCTGCCGACACCGAGAATGGTGAGCAGGGCGCCAGGGCAACGCGATGCATAGACTGAAAGGATGCGTCATGGTAGCGCTGGATGCACTCGACGCTGTCAGCAAGGATCTGGTCGACATCTTGTACCACGGAATCTGGCGGCAGGCCACTATCCTTCTTAGAGAGGTCCATACTCCCACGCGAGAGATGCATACGCGCACCCACACGTTCGGCAGCTTGGACCTGCGCTCCCATGAGGTCGCCTGCGCCGGCAGGAAAGACGTAGTTGTGGTCAAAGACCGTGGTGCAGCCGTTCTTCATGAGCTCGCCCAAGCCAACCATGGTCGAGAGGCCAATTACGTCCGCGTCGACGTTCTTCCAAATCTCGTACAAGGTACGCAGCCAGTCGAAAAGCTCCATGTTCTGTACCTGGGGAAGGTTTCGCGAGAAGATTTGGTACAGGTGATGGTGGGCATTTACCAGCCCGGGATAACAAAGCATATCCGTGCCATCAATAACCTCGTCCGCTTCGGGTTCAGCGGGACCAATCGAACGAATGAGGCCATCTTCGCAATAGAGGTTAACTTGCTCGTATACGCTATCCCGAGCGTCGCAGGACACGAGAGTTTCTATGTTACGTACCAGAAGGCGACTCACGACTTCTCCCCTCAGGGCATGCCAAATCGTCGGTCCAACAACCGTAGAGACCTACATGAATGTCGAAAGCAGTTCCTCCGCCGCCCGATCCCCCGCAACTGCAAGGCAATGCGTCACGAACGGCGCATCAAAGTGATGCGGGCGCTCGTCTACCACGACCTTGCCGCGGCAGTATTGCCCACCACACTCAATACGAGTTGGCAGTTTCTTCAGGCTCACCAATCCCGGATCGATAGCAACCAAGACCGCCAGGGGATCATGGACAGGACAGTGGTCAAAAGCAAAGTCTTGAGTCCGGTAGTAGCCCAGGTAGTACTCAAGTACCCCATGGAGATAGTCAACAACACGGCGATTTGAGGCGGAACAATGCGCACGTAGGAACTCGAGACGCTGTCGCGTGATGCGAGTCTTCATGGTAACGTCGAGTCCCACCATGGTCAAATCAAATCCTGCCATGATTACTTGATCGGCCGCTTCAGGATCACCTGCAATGTTTGCCTCCGCGACAGGGCTGGTGTTGCCCGCACCATAAATCACACCACCCATAGAGACAACGTTCTTCACCAGCTTGGGAAGCATGGGCTCCTTCTGCAGCGCCAGAGCGAGATTGGTCATTCGCCCTAGGGTAATAACGGTAAGCTCGCCCGGATTCTCACGTGCCATGCGCACGATGAAGTCGCTCGCAGGCTCATCCAAAGGACACTGCTCCGAGAACGGAAGCTCGACGCCCCCTATGCCGTTTGGTCCATGAACCCGCACGACAGGACCGTCCCAGGTCCCTTCCAGAGGCTGCCCCGCACCTTTGGCAACGGGAATTTCGTAAGACAACTCGGCGAGCTTCAAAAGTCGAAGCACGTTATCGGTTGCCTGGTCAACGCTGGTGTTACCACATCCCGTCGTAATTCCTTCCACGTGAATCTCGGGGCGCCTCAGCGCAAAGAGAATCGCAACGGAGTCGTCAATGCCCGTGTCGCAGTCGATGATTGTCCTGATCATTGAACTTCCTTATTGACGGATTCCAAGCCTTGGAAAGGTTGCCTGGGGGTCTTTATGCCGAATTGTTCGGGCACCTCGGAACCCGAGGGGTTAAGCGATTCGAGTTAGATAGTGCATGAATTTCCGAATCAATGCCTGCCGTCCCTTTGTTCCGCGTCGAACTTGGCGATGGTCTCGAGAACGACCTCGATTTCATGGTCCCAGCCATTCTCAAGGCCCACGTTGGCCGTCTCATAGATGACATCAGAGCGTACGAGGTTGCCAGAGACTGCCGACACCATGGCACCACGCACGCCACGACGATGGCAGACGGTGTAGATGGCTGATGCCTCCATCTCGACATTGAGGCAACCGTATCCGCTCAACTTCTCAATCCACTCTGGCGTCTCTCCATAGAAGGCGTCATCACTCGCACCGATCCCGTAGTACACGCCACATCCCAGACTGGGCGCCATGTCACGCGCCGTGTCGATGAGGCAGCGGGTCAGGTCGAAGTCAGGCACTGCCGGGAAGGTATCGGGCAGATAGAACTTGGAGGTGCCCTCATTCTTCATCGAGCCGGTTGAGACGATGAGGTCACCAATCTTAAGCTCGGGCTGCAGCGCGCCGGTGCTGCCGATACGAATGAGGCACTTCGCTCCGATGTTGATCAGTTCCTCAGCGGCAATTGATGCGGAGGGGCAGCCCATGCCGGTCGAAGTCACCGAAACGCGTACGCCTTTGTAGGTACCCGTAAAGGAACGATGCTCGCGATTGTTGCCCACCAGCTCGGCGTCATCGAGGTACTTGGCCACACGGTCGCTGCGGGCAGGATCGCCGGGCAGCAGCACATAGTCGCCAATGTCACCAGGTTGAAGGTGGATATGGTATTGACGAGCCCCGAGAGTCTTTGCACTCTTGTCCAACAATTCCATGAGTTTTTCTCCTTGTTCCTTACTTTTCCTGTACCGCTGCCTGTGCCCTGGCATAGGCCTTGTTCTTCTTCTGGATCGAATAGATGGTGAGACCAAGAATCGTGGCCACATAAGGCAGCATCCTAATGAACTGCGAGGGCAGGGCCAACAATTGCAGGGTGTTCGAGATGCTCTCGAAGAATGCGAACAGCATCGACGAGAGAAGCGCACCGATGGGAGTCGACTGTCCCATGGCGGCAGCCGCAAGGGCTATGAATCCGCGCCCGGCGACCATACCCCGAGTGAACATGCTGAGATAGCCCATGGACATGTACATTCCACCCATGCCCGTAAGGAGCCCGCACAGAAGAATCGCAACGTAGCGAGTCCTGCGGACGTTGACTCCCACGGATGCGGCGGCATCAGGGTTCTCCCCGATGGAACGTATGCGCAGGCCCAAGGGCGTGCGGTAAAACAAGAACCAGGTGAGAAACACCACCAAGAAAGCGACGTAGGTCACGAAGTTATGGCCCGAGACAATGCTGCCCAATATTGGAATTCTATCTATCAACGGGATGTTGATAGTAGGAAAAGAGAAGCTGAGCAAAGAGGAGCTCGTGCCTTTCTCGCCCGTAAGCGTGAAGAGGGCCATGACTGTCGCCCCAGCCGCGAAGGTGTTTATCGCCGTACCACAGAGGGTCGCGTCCGCTTCCATGTTGAGATGGAAGTAGGCAAAAATCAGACTAACCAGAAGTGCCACTCCAAGGCCACAGGCGACTCCTGCCAGAAGGCCCCCGCCATAGGCACCGCCTATTACGCCTGCCAAGGCGGAGAGCAGCATGATGCCCTCGAGACCAAGGTTGACGACACCCGCCTGGTTGCAGATGCAACCGCCAAGCGAGGCAAGTAGAATTGGCGTGACGACGCGAATCCACATGTACACGAACTCGGCGCTGAAGATGTTTGCAAGAACCGTAGACATCGTCCTGCCCCCTAAGCCTCGACAGAGGCGCTAACGGCAGCGGCCTCGGCCTGTTCCTTCTCGGCGGCACGTACGACCAGCTTCTGGCGCCAACGCTGGAGAAGGGCTCCCGAAACTATGAGCATCATGATGACGCCTTGGATAATCTGCGCAACGTCGTTACTCACGTCGCTGTTCATGGCCATGATGTTTGCACCCGTGTTGATATAGGAGAAGAAGCAGGCGCTAAGCGGAATCAGGAGTGGGTTATCCTTTGCCAGCAGAGCAACGACGATGCCCGTCCAACCAAAACCGGGAGATGTGGTCCATTTGAAGCGGTTGTACATGCCCAAAAGCTCGACGCCGCCACCCATGCCCGCGATGGTTCCAGCAATAACCTGCGCGCCCACCATGACGCCCGTTTCCTTGATGCCGGCATAGTGCGAAAAGGAAGGGTTGCTGCCCGTCAACCTAAGCTGATACCCAAAGCGTGAGCGGTTGGTAAGGACCCAGCAGCCCACGCAGAGGAGCAAGGCCAGGATGACACCCAGATGGATGTTGGTGCCAGGGACGATCTTGGGAAGGAGACTCGTCGGAGCCAGTTCCCATGAGGCGAGCGAGGAACTCGAGGTCTCCTTGAAGTGGTACGTCACGAGGTAGATGACGAAGAACTCGCACACGTAGTTGAGCATGATCGAGGTGACAACCTCACTGACATCCCAGGTCTTCTTGAGAATGGCAGGGATAAACGCAATGAATGCCCCAGCGAGTGCAGCACCAAGGAGCGCAACGAGGGCATGCAGCCCCGTGGGCATGGGGACGGCGAGTGAGGTAGACATTGCCACTCCGGTCCCTATGAAGAATGAGCCCTCCGAAATCATCGAGAATTGTCCCGCCTTGAAAATCAGCATGACCGCCATGGCGGTGAATGTCAGGGGGCAAGCCCCCTCGACGATGTTGCCGATACGACGCATCGAGAGGAACGGTCCCACAAAGAAGTTGTAGAGAGCATTCAATGGGTCGTCGCTCACCGAGAAGATAATCGCTGCAATCACAGCGAGCGTAATCGCCATGATAAGTAGGAGTTTTACGGCATCTACCAAGAGATTGATCTGCTTGTTGTTCATGCGCACACCCCTGCAATCTCTTCGTCAGCCTGTCTGTCGATTCCCAACATGTACCTGCCCAAGTCCTCTTCGGTCACTTCGGAAGTGTCTGCAAAGTACGCCGCTATACCACCGTCGCAGAGAACGATTAGGCGATCGGAGAGACCAAGGAGCTCATTGAGGTCGGATGAGACGAGGAGTACGCACTTCCCCTGGTCTCGCAGGTTGCGAAGCTCCTGCCTGATGAACTCAGAGGCGCCGACATCTACGCCGCGCGTAGGTTGATCGGCAATAACAAGCTCTGGGTTGCTCGAGAGCTCACGGGCAAGAACGACCTTCTGGATATTGCCGCCCGAAAGACTTGATATGGGCTGATCTGGTGACTTACAGACGACCTGGTAACGTTCAACCATGTCAGCGCCATATTCTTGGATGCTTTTCTTGTCGAGGAGGCCAACCTTACCCACGAAACGGTCGCGGTAGCTCTTGTCTGCCATGAGATTGTCAGTGATTGAAAGGTCACCCGCCATGCCCATGGTCATACGGTCTTCGGGAATGTAGCTCACACCCAGTTCGCGCACTTGCCTGATGGACATCCCGGAAACCTCCTTGCCCAAGACCCTGACGGATCCTTGGAAACGCGAAAGATTCCCACTGATGATGTCCACGAGCTCTGCCTGTCCGTTGCCCTCAACGCCGGCCACGCCCAGAACCTCATTGCGCCTGGCGCGGAGTGAGATGCCGTTCAACCGTTGCTTTCCGTAATGATTCCAGTACGAAAGCCCCTCGACGTCCAAAACCACGTCACCCGGCGTTGTCGGAGTCCTGTCCATGTGAAGGACGACGTCACGACCAACCATCAGCCGCGAAATCTCGCGTTCGCTCACGTCCCTTACGTCATAGACGCCCATGGTGCGACCGTGACGGATGATCGTGATGCGGTCGCAGAGCTCGCGCACCTCGTTTAGCTTATGTGAAATGAAAATGACCGTATATCCGTCATCACGTAGGTTCTTGAGTTCTATGAAGAGCTCCTGGGTCTCCTGTGGGGTAAGTACGGCAGTAGGCTCGTCCAGGATTAGAATCTTTGCACCATGGAGCAAGGCCTTCAGGATCTCGACCTTCTGCTTCTGGCCAACTGACAGATCGTATACCGGGGCATCCAGCGGAACTCCAAGATGGTATTTCTCAGACACCTCCTTCGCCTGAGCCTTTGCGGTCTTTCGATCGAGCATGACACCGCGGCGTGGCTCCTGGCCCAACACCATGTTTTCGACTACCGAAAGCGAGGGAACCAACATGAAGTGCTGGTGAACCATGCCGATACCCAGGCTGATCGCCTCGGCAGAAGACGAAATAACCTTCTTCTCGCCGTTCACATATATGTCTCCACGCGTGGGCTGCTCGATGCCGAAGAGCATCTTCATGAGTGTCGACTTGCCCGCTCCATTTTCTCCCGACAGGGCATGAATCTCACCCTTCATAACTGAGAAATTGATATCACTATTTGCGATGACACCGTTTGGATACACCTTGGTGATGTTCTCCATACGCAAAGCCTCTTCGCCGTGCATAGATGCCCTCCCTCAACCGTCAAGTCGTGCGGTCGGACTGCGGTCGTATAATCCGACCGCACAGGTGCTCAACGGCTATCCATCTGTCCGCGAAACGTATTGGCACGCGCCGCTGCTCGCATGCGCCGTCACCAATGGCATCCTCGGGCGACTTTCGCCCCTCTTTCCTACAAGAGGACCTACGACGGACCGGAAGCTACGCCTTTGCGCCATCACGCATCTTGGTGAGCTCCTCAGTGTCCATGTCGAACGCGCTCTTGGGCTTGATTTCACCGGACGCTATCTTCTGCGTAACCTCGTCGACCTTCTTTCGCGTGTCCTCGCTCACAAGCTTCTGATAGTTGTCGTTGTCCGCCAGCCCAATGGCGCCGTACGCAACATCCATGTTGACGGGCGTGCCCACCTTGAGGCTGCCATCCCAAAGACCTGTGGCAGACTTGATGGTGGCCTCATCCAAACGCTTGAGGGAAGAGGTCAGAACGTGCTGAACCAAATCGGGCTGGCTGTCAATGATCTCGCTGTAGATGTCGGTGTCACAGCCGATGAGAGCCTTACCGGTATTGCTGGAAGCTGTGACGGCGCCCATGATGCTCTGCGATGCGGGAGCATAGACGACCTCGGCACCCTGGTTATAGAGCTGGGTGGTCATCTCGAGGCAGGTTGCGACGTCCTCGAAGGAGCCAACGTATGAGGTATTAACCTTAATCGACTCATCGACGTTCTTGACGCCCTCGATATAGCCAACGAGGAAGTCGTTGATGCCTTGGGCATCCATTGACCCGATGAAGCCAGCCACCTTGTTGTCAGGGAAGTTCTCGAGGATGTAGTTGCCCGCGACGGTGCCGGCCAGGAATCCCGCCTCATTGCCCGGGAAGGAAACGCCCAGGATGTTGGGTACGGTCGAGGCGACGTCCAGCAGGACGTAGCTCTTATCGGGATAGTCGGGAGCAACCCCTTCGAGAACCTCTCGCATCGAGAAGGTCGAACAGACGATCAGATCCCAATCCTGGTCAGACACGTCCCTAAGCGTAGCCTCGTAGGTAGTCTCGTCACGGCCCATTTCGACAATCTTGGTCTCGCAGCCATAATCACTCGCGAGAGTGTTGATGCCCCTGGCAGTCGAGTCGTAGAAGCCCTTGTCGCCAAGGTTGCCGCTCACCAAGAAGATCACTTTCTTGCCCTTGGCGCCATCGGACGAGGAACCGTCCTTGGCAGGGGCGACATCAGAATCGGATCCACCCTTACTGCAACCAGCAAGAACGAGAGCACTAACGGTACCGAGGCTGACGGTGACGAACGAACGACGATTCAGCATTATTCCTCCTAAGTACAAAGCCCTTTACTGGCAACGCTGGGGATGCGACCGCACCCCCACCACACCGTACGGACCGCCTGTAAAAGCGCGGGACAAGCCAGGTCCCTCCTTTCGGAACGAATAGCTCAACGGATGGCACCTGCAAACGTGAGAGGGAAGGCGGAGGCTCACCAGAATTGTCAGAGATGACGCTGTGCGCCCTCTCGCCTCATTTCCAGGCGATAGCAATCGCTCCTGAGGTAGTTCTTGAAGTGTCCTATAGGGGCTTCTTTGCCATAGGCAATCTCGCTCAGGCAAAGCACGAGGTCCGCATCACGACACCAATCCGGCGCGCCCTGCGCTATCGTGATATCGGTATGCGTATCCACAACCTGAGACTGAATCGTATCGAAGAGGAATTCATCCATGGCGGCTTCATCGCTGGGATCAACGGAGGACTCCTCAAGGTAGCCGGCTGGGATGAGCCAGATGGACTTGGCGACCGGAGACTGGTCGCTGTAGTAGAGGATGTCAGAGGTGAGCACCAAGGCACCCTCGGGTATGCCCAACTGAACGCTCAGCCAGTGTCCGGCAAGGGTGAAGCGCCAGCTCGCATGATGATGAGTGATGGGAAGAGTGCAGAAGGTCTCACAAGCATTGGTGTAGGTCTGCAAGCCTTCAAGCTGAACTTTGCCCTGGGGGGCGATTTCCGCACAACGACCCTGGCCCTTTATCAGCAGGCCGTCCTCTACAAGGTAACGCATGGCCTTGCGGATGGTGCCCCGGCTCATGCCAAAGTGTTCGGCAAGCTGGCTCTCGCTGGGAAGCTGCATGCCCTCCCGCACCTCATCCGAACGGATGAGGTTATAGAGCGTATCGTAGATGCGCACGTAGAGAGGCATCCCGGGATTCTTGTCGCCGTCAGGAACCGGAATGTCGTGCAGGGCGACCACCTGAGTCTTAGGCTCATGCTCAATCATGCTCGCACCCCCGCCTCTGCCTTGTCGCGAGCAATCAGTAGCCGCATGCCCTCGACGGCCACGTCGATTGCCAGATTCAGGGGGTCCAACGCCCAATTCGCTTCGTCATCGGAATAGTACCCTGCCTCACAACCGTTGCCCAAAACTGCCGCCGCCCGCATGCGCAGGGATCCCGCAATGACAAAAAGCGTGGCGCAGGACATCTCGCCCGCAAGGGCACCTCCTTGGGCATAGGCGTCCCACCTATCCCTAAGCTGGCGCTCCATAGGACCGGACCCAGTCAAGAATTGAGAAGAGAATCGCGCCTTCGTGACCACAACACCCACGTGACTGGTGGCATCTCTCCCCCTCCCCACATCGCAGAGGGCAGCTAGAACGTCTGTGTCCGGCACGGCAGGATACTCTTCGAGCGCATACTGCCTACCCACCCCCTCCATACGCACGGCACCGTTGGGAAAAATGAGGTCTCCCGTATGGACGGATGGCACAAGCGCCTCGCAAGTGTCTACCTTGACAAGGGTTCGCGCGCCGCATTCATGCAGCTCCTCGACTGCAATGCCCAAGGCGGGTCCACCCAGTCCGGAAGATGTGACGGAAACCCTTGTCTGGTCGAGCAGGCCCGTGAAAGTGCGGAACTCCCGGTTGCAGGCAACCTCAACGGCATCGTCAAGAGAGTCCGCGATACGGACGGCGCACTCCGGCGTTGCAGGCAAGAACACGTACTCCCCGACATCACCTTCCTGGATGGCGAGGTGCATCATCTGCTTGCTCATCGCTGCGACCTCCCTAGATCTTGAATCGGTCAGCATGGATAAGCATGCGAAGCCCTGCTATGGCGACCTCGATTGCACGCCTCTCCCATGCAGCTGGATAATCCTGCTTGTCGTTGGAATATGTCTGATAGTTAGTTGCACAGATCATTATCGAGGCGCAGCGCAGGCCTTTGGCGGAACCCAGGAGGAACAGCGGCGCACACTCCATGCTCGTATTCGTTGCCCCAGCTCTCTCATAAGAATCCCACCGAAAGGAGAGCTCGTCATGAACGGGCTTGGTTTCGGGCGCAGCCTCGGTGTAGAAGGAGTCTTTTGTGATTGTGACACCCGTGTTGTAAGGAAAGCCACTTTGGCTAGCTGCTTGCTCCAGGCATCGAAATAGCTGATAGTCCGGAACGGCGGGAAAATCGCGGGGCAGAAAATAATCTCCGGTACCCTCCATTCGCACCGCGCCCCTTGGAATTATTACGTCACCAATCTTTGAGACGGGCGAGCTCGAGGCACAGGAGCCCACTCGTATGAAGGTGTCCGCACCGCATTCGCTCAGCTCTTCAACGGCGAGCGCCATAGCAGGCCCACCAATGCCCGTGGACGTGACGGTTACAGGAACACCTTCAAGAGTGCCATAGAAGGTTAGATAGCCGCCACGATGGGCCACTTCGTGGGAATTATCAAAATACTCGGAAATCAAGGCAGCACGCTCGACGCTGCCGGGAATCAGGACATATCGACCGACTTCATTTGCGCTCACACCGGTATGAAGCAGGCGCTTCCCCATCAGACACCCCCTGATTTCCAGTAGCCATGCATGCAAAATCCGTACGGGTGACTTCAAATCCGTCTAGTGAGAATGTATGACGCATTCACAAACTTGACTATACAAGTTGGCGTGAACGGTACAAATATTCCGCCAACCGGAATTGTTTTAGCTGTTAGTTGGTACTGATAGATTTAACTTGTCCATCCATTGATATGGATAAGTTAAGACAGCAACAGAGAAATAACAGCAAGTCCTACGAATTCGCGTGCGTCATCAGGATGGCGGCCGACGAATGGCCCGAAGCTAGGTGCCGGCTCACCAATGGGGCCATCAACATCTGCGTACAGGTGGCTATCGGCCCATCGAGTGGATTGTTTTTGCAGAGTGCGCCAGCCCCTAGTTAGCCACGCCAGGGGCTGATTTCCAGGTCCTTTGGGTTCACATGCTCTAGCGTGTCCTCATGGCTGACGATGACCTCGTCCGATCTAGGATGCTTGCATGCAATCCACCCTCACCCACAGGCAATCCGAGCGTCAGGCCTTGGTCAGCCCAATAAGAACGCCGCCAAAGGCGACCAGAGCCATGCCCGTGACGACGAAGGCAAGGCCTCGGGCCGACCTGTGCTCGTGGAGCAGGACCAGGCCACCAACGGTCGACACGATGACGTTCATCTGGGCAAGGGTCCAACCCACGGCGAGGCCGTTCATCTGGTTGGACAGCAGAACGCATGCGTTCGCGATGGCGAAAAGCGCTCCCGCGAGCATGTTCTCCCAAGTCTTGCGTCCGAGTACCGCCTCAGGGCTGCCGACCAGCCTGCCCTTGGATGAGACGAGCCCTACCGCGAACGAGCTTGTGACCATGAACAGTGACTGCGGCAGCAGGAGGTCCAGGGCATCGACGGCAAAGATGCTGCTCGTCGAGGCATAGGCGACGCTCAGACCGGCGGACAGCATGACGCAGGCCATGCCTCGTGCGTTCGCCGACCAGCCCTCGTGCCCAGGACGAGATGCGGCGGACTCGATGGCGGATGCGTCCTCGCGAGAGCAGAGAACCACGCCCGCAGCCACGAGCACGAGGGCGAGCAGGCCCAAGGCCAGCTGGGACTGCCCCCGCCACTCACCAAGGAACAGCACGCCAATCGCCGACGTGCCCAGGAGCTGGACGCCAGTGGACACGGGCACCGAGCGCGACACGCCCAGGATGCCAAAGCTATAGAGAAGCAGGGCCTCCGACGCGCTCCAGGCAATACCATCGATGGCAGCCGCCACGACAAGCCCCGACGACCAGGCGACCGGACGGACCAGCGACATGACAAGGGCGAGAGGCAGCGTAGGGAGGGCAAGCCCCAGTTGCTTGTTTGCGACGCTGCCGCCCACCAACTGCGAAACGCAGCCCATGAGGCCAAAGCCGAACGCGGGCACAAGACCCACTAGAATCGCCAGCATCCCTCTCCCCCGTCCATGTCGCAGACGACGCGCGACGACGTCGTGCAGCAGACCGCATGCGTACGGGGGACGCGACGGCATTCCCGCACCGCCCGCATCCCCCGTGCCCACAGAAATCGTCGTAACCCGGCAGGACTATCGCCTATGCATCCAAGCGCTCAACGCCGTCGCGCGTAACGCGCGCATGGAACAACGGGATGGCCGTGGGCTCCTCCGTGCGAATGTCCAGCGCGGAGAGAAGGATGCGCTCCCCCTCGTCGCACAGCGCCTCGTCGGCGGCATACAGCGTTGCGAGCAGGTCCCCCTCAGCGACGGCGTCACCACTCTTCTTGGCCAGGACGATGCCCGCGGAGTAGTCTATCGCGTCCTCCTTGCGCGCACGACCGGCACCCAGCGCCACCGACGCTATGCCACAGCGCTCGGTGTCCATCGCATAGAGCCAGCCAGAGCGCTGCGCACGCACCTCACGGGCCACGCGCGGCTGCACGAGACTGTCGAAGGCGTCGTCGAGCAGGGAGGCGTCACCGCCCTGGGCGGCAACCATCTCCTTGAGCTTCGCGAAGCCCGCTCCGTTTGCGATCTGCTCGCGTGCCATGTGCCGGCAGTCATCCATCTGCCCCTTGCCCGCCAGGAAGAGCATGTTGCCCGCCAGCTCGACGCAGATGTCAGTCAGGTCCTTGGGACCCCTGCCCTGCAAGGTCGCCGCAGCCTCGGCAACCTCCAGGGCATTGCCTATGCAGTTGCCCAGAGGCCTGCCCATGTCAGTGATCATCGCGACGGTGGTGCGGCCGACGTGCTCGCCGATCTCGACCATAGACCGAGCCAGCTCTATGGCGTCGTCGACGGTCTTCATGAACGCCCCGCTGCCGCACTTGACATCGAGGAGGATCTTGTCGGAGCCAGCCGCTATCTTCTTGCTCATGATGCTGGAGGCGATGAGCGGCAGGCTGTCGACGGTGGCGGTGACGTCGCGCAGGGCATAGAGCTTCTTGTCGGCCGGAACGAGGTTGCCCGTCTGGCCGATGATGGCCACGCCGACCTCGCTCACGATCCTCACGAAGCGGTCGCGCTCGACCGAGGTGGAGAGGCCGGGAATGGACTCGAGCTTGTCAAGGGTGCCGCCCGTGTGCCCCAGCCCACGGCCGCTCATCTTGGCGGTCTTCACTCCAAGCGAGGCAACGATGGGCGCGACGACCAGCGAGGTCTTGTCGCCCACGCCACCGGTGGAATGCTTGTCTACCTTTATGCCGGGAATGGGAGAGAGGTCCACCACGTCGCCCGACGCGACCATGTCCATGGTGAGCGTCGCAGTCTCGCGAGCGCTCATCCCCCTGAAGTAGATGGCCATGCACAGGGCAGAGGCCTGATAGTCGGGTATCTGGCCCGAGACATAGCCGTCGACGAAGAACTTGATCTGCTCGTCGCTCAGCTCCCCGCCATTGCGCTTGGTCTCGATGACGTCGTACATCCTCATTGGCCATCAGCCTCCCTTTGCGCCGCCTCGAGGTCATGGGGGCCAAAGCCCAGCGGCAGCAGGTCTTCCAACAGATAGGTCCTGATCTGGCGCGGCGAGGCGGCCAGCACCACCCTGAAGCTCCGAGGGTCGCAGAACTCCTCCATCACCTGGCGGCACACGCCACAGGGCGCACACCAGTTGCTGATGGGAAGCCCCTCGGCCCCACCGACGATGGCGATGGCCTCGAATTCCCTCGCCCCCTCGCTCACCGCCTTGAAGAACGCGGTACGCTCCGCGCAGTTCGTGGGCGTGTAGGACGCATTTTCGATGTTGCAGCCACGCCACACCCTGCCCTCCGAGTCGAGAAGGGCGGCGCCCACGGAGAAGTGCGAGTACGGGGCGTATGCCTCCTCTCGCGCGGCGATGGCCTCCCGAACGAGCGCTACCTCGTCCATCATGCCTCCCTTGACGGGGCGCTCGGCTGGCTGCGAGGTGCCCCGACGGTCTTCCTTCGGACTCCCGTAGCCCGAGAGGTCCCCGTACCGCACGACATGCTAGCGCGCACCCTTCCTGTAGGGCACGCCATCGGCCTTGGGTGCCACGGAGCGACCCACGAAGAGCACCAGCACGATGATGGTCAGGATGTAGGGCAGCATCGCCATGAGCTGGCTGGGGATTGCGATGTCACCACCGCCCAGTATCACGGTGAGGGCCTGGGCCAGGCCAAACAGCAGGCAGGCACCGTAGGCTCCATGCGGCTTCCACTTGCCGAAGATGACGGCGGCGAGCGCGATGAAGCCCTGGCCGCTGATGGCCGTCTGGGTGAACTGCGAGACGATGGCCAGCGTGACCGAGGCGCCACCGAAGCCCGCCAGCATGCCCGAGACGATCACGCAGACGTAGCGCGTGCGCTCGACGTTTATGCCCAGGGTGTCGGCGGCAGCAGGGTGCTCGCCCACGGCGCGGACGCGCAGGCCCCACTTGGTCTTGTAGAGGACGAACCACATGATCACCGCGGCAACTAGGCCCAGGGCAACCGTCACGTCCACGTTGAGGCTCGCATACGGCGTGCCGGCAAGGGCCTTGTCGCCGAAGAGCTTGGGCAGCGTGGTGTAGACGGGTGTCATTGCCGCGTTGTCAAAGAGGCGGCGGCAGAAGAAGAGGGCGAGCCCGGGCGCCAGGAGGTTGATTGCGACGCCCGAGACCGTCTGGTCAGCCCTGAAGGTGATGGACGCGAAGGCGTGGAGGAGGGCAATGATCGCACCGGTGAGGCCTGCGACCAGAAAGCCCAGCCAAGGGTTCCCAGTGAAATACGAGACGGCAGAGGCCGTGAAGGCGCCGACCATCATCATGCCCTCTATGCCGATGTTCACGACGCCCGAGCGCTCCGAGATGACGCCCGAGAGGGCGCCGAACACGAGCGGCGTCGAGTACATGAGGGTGATGCCGATGAGTAGAAACAGGCTGCTAGGCATTTGCGACCCCCTTCTCCCTGCGCTCAAGCCAATCGGCAACCATGGGAACGACCTGCGAGAGGGCCATGAGGAACACGATGGTACCGATCATGATGTTGATGATGTCGGATGGCGCCCCCATGACCTGCTGGACGCTCTGCCCGCCATAGATGAGGCCGCTGAACAGGAACCCGGCGAAGATGCACCCTATGGGCGAGGAGCCGGCAATGAAGGCCACCGAGAGGCCGTTGAAGCCATTGTTCTCGAATGCGGCCAGGGTGGATATGTTATGCGGCTCCAAGCCGGTCACTGCCAGAGCGCCCGCCAGGCCGCAGAGGGCGCCCGAGATGAGCATGCAGGTAACTATGTTGCGGTTCACGTTGATGCCGGCGAACTGGGCCGCCTCGCGGTTGAGGCCCACGGCGCGCATCTCGTAGCCCATCTTGGTGCGCTTCAGCAGCACTGCGATGAGGATGGCACAGGCCACCGCGATGAGGATGCCCACGTTGACGTCGGTCTTCACGAGCACCTCGTAGAGCCAGGGGGTCCCCTTGAGGGTGGCGAGCCCCTCCTCCGAGAGCTTCCACTTGGGGAGGATCATGGTGTAGCTGGAAGGATTGACGGCATAGGTGCTCGTCGACTCCGGCTGGTGGAAGGCGGGCACGTTGACCACGAAGTTGCAGGCGTAGAGGCTGATCCAGTTGAGCATGATGCTGGTGATGACCTCGTTTATCCCGAACTTCGCCTTGAGCCAGCCAACGAGGGCGCCACATGCGGCCCCGCCGAACGTCCCCGCGAGAATGACGAGGGGGACCTGCAGGACGGGCGGGAAGTCGCAGCTGATGCCAACGATCGCCGCGCAGATGGTGCCAGTCACGTACTGACCTTCGGCACCGATGTTGAAGAGGCCCGTCTTGAAGGCGAAGGCCACGGCCGTGCCGGTCAGAATCAGGGGGGTTGCCTTGATGACGACGTTGGAGATGTACTTGGGCTTGCCGATCATGCCGTTAAACAGGGCCGCGAAGGACGGTCCGGGCGCATAGCCCGCGATCGCGAGCACTATGGCTGCGATCAGGAAGCCTACGGCGATTGCCAGTATCGATGCCGCGATGGGCTTCCTCAATAGCTTGACGATGGTTTTCATTTGCTCCCTCCTCCTGCCATCAGGAGGCCGATCTGCTCCTCGGTGACCGTTCCCTGCTCGAAGCTGCCAACGATCTGCCCGTCGTGTATGACGGCGATTGTGTCGGACACGTCCATGACCTCGTCGAGCTCGAGCGAGACGAGGAGGATGGCGGCGCCGCGGTCGCGCTCGCGAATCAACGACTTGTGCACGAACTCGATGGCGCCGACGTCCAGGCCTCGCGTGGGCTGGACGGCCACGAGCAGGTCAGGCTCACCAGAGACCTCGCGGGCGATGATGACCTTCTGCTGGTTGCCTCCAGACAGGCCTGCGGCCGGCTGGGACTCGCAGCCCTCGGGACGGATGTCATACTCCTCGATGAGGCCGCGAGCGAACTCCTCGACCTTTGCCAGGTCGAGCATGATGCCCTTGCCGAAGCGCTCTTCGTTGTGACGCTCGAGAACCGAGTTCTCGGCGACGCTGAAGGGCAGGACGAGACCCCAGCGATGGCGGTCTGAGGGCACGGTGGCCACGCCAGTCTCGATGGTGTTCCTGGGCGTGGTGTTCTGAATCTGCTTGCCCTTTACCTCGATCGTTCCCGACTCCGCATGCACGAGGTTGTCTATGGCGTCCACGAACTCGCGCTGTCCGTTGCCGTCGATGCCGGCGATGCCCACGATCTCGCCCGCATGCACGTCGAGCGAGAGGCCCTTCACGACCTCGATCCCACGGTCGTCCTTGACGTGCAGGTCGCGTATCGAGAGCACGGTCTCGCCCGGCCTGGAGGGCGACTTCTCGACGTGGAGGTTGACGTGGCGACCGACCATCTTGGAGGCAAGCTCCGCCTCGTTAGTCTGCGCCACGTCCACGGTTCCCATGTAGCGACCGCGGCGAATGATGGTGCACTCGTCGGCGGACGACATGATCTCCTTGAGCTTGTGCGTGATGATGATGATCGTCTTGCCCTTGCTGACGAGGTCGCGCATGATCTTGATCAGCTGGCCGATCTCCTGGGGCGTGAGGACTGCGGTCGGTTCGTCTAGGATGAGGGTGTCTGCCCCGCGGTAGAGTGCCTTGAGTATCTCGACGCGCTGCTGCATGCCCACGGTGATGTCCTCGATGAGCGCGTCCGGGTCTACCTCGAGGCCGTACTCCTCGACGATCTTGACGACCTCCTGTCGCGCCTTGGCCATGTCGAGGACGCCCGCCGTGCCGCACACCTCCTCCCCCAAGACGATGTTCTCGGTCACGGTGAAGTTCTCCACCAGCATGAAGTGCTGGTGGACCATGCCGATCCCATGTTTGATGGCCTCGGTCGGGCTGTTTATGCTTACCTTCTCGCCGTTGAGGAAGAGCTCTCCGCCGTCGGCCTGGTACAGACCGTACAGGACGTTCATGAGCGTGGACTTTCCCGCCCCGTTCTCGCCCAGGATGGCGTGGATGGACTGCTTCCTGACGTCGAGGTCAACCCCGTCAAGCGCTCGGAACGAGCCGAACGTCTTGACTATGCCATGCATCTGCACGGCGTATTCCGGACTGACTTCCATGTTTTCTGCTCCCCTGGCGTCGCATCCAAGGGATGGGGCACCCCGCCATCAGGCCAGGGCGCCCCATCCCTGCGTGCTTCTTGACTTGCGGACTAGAGGCTCGCCACGTACTTGTCGTAGGAGTCCTTGTTCATGGGCGGTACGATGCTGCCATCCTTGATCTTCTCGGAGAGCGCGAGCGCGGCCTGATAGACGTCATCGGCAATGAGATCGTGCTTCTCGGGGATGCCGACGCAGTCCTCCTTGAAGCCCAGCTCGATGTTGGAGCCGCCCTTGAGGGTGCCCGCCTCGATCTGGGTCGAGACCTCGATGATGGCCTTGTCGACCCTCTTCAGGGCCGAGGTGATGACGTTGTCGGGAGCGAGGTAGTTCTGGTCACGGTCAACGCCGATCGCGTACTGGTTTGCCTCCTTGGCCGCCTCGATGACGCCCGCACCCACACCACCGGCGGCATGGAACACGATGTCGCACCCGTCGGAGAACATCTTGGAAGCGATCGCCTTGCCCTTGGCCGCATCGGAGAAGCTGTCGGCGTACTGGCCCTGGACCTCGACGCTGGTGCCAGCCTCCTTGTTCGCGTAGTCGACGCCAGCCCGGTATCCGTAGTCGAACTGGTCGATGACCACGCCGGTGATGCCACCGACGAAGCCGATCTTGTTGGTCTTCGTGGTACGTGCGGCGATGTAGCCAACCAGGAAGGAGGGCTCCTGCGCACGGAAGGTCACGCCGGTGAGGTTGGGCTGGGATTCATCGTATGCGTTGTCGATGATTGCGAACTGGACGTCGGGGTTGGTCTGGGCGGAGTGGGCGACGGCGTCGGCCATGTTGAAGCCAATGCCCCAGACGAGGTTGGCCTCGTCGTCGACGGCCTTGTCGAGGTTGGTCGCGTAGTCGGACTCCTGCTTCGACTCGATGTAGCTGACCTCCCAGCCCTTGTCGGACTCGAGCTGCTGCAGACCCTCCCAGGAGCTCTGGTTGAACGACTGGTCCGACACGCCACCGGTGTCGGTGACCATCTCGATCTTGTAGCTGGCGGCATCGGCTCCGGCACCGCCGGCGGACTCGGTGGTCGAGGCCGAGCCCCCACCGCAACCAGCAAGCCCTGCGGTCGCCGCTAGGGCCGCCGTGGCGCCCAGGAAGTTCCTGCGCGTGATTTCGGCTTTGAGCATGACGTGTCCCTTCTCCTTCTTCGAACTTCCCTGGGGGGCCTTGCCCCGCTTGCATATGTCCATGGGGCCTGCGCCCCATGTGGTGCCGCACTCGCACGGAGGCGACTACTCCTCGGGCAGGGCCAAGGAGAGCGCGACCTCCATCATCTGTGTGAAGCTGGTCTGCCTCTCGTCGGCGGACAGCGACTCCCCCGTCATCGGGAGGTCCGAGATGGTGCAGAGGCAGAGTGCCTTCTTGTGGGCCTTCGCCGCATTGAGGTACAGGCCCGCAGACTCCATCTCGACTGCCAGGACACCCATTGAGGCCCAGCGCTCGTTGACCGTGGGGTCTGCGTTGTAGAAGGAGTCGGCCGAGAGCACGTTGCCGACTCGGGTGGGGACGCCCAGCTCCTCCGCCTTGCGGACGGCACGACGCAGGAGGCCGAAGTCGGCGATGGGCGCATAGGTCCCGGGCAGCTTGAACTGTGCGGCGTAGTTTGAGTCGGTGCACGCGCCCAGGCCCACGACCAGGTCGCGCAGGGCGACTCCCTCGGCGAGGCCACCAGCGCTGCCGATGCGGATGATTGCGTCCACGTCATAGAAGTTGAAGAGCTCGTACGAGTAGATTCCTATCGAGGGGATGCCCATGCCGCCGCCCATGACCGACACGGGGTGACCCTGGTAGTTCCCCGTGAAGCCCAGCATGTTGCGGACGCTGTTGAAGCAGGTGACGTCCTCGAGGAAGTGATCGGCCACGTACTTGGCGCGCAGCGGGTCTCCCGGCATGAGGACGGTCTTGGCTATCTGGCCCTCAAGCGCGGCGTTGTGCGGGGTGGGGACGCTAGGCATTCTTTGTTACCTCCATGATCTGGTCGAGTCGGGACGTTCCGTGGTCGCCTGCCGGTGCGCCGAGATAGTCGAGGATGGTGGCCGAGATGTCGGCAAAGGTGCCACTGGTCTTGAGGTCTATGCCGGCCTTCACGCGAGGCCCCGCGATGACCCAGGGAACGTACTCGCGCGAATGGTCGGTGGAGGGGGTCACGGGATCGCAGCCATGGTCGGCGGTGACCATGAAGAGGTCGTCCTCACGCAGCTTGCCCAGGATGGTGGGCACGTGCTCGTCGAAGTAGGCAAGTGCCTTCGCATAGCCGTCCACGTCGTTGCGATGACCGTAGATCATGTCGGTGTCCACGAAGTTCACGAAGCAGAGGCCCTCGAAGTCCCTGTCAAGGAGCTCGATGGTGCGTTCGATGCCCTCAGGGTTACCCGAGGTGGGAATGGACTCCTTGATGCCACGGTGGGCAAAGATATCAAAGATCTTCCCCACGGAGATGACGTCGGTCCCGTTGGCGCTCAGGATGTCGAGCATCGTCTGCCCCGTGGGCTCCAGCGAGAAGTCATGTCTATGCGACGTCCTCGTGTAGTTGCCGTCCTCGCCCACGAAGGGACGGGCGATGACGCGGGCGACGCCGTTCTTCCCAGTCAGGATCGAGCGGGCCATGCGGCAGTACTCATAGAGCTGCTCGCAGGGGACGACGTCCTCGTGCGCAGCGATCTGGAAGACGCTGTCCGCGGAGGTGTAGACGATGAGGGAGCCGGTCTCGACCATCTCCCTGCCATAGTCACGAATGACCTCGGTGCCCGAATAGGGCTTGTTGCACAGCACCTTGCGACCGGTCAGACGCTCAAACTCCTCGATGACGTCCGCGGGGAAACCGTTGGGATAGGTCGGAAAGCGCTCAGGCGAGATGACACCCGCCATCTCCCAGTGGCCAACGGTGGTGTCCTTGCCCTTGGACGCCTCGCGCAACCTTCCAAAGGCACCCTTCGGGGCCTCAATGGGAGCGATGTCCACGTCGTAGACGGAGTCAAGCGCGCCCTCGATGTTGAAGAGCCCGAGGTCACGGAGGTTGGGCATGTGGAAGAACGGACTCGTCGCACAGGCACAGAGGGTGTTGCTTCCCTCGTCGCCATACTCCGCCGCGTCGGGTTCCTCTCCGATTCCGAAGCTGTCCAATACGACGAGGAAGACCCTCTTGGCCATCAAATCACCTATCTCTCTGTGTGTGCCGTATGCTTGCGTGAAAGGGTCAGTGACCTCTCAGATAAACGTCTTGAATAGCATATGTTTATATTCATCAAGCATAAGAAAAACAGTTATGAGCGGTCGCTAGCTCGCCGCAAGTGGCATGTCTGATGAGTGTTCTCATGCATAGGTGATTGTGAGTTGCTAATCTTGTCTTCTTGTAGCTGCTTCTTTATAAGAATTACTGTCCTTGTTTGTATTTTCATAATGTGATACATAGTTTGATACGAAACCATTTGTCCCATCAAACTATATTGAGAATTTGTTTAGTTTTATAAGCTACTGTTTAGTAGACGTGTCCAAGAACGAGCAATCCCGAGTCGGACTTGGCAAGCGCACAAGCCCGACCCGGGACGCAGGCAGGATATGGCAGACGGCAGGAGACTCCCGATGCCGAACGACTAGCTGACGATGGCGACGCTTGCGCTGGTGCCAAGGCGATCTGCACCGGCCTCCACCATGGCAAGGGCCTCATCCTTGCTGTGGATTCCACCCGCCGCCTTGATCTTGCAGGCATTTCCAACGGTCTGGCGCATGAGGCGCACGTCCTCGACCGTGGCCCCACCCGTGCTGAACCCAGTGCTCGTCTTGACGAAGGAGGCACCGGCCTTCACGCAGTCCTTGCAGGCGCGAACGATTTGCTCGTCGTCAAGCAGGCAGCACTCGAGAATGACTTTGACGGGGTGGCCGTCGGCTGCCTTCACGACTTCCGCAACGTCGTTGACGACGTAGTCGTCGTCACCATCGATGAGCTTTCCGACGTTGATGACCATGTCTATCTCGGTCGTGCCGTCGATGACCGCCTGCCGCGCCTCGGCTGCCTTGCCCGTCGTGGTGGCCGCGCCCAGAGGGAAGCCGATGCAGGTGGTGACGCCGACACCGGAACCCTCGAGTCGCTTTGCGGCAAATGAGGTCCAGCAGCCGTTGATCGAGACGGTCGCAAAGCCGTACTCGCGCGCCTCGTCGCAGAGCCTGGCGAGATCCTGCTCAGTAGCGTTCTGCTTGAGGTTGGTATGGTCGATTCGCTCGTGCAGTTCCATGTCTCCTCCTCCGCCCCGGGGCGGCGCGACGCCCTTTGCGTCATGCACCTTATGCTGGCACCCCAATGAGTTGCGCATACGCCAGGAATGGCATCGGCCATAAGAGCAAGTGATTTCCACATGCATGAGCAGTTGCTAATACATACAAGTGGATGCATAGCCTAAGCTGTTATTTCTTTCTGGCGTTTGCGCGATTGTAGCGCCAGTTACGGAAATGGCGCCCAACGACCTTCCAACTCCCACACAATCCAAGGGCGCTTTTGTGCCAACGGTAGCCCTGGACCCGCAGGCGGACGAATCCCGAATGGCTACAGGCAAATCGGAAGGCCTTGTCCAAGGATGCGAGAAGGCGCCCCATGGCCGAAGCCATGGGGCGCCTGTCACTGCCTGGCTCTGAGACCTGCGGCTTAGTACATGCCGCCACCCTGTCCGCCGGCAGCGGCGGCACGGGAGATCGCGTCCTCGATGGTGGTGTCCTTGGGCTCGTCCGAGACGGTGGCCTCGGTGATGAGGATCAGGGACGCCACGGAGGCAGCGTTCTGCAGGGTGGTGCGGGTGACCTTGACGGGGTCGAGGACGCCCATCTCAATCATGTCGCCCCACTCGCCGTTCGCAGAGTTCAGGCCCTCGCCCTCGGGCAGGCTCTTGATCTTCTCGACCACGACGGAGCCCTCGAAGCCGGCGTTGGCAGCAATCGTGCGGACGGGGGCAGAGAGCGCCTTGCGGATGATCTCGACGCCGATGCGCTCGTCGTCATCAGCGACCTCGACGGTGTCGAGGGCCTTGGCGGCCTGCAGGAACGCGACGCCGCCACCGGCGACGATGCCCTCCTCGACGGCCGCGCGGGTGGCCTGCAGCGCGTCCTCGATGCGGTGCTTGATCTCCTTCAGCTCGACCTCGGTGGCCGCGCCGACCTTGATGACGGCGACGCCGCCGGCCAGCTTGGCCTTACGCTCCTGGAGCTTCTCCTTGTCGAAGTCGGAGTCGGTGTGCTCAATCTCGGAGTTGATCTGGCCGATGCGCTCCTGGATGGCCTCCTTGGAGCCCGCGCCGTCGACGATCGTGGTGTTGTCCTTGGTGATCTTGACGGACTTGGCGCGGCCCAGCATCTCGGCGGTGATGTCAGAGAGCTCGACGCCGAGCTCCTTCATGGCAACCTGGCCGCCGGTGACGATGGCGATGTCCTCGAGCATGCGCTTGCGACGGTCACCGTAGCCGGGGGCCTTCACGGCGGCGACGTTGAGGGTGCCGCGGAGCTTGTTGAGGATCAGGGTGGCCAGGGCCTCGCCGTCCACGTCCTCGGCGATGATCAGCAGCGGGGAGCCGCTCTTCTGAATCGCCTCGAGCACGGGCAGGATGTCCTGGATGTTGCTGACCTTCTGGTCGGTCATCAGGACGTAGGGGTTCTGGAGCTCCGCCGTCATGGTGTCGTTCTCGGTGGCGAAGTAGGGCGAGATGTAGCCCTTGTCGAACTGCATGCCCTCGACGGTGTCGATGTCGATGCCGAAGGTCTGGGACTCGTCGACGGTGATGACGCCGTCCTTGCCCACGACGTCCATGGCGTCAGAGATCTTGTTGCCGATCTGGGGGTCGCCGGCCGAGATGGTGCCGACGGCGGCGATCTGCTCCTTGGTCGAGACGTCCTGCGAGGCGACCTTCATCTGGTCGACGGCGGCGGCGACGGCCTTGTCGATGCCGCGGCGGATCGCGATGGGGTTGGCGCCGGCGGCGACGTTGCGCAGGCCCTCGTTGACGATGACCTGGGCAAGCAGGGTCGCGGTGGTGGTGCCGTCACCCACAGTGTCGTTGGTCTTGGTGGCGACCTCCTTCACCAGCTGGGCGCCCATGTTCTCGACGGGGTCCTTGAGCTCGATCTCCTTGGCGACGGAGACGCCGTCGTTGGTGATCGTGGGAGCGCCGTAGGAGCGCTGAAGGGCGACGTAGCGGCCCTTGGGCCCGAGGGTGGTGGTGACGGCGTCAGCCAGCGTGTTCACGCCCTTGGCGAGCTTGGCGCGCGCGTCGGTGCCAAAAGAGATGTCCTTGGCCATTCTGTGTACCTCCAAAGTCTCGCTCGCGGGAGGCGAGCGTCCTGTGCCTGCCTGCTAAGAGCTACTCGCTGATGATGGCGTAGATGTCGTCGGCACGGAGGAGCAGGTAGTCCTCGCCGTCGAGCTTGACGTCGTTGCCGCCGAACTTGCCATAGAAGACCTGGTCGCCCACCTGGACGTCGACGGCGATGCGCTCGCCCTTGTCGTTGAGCTTGCCGGCGCCGACGGCGATGACCTCGCCGCGCTGGGGCTTCTCCTGCGCGCCGGAAGAGATGTAGAGACCGGTCGAGGTCTTCTCCTCCTTGGGGGCGGGCTTGACGAGGACGCGGTCGCCCAAAGGCTTAAGAGTCATGGTGAGTTCCTCCTTCTTGGGGGCATCGCAGATGCCCGATTCGCAGGCAGGGCCACCGCTGACCCTGTCGCTCAGCCAACGCTGTGAATAATACCCAGAACCGATTCCTTATACAACGAGAGAGAAAAAATCTTACAGACGGCACTTAGATTTTCTGCAACGGCAGAAGTCAGGGGAGAGGAGCCGCCAACGAGTGCCGTGGCTCCTCTCCCCTGAGGGAATCTGTCGGGCCGTTGGCGCAGCTACAGGCCCTCGAGCTCGCTCAGCCAGAGGGCGGAGCTGGCGTCGCTGGGCATGCGCAGGTCGCCGCGGGGGCTCACCGCCACCGAGCCCACCTTGGGGCCGTCCGGCAGGCAGCTGCGCTTGAACTGCTGCGAGAAGAAGCGCCGGTAGAAGGTCTTGAGCCAACGCAGGATGGTCTGGTCGTCGTAGTCCTTGCCCAGGGCGTAGCGGGCGAGCCGAAACACCTTGCGCGGGCCAAAGCCACGCCTGAGCGCCTGGTAGAGGAAGAAGTCGTGCAGCTCGTAAGGACCCACCAGGTCCTCCGTGCGCTGCGCGATGCTGCCGTCCTTCTCGGCGGGAAGGAGCTCGGGCGAGACGGGCGTGTCCAGCACGTCCAGGAGCACGCGCCTCAGGGGCTCGGACTCCGTTGTGTCGGCCACGTGCCTCACGAGGTGGCGCACCAGCGTCTTGGGCACGCCGGCGTTGACGCCATACATGGACATGTGGTCGGCGTTGTAGGTGCACCAGCCCAGGGCGAGCTCGGAGAGGTCGCCCGTACCCACGACGATGCCCCCCACCTGGTTGGCGATGTCCATGATGACCTGGGTGCGCTCGCGGGCCTGGGCGTTCTCGTAGGTCACGTCGCGCAGGGCCTCGTCGTGTCCGATGTCGGCGAAGTGCTGGCGGACGGCAGGCACGATGCCCACCTCGCGCAGGGTCGCCCCCAGCGCCCTCGACAGCTCGAGCGAGTTGTCGTGCGTGCGGTCGGTGGTGCCGAAGCCGGGCATGGTCACGGCGACGATGCCGGATCGGTCGAGGCCCAGGAGGTCGAAGGCACGCGCCATCACGAGCAGCGCAAGCGTCGAGTCGAGGCCACCAGACACGCCGATCACCGCGGACTTGGCATGGATGTGCCCGAGGCGGCGGGCCAGGCCGTGCGACTGGATGGCCAGCACGTCCTCGCAGCGCTGCGCGCGCGTCTGGGACGCATCGGGCACGAAGGGGTGCGGGTCGACCCAACGCGTGAGGGGCGTCTCGGCGGGCTCGAGCGAGAAGCTCGAGCGGACGTAGCCCGCAGCCTCGGGCGAGGCGGCCGTGGCAAAGGTCGAGAGGCGACGACGCTCGCCCACGAGGAGTTCGAGGTCGATCTCGGACGTGGCCTGCCGCTCGCCGAAGGGCCTGCCCTCCGCAAGGAGGGAGCCGTTCTCGGCCACCATGTCGTGGGCGGAGAAGACCACGTCCTGCGTGGACTCGCCCCAGCCGGCGCTGCAGTAGACGTAGGCACAGGCCAGGCGCGCGCTCTGCCCCACCACGAGGGAGCGGCGGTAGTCCGCCTTGCCCACCACGGCGTTGGAGGCGGAGAGGTTGCAGATGACCGTGGCCCCCGCCATGGCGTGCGCGATGGAGGGCGGGTTGGCTACCCAGAGATCCTCGCAGACCTCGGCCGCGACCACGAGGTCGGGCAGGCTTTCGCAGCAGAAGAGCTGGCGCGCACCAAAGGGGACGCCAGACTGGCCGGCGAAGTCCACGAGCGTGACGTCGAGGGAACCTGCGACGAAGTGACGACCCTCGTAGAACTCGTTGTAGGTGGGGATGCTGAGCTTGGGCACGATGCCCAAGACATGGCCGCGCGCGACGGCGACCGCGCAGTTGTAGAGCTTGCCGGCGACGCTCACGGGGCAGCCCACGAAGACGAGGGCGTCCAGCGAGGCGGTCTCTTGGGCGAAGGAGGCGACGGCCCTCTCGGCCGCCTTGACGAGGGACTGCTGCCAGAAGAGGTCCTCGCAGGTGTAGCCCGTGACGCAGAGCTCGGGCAGGACCACCAAGCGCGCGCCCGAGCGCACGGCATCGGTCGTCTCGGCCACGCAGGCGCTCAGGTTGAAGTCGACGTCGGTCACGCGGACCTGGGGCGTGCGCGCCGCGACCTTGACGAATCCGTCTTGCATGGCAACCTCGCTTCTCTTGGCCTACCCGCAATCCTAGCAGCTCGAAGCTTGCGAGGCCGGGAGAGAGGGGCGGTCCGCCTCGGCGCTACGCCTCCCAGACCGCACGCCCACCCAGGTAGGTGGCCATGGGGCGCGCCCGCTGGAACTCCTCGGCGGAGACCTCGAGGAGGTCCGCATCCCAGACGACGAAGTCGGCGAGCATGCCAGGCGCGATGGCCCCCAGCTCACGCCCGCGGCCCACCGCCGCCGCAGACCCCGCCGAGTAGGCACGAAGCGCCGCCGCGCGGCCCACCGCATGCCGCGGGTACCAGCCGCCTGTGGGGAGGTGGGTGTCCGGCGCGCTGCGCTCGAAGGCGCACCAGAGCACGTCAAGGCTGTTGGGGGGCACCACGGGGGCGTCGGTGCCAAAGGCCATCGTCACGCCCTGGCGGGCGAACTCGTCGAAGGGCCACATGCGCTCGGCGCGCCACTCCCCCAGGTCTCGAGCGGGCTGGTCGACGTCGATCGTCACGTGCGGAGGCTGCACGGAGGCGACCACGCCGGCACGGACGAGGCGGGCGACGTCTTCGGGGTGGATGTCCTCGATGTGCTCCAGTGTGTTGGCGCCCTGGCTCGGCGTGCCGAAGAGGCACCTCGCCTCCTCGAAGATGCCCACGGCGGCGTGGACGGCCTCGTCGCCGATGGTATGGATGCGCACGGCATGCCCACGCCCGGCTGCGGCCAGCACCAGCTCGCGCATGCGTTCGGGCGCCACGGTGGGACGCCCCACGTCGCCGGCAAAGCGGGGGTTGGCATACTCGTCGCTCACCCAGGCAGTGTGCTGGCTGCTCACCCCGTCGAAGAACTGCTTGAAGCCGGGAGCGCGGAGCAGCGGACCTCGCCAGCGGGACTGCAGGCCCTCGAGAATCGACTGGTCGTCTCCCAGCGTGGGGAAGAGGTGCGCGCGCAGGCTGAGCTCGCCCGCCTGCAGCAGTGCCTCATAGACCTGCGGGTTGATGCCGTCGGCACCCGGCACCAAGGAGAGCGCCATGTCGCAGACGGAGGTGACGCCCATGGCGTTGAGCCTCCGGAAGTAGTCGCGGTAGATCTTGCGAAGCTCGCCCATGGAGAAGCTCCCCAGCACGCGGCCCACGTAGAGCATGCCCGCCGCTTCGCGGAGCACCCCCGTGAGCCTGCCATCGGCGTCGCGGTCGAAGGAACCTCCCGCGGGCGGCTCGGTTCCCTCGTCGATGCCCAAGGCGCGAAGGCCCGCCGAGTTGACCCAGAGGGTGTGGGCGTCGCCGGAGTACATGGCCACCGGGCGGTCGGGGAAGGCGGCGTCGAGCGACGCCTTGGTGGGGGGCACGGGCGAATCCCAGAAGGTCTCGCGCCAGCCGTGGCCCAAGAGCCAGCCGTCAGCCGACCTCGTCCTGGCGAACTCGATCATGTGAGAGACGCAGTCGGCCTCGCTCGTGCCGCGGTACTCGGTGGCGAGCGCGGAGGGGAAGAGCGCCGCGTGCAGGACGTGCTGGTGGGCGTCGTGGAAGCCGGGACAGACGAAGGCGTCGCCCAAGTCGAGGACGCGCGCGCCCGGACCGACAAGCTCGTCGGCCTGGTCGTAGTGGGCGACCTTCGTGATGTGGCCGTCCTCGACAGCGAACGAGAGAGGGTCGGCCTCATCCCCCAGCCCGTCGAAGACCCTTCGCGATGCGACGACCAGATCGGCTGCCATGGTCCTCTCCCCCAACCTCCCACGGGCCCGGGTCTGGGACTTGGCCACGGCCGCGGACGCACGATTTTCTCGCTCATTCTATAGTCCAGTGCGGGACATCATGGCCCGGCAAGGGACGTCGGGGCCCTCGCCGGGGTGTCCCGATCAGAGCAGCGCCTCGCGGATGAGCCCGATGAGGAAGCGTACGCCCTGCAGGTAGGCGCGTCGCGTGATGCGCTCGTCGGTGCCGTGAACGCCGCGCTCGACCTCCTCGTCATCCGCCACGAAGGGGGAGAATCGCAGGCACGAGTCACAAACGCGGTCGTACATCTGGGCATCCGACGCGCCAACGACGATGGCGGGAATCAGCTTGAGCGGCTCTTCCGACTCAGGCTCCCTGAAATAGCGGGCGGCGACGCGCTCGAGGAATCTGAAGCCCGGACCGTCCGAACGCGACACCTGCGACGGGCTGTTGCTCACCTCGGCGAGCAGCTCGACCTCAACAGGCAGGTCTGCCAGGAGCTCCCTCACCCGCGCCACGACCGCCGCGCAGGTCACCCCGGGAAGCATGCGGAAGTTGACGACAGCGCTCATGTCCTGCGGGAGCACGTTTGCCTGCTTGGACCCGCCCTCGATCATGGTGGGCGCCACCGTGGTGGTGACGAGGGGGAAGAGCTCGCGCGAGCCGAGGAACAGCCGGGCGATGGCATCGGCGTTGCGGTCGATTGCGTCCCGCGTGCCCTCCCCCTCACCTGACCTCACCAGAGAGGCGAGCGGCTCCTGGCTCACCCAGGGTGCCACGGCCTCGAGCGTCCTGCGGCTCAGCTCCGTCAGCTCGACGGGCCAAGGGTCCCTGGCCACGCGGGCGATCGCCTCGCCAAGCGTGGCCAGGGAGCTGCCCCCGAAGGGGTTCGATGAGTGGCCGCCGTGGCTCCTCACCGTAAGGCGCAGGTCGGCGTAGCCCTTCTCGGCGAGGCTGACCCTCATGCCGTGGTGGCCTGGGGCCCCGTAGAGCCCGGTGTCCACGATGCGGTAGTCGCCCTCGTCCACCAGCCATGCCAGGCGAATCCCACGCCCGGCGAGCAGCGCGCCCATGCGCCGGGCTCCAGACTGCAGGGTCTCCTCGTCCTGCCCGAGGGCGACGAGGAGCGTGCGGCGAAGCGCCCAACCATGCGAGAGCACGTACTCGATCGCCTCAAAGTACCCCACGACCTGGTCGGTCATGTCCAGCGCGCCGCGTCCCCACACGTACTCCCCATCCACGTGCCCCGAGAACGCGCCATGCGTCCAGTCGCCTTCCGTGCCGGGGACCACGGGAACCACGTCGACGTGACCCATGAACAGGACCGGGTCGAGCGAGGGGTCGCTTCCCGGAAGCGTGAGCAGGAGGGAGTGGTCAACGCGCTCGGCTGTCGCCGCGGCGAAGGTCAGGGGAAAGGAGGCGTGCAGATGGCCCTCGAGACGGTCGAACGCCGACCAGTCGGTCAGCTCCCGGGATGGGCCGTCCACCGTGGGTATGGCGAGCGCGTCACCGAGCCTGCGGCAGGCGGCGTCGCCGTCGAGGTCGGGGTAGTCGTCCTCGTGCGCGAAGTAGCGCCAGACCTCGGCCACGCCCTACTCCCCCGCCTTCGGCCCGTCGAGGTAGCGCGCGAGGAACTCGCGCGTGCGCGGCAGCTCTGGGGAGGAGAACATCTTCCCGGGGTCCCCGGACTCGGCGATGACGCCCTGGTCCATGAACACGACCTTGTCCGAGACGTTCTTGGCGAACTCCATCTCGTGGGTCACAACGACCATGGTCATCCCCTGGGCGGCCAGGTCGCGCATGACGGAGAGCACCTCTCCCACGATCTCGGGGTCGAGGGCAGAGGTGGGCTCATCGAACAGCATGAGGTCGGGCTTCATGCAGAGGGCGCGGGCAATGGCAACGCGCTGCTTCTGCCCGCCCGAGAGGGACGTGACGGCGGCATGCGCGAAGCCCGCGAGCCCAACGGACTCGAGGTTGCGCATCGCCTCGGCCTCGGCCTCCTCCCTGCCCATCTTGCCGAGCGTGACGGGAGCGAGGGTGCAGTTCTGGAGCACGTCCATGTTGTTGAAGAGGTTGAAGCCCTGGAAGACCATGCCAATCTTCTCGCGCAGGCGATTCACGTCCACGTGCCGGGAGGCAAGGTCCTCTCCATGGAACCAGACGTAGCCCGCGTCGGGCGTCTCGAGGAGGTTGATGCAGCGCAGCAGGGTTGACTTGCCGGAACCGGAGGCCCCGATGATCGTCACGACCTCGCCGAGCATGACCTGGAAGTCGATGTCCCTCAGCACGACGTTGCTGCCAAACGACTTGCGCAGCCCCTCGACGCGGATGATTGGGTCCATGGGGCCCTCCTCCCTCTTTGCCATCATCGGAGTCACGACCTCTTGCTCGCGGAAGCCCATGTCCTACCTGCCTCCCATGTCGTTCTTCTCGGCGGGGTGCCTCGGGGAGAGCCTGACGCGGCTGGGGTCTGCCATGCCGCCGGCGGTGCCGTGCGTCGAGGTCATGTCCGACGTGGAGAGCACCGGCCCGGGGCTCTGCACCTCGAGGTGCCGCGCGAACATCGAGAGCAGCTTGGAGGCGACCATGGTGAGGACGAGGTAGCAGACCGCGGCGATGGCGTACACCTCGAGCTGGCGATAGTAGATGCCAGCCACCGTGGTCGTCGCGAACATCAGGTCGAAGACGCCGATGACCGAGAGGACGGAGGAGTCCTTGATGTTGACGACGAGCTCGTTGGACAGGGCGGGGATCGCGTTCTTTATGCCCTGGGGGAAGACGACCTTAGTCATCGCCTGCCACTGCGAGAGGCCCAGCGAGCGTGCGGCCTCGGCCTGGCCCACATCGACCGCCTCGATGCCGCCGCGCAGGACCTCCATCATGTAAGCGGTGGAGTTGAGCGAGATGGTCGTGAGGCCGGCGACGAAGGTGCTCCAGATCGCGCCGATCTGGGACGTGCTCATGCCGGTCCCGCGCAGGATGGCGAAGCCAGCGAAGTAGATCAGCAGGGACTGGACCATCATCGGGGTCCCGCGCACCACGGCGGAGTAGGCCTTGGCGAAGGTGGTGCCCACGACCTTGAGGAAGCGGACGAGGTCGTTGTCGGGGCGGTCAACCGTCTGTATGCGCAGGAAGACCAGGAGTATGGCGAGGAAGAAGGCGATGACCGTGCCGAAGGTGGCGAGCCCAATGGTGGTGGCGATGCCCTTCGCGAAGACGTCGCGGCCCTCGTAGAGCATGTAGATGGCTCCGCCCAGAAAGTCCGTCGGGTTCGAATCAGACGAGATGGCTGCCGACACCGCCGAGCATAGCCCCATCACGGCGCGGTCGACGAAGAGCACGGCAAAGATGGCCACGACTGCATACGAGAGGTACCTCTCCGCTCGCTTGGCGCCGGGACGCACGAACGGGGAGACCCGCATGTAGTCGCGCCACCTGGCGAGCTTGTTGGCGAGCGCGACGAGCGAGAGCGCGACCCACGCCACCAGGGCGTAGTACAGGACGACTTCCACCGCGTAGGCGCCCCTGAGGAAGCTCCAGGGGGAGCGGGGCTGCATCGAAAGCCAGATGCCCGCAAGCGCGAGGACGCTCGTACCCAGGAATACGTATCGGTGGTCTGATGTCACGAAGCTGGCTAGGCGTCCGTGCGACCTTGGCGCGTCTGGCGCGCCAGCCTCGGCAGGCGATGTTTCGGCGGGTCTGGTAAGGCCCTCCCGGTCTGTGCCCATGAGCACAACCTCCTAGGAATTAATGGGGAGAGGAGCGGCGACGCACCTCGTCGCCCGACATGCGGGAGACGAGGTGCGCGTTCCGGGTTGGGAACGACTTGGCGTGGTTGGGAACAGCCTGGTGCGCTGCCCGGACTACGCCGGCTGGCGCTCGACGCAGGCGTCGAAGACGGACTGGCGCTCGTCGGTGGAGACGGTCGCGAGGGCGTCGTTGATCTTGGCGAGGACTGCGTCCTGACCCTTCGCGATGCCGGCGTTGGCAGGAACGGTCTCCGTGAAGCCCTTGCCCTCGGCGAACTGGACGGCGACCAGTCCGGGGTTGGCGCGGAGGAAGCCATCGGTGTTCTCGGTGTTGAAGGTGATGGCGTCGCAGGTGCCCTGGTTGAGCTGCGAGATCTGGGAGGGCACGGAGTCGACCGGCGTGAGGTGGTTGACGCCGGGGATGTCGTCGATCACGTCGTCGAGCATGGTGTCCTTCTGGCCCAGGACGGCGGCACCCGAGAAGTCCTCGAGGCTAGTGGCGCTCGCGTACTGCGAGTCGCTCTTCACCAGAAGGCCAAAGCCACCCTCGAAGTAGGGGTCGGAGAAGTCGATGGCCTGGCGACGCTCTTCGGTGGCGCTCATGCCAGCCATGATGATGTCGATCTGGCCGTTGTTGAGGGCGTCGATGAGGCCGGTGAAGCTCATCTTCACGGCGACCGGCTCCATACCGAGCGCGTTGGCGACCACCTTTGCCATCTGAACGTCGTAGCCGTCAGCGTACGCGCCGCTCACGTTCTGGATGGGAATGGTGTGGTCGCTCGCCTCGGACACCTGCCAATTGTAGGGGGCGTACGCCGCCTCCATGCCGATGCGCAGGGTCTTGCCATCGCCAAGGGTGCCATCGTTCGAGGCAGAGGCAGAGGATGCGGAGCTGTTGTCTGTGGTAGAGCTCTGGGCTGCGGGGCCGCAGGCAGTGAGGACGGCCATTCCGGCGATGCTCAGGGCGCTGATGCCCGAGAGCTTGAGGAAGTCACGACGCGAGACGTGCTGGCGCTTCTCGTCTTGGGTGGCGTTTGTGATGGCTGTGCGAGAGTCGGTAGTCATGGCGGTTCCTCTTTCTTCCTGACTGTCTGTTAAGACCCCTTCCGCGAGCGCAACCGGAGGGGACCCATTCCCCTCCCCCTTGCAACTTAATGCGAGAAAGTTACGTCGCTAGGCATAAGCTACGCCCCTCGGACGCGCGTGACGCAAACTTCGTGGGATATGAAACATCCAGGTAACGCGCGTGATTCTCACCTGCCACAGAGCGACGGCGCGCGGCACTGGCGCGGCTGCATGTGGCGAGGCGCCTCTGTCGCAGCGGCGCTACGGAGCTGGCGGCGCGGTGCGGCCCCCTCCAGCACAGCAGCGGCCCCAGGCTTCGCAACCCCCGGCGCGGCAGCGGTCCCAGGCTTCGCAGCTCCTGACGCGGAAGCTCCTCAGCGCGGCAACGGCAGCTCCTCCGAGTTGTATGCGGATTCCGCACACAACTCAAAATCGGCCCAATACTTCTACCTGCGGAAACGTATTCTCCTGAAAATCTATATCAAATAGTGAAGAGAAAAACCGCACACAAATTTGGAAACTAGCTTTCAGGGTGACGCGGGGATGCCACAATGAGAGTTTGCAGCGGGCACGGGGGAGTCTCGCAGCGGGCACGGGAGTCTCGCAGCGGGCACGGGAGTCTCGCGGCAGACGTCCGGGCGACGACGCAGCAACTCCAGAGCCCAGACCCCCTAGTACACGAGCCGGCCAGGAGAGCGAAGGAAGTCAAAGAGGCGCCTGCGGGCAAAGACGAGCGCCTCGTCCTCACATGCCAGGTCCTCTCCCAGATGTCCCGCAAGCCGACGCATCTGTCGGGCAAAGCTCTCGTAGCTGCCAAAGTGCAGGTTGGTGAAGGTGAGCACCGTGTAGCCAGCCGCGGAGAGGCCATCCGACCGGTCCCTGTCCAGACTCGGCTTCAGGCCCCCGCCATGCCACTGGTCGCTGTCGTATTCCACGACCACCCGCGCGTCCGGGAAGAGAAGGTCCGGGTACCGCCGGACCCCACCCACCAACGCCGCAAGCTCGCCCCCGAAGCTCAGCTCCCTGTTCATCTCGAAGCGTCCCAGCCCGTAGCCCCCGTCGCGTACGGGCAGGCAGAACGCCATGGCCAGGTCCGTCTCGCGCGGGGAGGCGCTGCCCTCGTGCACCATCCCCAGGTCCTCGAGAGCCCTCGCCGCGCAGCGGCGGCAGGTCGAGCGTTCCAGGTAGCCCCTCAGCCGGTCGAGCGACGTGGCCGGCGTCAGACCACTCGCGAAACCGTTGGGAGAGGCAGGATCCAGCGCGTAGCTCCCCACGAGCTCGTGGGCCAGCGCGATTCGACGCAGCCCAGAGAGCTCGGGCGCAAGCAAAAGGTAGGTAAGCTCTGGGCTGGGCAGGTAGATGCCGTCGGCGACCATCCTGAGCGAGCCCGGAGGGAGCGCGCCGGCAAGGAGGTGGTGCCTGACGTTCCTCAGGCCGCTTATCGCAGCGCGGTCGCCCACGAGCAGGTCAAGACGGACGTCCCCGGACGTCGGGTCGACGAGCGCTACCTCCAGGTCGGCGCAACCCACGCGCGAGGAGACGGCAGGGGGAGAGAGGCTGATTCCGCAATCGACGAGCTGCCGCTTGCGGCAGACGCAGCCGTCGAGACGGCCCAGACGGGCGACGGGAGGCGTAACACCACGTATCCGCAGCCGCCTCCAGAGGCGCAGCGCCGTCCAATGTCCAAGAAACAGTTTCATAGTAGATAATCACCTCTCCCCATAACCCCTCCATTGGGAGACATGATATTGGCCGGTATCTCGCAATTCTCATCTTCACGGGAATTCGACTGCAGGCAGCTGCACGCAAGCAATGTGCAGACATGCGCTTTTTGGGTCGCCAGCCACCCGATACGGCAGCATTCAATCGCGCAATCGTCTGCCACGCGAGTTGTATGCGGATTCCGCATACAACTAAAAAACAATACAGGTCATCTACCTGCGGAAATCTAAACAGCTGAAAATTTAAATCAATTAATAAATCAAAAAATAGCAAACAACTTTATTAACTTCTTTTTTAGCGAGAGGAGCTGGCGATACGAGCAACGAGCGGCCGGCAGACGACGCGGTTCACAAGGCGGTCGGCAGACGGAGCGGGCCCCAAGGCGACAGGCGAGCGGTGCGGGGTCACGAGGTGCCAGCGAGACGCGAGCGACAGGCAGCACGAGGTCGTGGGGTGCCGGCGCGACCCGGCGCTCCGTCAGCACCGGGCCGCGAGCCGACGGGAGTGCCAGCCCCTCCTACTCGCCGACCTTCAGCCGTACGACTTCGAAGAGCTCGAAACCTAGCCTCGGGAGCGCCAACCCCTCCTACTTGCCGGCCTTCTTAGGCGGCCAGCCCTCGCCGACGACGGGCGCCAGTTCGGACGACCAGCAGCCCAGCTTGGCGTTGGGATCCGCATCCAAGGTGAGGTCGGCCGTAACGCCGGCCTTCCAGTTGCGCAGCGCGGCCACGGCGATCATTGCGCCGTTGTCCCCGCACACCACCATGGGCGGCACGGTCACGCGCACGCCACGCCGCGGGAGCTTCTTGCGGTACTCGGCCCTGAGCGCGGGGTTCGCCGCCACGCCACCACCCACGCAGAAGTCGCTGACGCCCGTCTCGCCCACCGCCGTGATGGCCTTCGACACCTGCACGTCGATGACCGCAGCCTCGAATGACGCCGCCAGGTCGGGCAGGTTGATGGGACGACCCGCCTTGTTCTCCCCCTCGATGTAGGTGATGACCGCCGTCTTGAGGCCACTCAGCGAGAAGCGGTAGTCGTGGCTGTGCATCATGGCGCGCGGGAAGTGGATGGCCTTCTTGTTGCCCTGCGCCCCGAGCTTCGAGATCACGGGGCCGCCGGGATAGCCCAGACCCAGTGCCTTGGCGACCTTGTCGAAGGCCTCTCCCACGGCGTCGTCGATCGTGGCTCCCAGGAGCTGGTAGTCTCCCCAGCCTCGCACGTGGACCAGCATGGTGTTGCCACCCGAGACCAGGCTAGCCACGAAGGGGGGCTGCAGGTCCGGGGTCTCGAAGAGGTTCGCCAGGAGGTGCCCCTCGAGGTGGTTCACCGGCGTGAGGGGCAGCCCCGCGGCGGCGCAGAGGCCCTTCGCGAAGGCGACCCCCACGACGAGGGCCCCCACCAGGCCGGGTCCGGCCGTGACGCCCACGCAGGCGAGGTCGGACGGTGCCAGCGTGTCGCAGCCGAAGTGCGCGCCCGCCTGAGCCATGACCTCCTCGAAGACGCCGACGACGGCCTCGACGTGCTTGCGGCTCGCTATCTCGGGCACCACGCCGCCAAAGCGGGCGTGGAAGTCGACGGAGGTCGCCACCACGTTGGCGCAGACCACGCCGTTGGAGTCGATGACGGCCATGGCCGTCTCGTCGCAGGACGACTCGATGGCCAGCACCAGGTCGCCCGCCTTGGCCAGCGCGTCGCGGGAGGCGACGTTGCGCTCGCCAGGCACGATGGGCCAGGGTCGGATGGAGGCGCTGGGCTGGGGTTGGTCCGCCACGAGCGACGCGTCCGCCCCAAGGGGCAGCTCGGCGCGCATCAGAAGCGCGTCGGCACCGGGGCCGTAGTAGCCCCGGCGGCGACCCGCCTCGACGAAGCCGAGACGCGCGTACAGCTCGCGGGCAGCGGCGTTGTCCTCCGCCACCTCCAGCGTCATGGCAGTGGCGTTGAGCGTCTGTCCGTCATAGGCAACGCGGCCCAGCAGCCTGGACGCGATTCCCTCGCGGCGGCGCCCCTCGGCCACCACGACCTCCAGCAGCTCGAAGTCGGACCCCGCGAGGCTCGCCCCTGCGAACCCCACGAGCTCGCCCTGGTCGTGAGCCACCCACCAGCTGCGCTGGGGGGCGAAGAGCTCCTCGTAGAACATCTGGCGCGTCCAGGCGCTGTGGTCGCTCCCCTCGTAGGCAGCGTCCTCGAGCGCGGCGACGGCGTCGAGGTCGTTCACGGACATGGGTCGCAGCTGCAGGTGCCGGCCGGCCAGCGCGTCGGCGGTGCCGGTCACCCTCACGCTGGCGGGGGCCGCCAACCCCAGGCGCTTGCGCTCGTTCTCCTCCGCGTCAGAGAGTCGCGTGTACACGGGCAGCACCAGGGCCGGGTCCCCGTCTCCCACGGCCGGCACCCAGTCGGGCGAGAGGAACGACCTCAGGAGGCCCGAGGCGCTGGGGTGCCAGAGCGCCTCGTCGGCGACCCGCGCAAGCCCCGCCGCCTCGAAGCGCGCGCGATACTTCTTGAGCCCGTCGCCCGCAAGAAGCAGCTCGCCCGCGTCCGACCGAGCGGCGAGCTCGGACACGGCAACATCTGTGGCACAGACGCGCTCCACGTCGAAGCGGCGGTGCGCACCGGACTCGTCCAACCGGTACACGCCGGGATACAGCTCCCCGCGCATGGCGTCGCCCAGCACCGCCAGCATGCCGCGGACGCCAGACTCCCACACGCCCCAGGCGACGGCGTCGAGGGTAGAGGCCCCGTGCAGGGGAATCCCGCACCCGCAAGCCAGGCCCTTCGCGGTGGCGATACCAATGCGCACGCCGGTGAACGAGCCGGGGCCGCGGCCCACCAGCACGGAAGTGACGTCGCCCATGGAGAGTCCGGCACGCGCCAGCACGTCGAGCGCCGTCGTGGTGAGCTCGACGTTGGCGCGACGGCGGCAAAGGTGGTCGCCAGAGGCGAGGAGCTCCATCGAACCATCGGCAGCGACGCGCGCGACTGCGCAGGCCAGCATGTCGGTGGAGCTGTCGAGGGCAAGCACGATCTGGGAGCTGGGGTCACCCTGGGCCATGGGACATCACCCGCAATCCGTCGGCCGCGCACGCCGCGGTCGGCTCTTGGCTTTTGCAAAACGCGCACAGTGTAGCGCTACGAGGGAGCGGGCGCAGACACAGGCCACGCCAGCCGCCGTCGGCACATGCGCGGGCAAGCCCACCGCACCGCGGCAAGGGCTCCGTCCGGCCTAGGCCTCCTGGGTCCTCTCGTCCGCATGGGCGTCCACGGCAGCGTCGAGCGCACGGACCAGCTCCCGCCCGCGCCCGTCGTGCGCCACGAAGCGGATGGAGCGCCTCGGCTCCTCCCCCGCCCGGGCCTCGTCGTCCCTGCGCGAGAGGAACACGTCCACGCGCTCCGGGCCGATCTGCCCCAGGAACTGTTCGCCCCACTCGATGAGGCAGGGCCCGTCAACGCCCATGGCGTCGTAGAGGCCGATGTCCTCGAGCTGGTCGGGGTCGTCCAGGCGGTAGAGGTCGAAGTGATAGAGCGGCATGCGTCCCCCGCCATAGACCATCTCGATGGTGAAGGTGGGGCTGGTCACGTCGTCCTTGATTCCCAGGCCGGAGGCGACCCCCTTGGTGAGCTGGGTCTTCCCCGCGCCGAGGTCGCCCGTCAGGACGAGGACGTCGGTGGGTTCGAGCAGGGCGCCCAGCAGTTCGCCCAGAGCGATGGTCTCTTCCTGCGAGGCGGAGTCGAACTCGCCCTCCCCCACGCGCCTGCAGGGCCTACTCATGCGCGGCCTCCTCGACCGGGTGCTCGCGCAGCCACTCGCCCACCATGCGCAGGTCGTTCTCGAGCAGGGGCTGCCAGTCGGAATGATAGATGCAGGCAGCGGGATGGAAGGTGGGCATCACCACGAAGTGGCCCGTCTGGTGGAAGCGGCCACGCAGCTTGGTCACGCCCAGCTCGGTCCTCAGCACCCATTGCGAGGCGAAGTTGCCCAGGCAGACGATGACGTCGGGCCAGACGGAGCGCACCTGCTCGCGCAGGAAGGGCGAGCAGGCCGCGATCTCTTCCGGACGCGGGTTGCGGTTCGAGGGCGGGCGGCACTTCACCACGTTGGCGATGTAGATCTGGTCGCGGGTGAGGCCGGCGAGCGAGAGGAGCGCGTCGAGCTTCTTGCCGGCGGCACCCACGAAGGGCTCGCCCTGCAGGTCCTCGTTCCTTCCGGGCCCCTCGCCGATGAACATGACGCGGGCGCGGGGGTTGCCCACGCCAAACACGAGCTTGTTGCGCGTCTCTCCCAGGGGGCAGAGGTGGCAGTCGCCCAGGGTGGCACGGACCTCCTCGAGGGTCACCTCGCGGGGACGCTGGTTCTGGTGTCCTGGAATCTGAAGCATGGCATCGCCTTCCTAGACGAACACTTTTTCGAGGCGCATGCCAAAGTCGCAGGTTACCTCGTAGTTGATGGTCCCACGGCGTCGGGCCATCTCGTCCGCCGTGATCTCCTCGTCGCCGTCGACGCCCATGACCGTGACCAGGTCGCCGCGCTCCACGGGCTCGACAGGCCGGTATGCGCGCGCGTCGTTGACGTCCACGGCGAACATGAACTGGTCCATGCAGATGCGACCCACCTGGCGGGCACGCTGCCCGCGCACCAGGACGTCCATGTTGTTGGAGAGACTGCGAGAGAGGCCGTCCGCATACCCGATGGGCACCGTGGCGATCTGGATGCTGGGCTTGGGCACGCGGTAGGTGAGCCCATAGCCCACGCCCTCGCCCACGGCGGGACGCGCCACGCGGGTCACGCGGGCGCGCACGCTCATGGCGGGGACGAGCTGGATGCGGGGGACCGTGGTGTCTGCGGGGTGCAGGCCATAGAGGCCGATGCCCACACGGCACATGTCGTTGTGGAGCTCGGGATGGAGGACCGTCCCCGGCGTGTTGTCGCAGTGCACCAGACCGCAGTCCAGGCCGGCGTCGCGCAGCGCGCCCACCGTGTCCATGAAGCGCGTGCTCTGCTGGCGGAAGTCCCAGTCGCCCACCACGTCGGCGGTGGCAAAGTGGGTGAAGGTGCCCGCGCACTCGATGCCGCGGTGGAAGTCGATCATGCGGCGGAACTCCACCGCATCCTCCGGCATCACGCCGATGCGGCTCATGCCGGTGTCTATCGCCAGGTGGTACTTGCCGACCTTGTCCAGCGCCACGGCACGCTCGCCATAGGCGAGCGCGAAGTCCATGTCGTACACCGAGGGCATGATGTCGTACTCGAGAAGCACGTCGATGCTCTGGAGCGGCGACTCGTTGAGCATGAGGACGGGCCACTCGATGCCGGCCTTCCTGAGCTCGACGCCCTCGTCCACCGTGGCCACGGCGAACTGGCTCGCGCCCGAGGCGTGCATGGCGCGGGCGCACTCGACCGCCCCATGCCCATAGGCGTCCGCCTTCACGGCGCACATCATCTGGACGCCCGGGCGCAGGAGCGCCTTGAAGGCCCGCGTGTTCTTGCGCACGGCGTTGAGGTCGACCTCCACCCAGGCCGCGCGCGTCTGTGGTTCCCTGCTCACTGCCATCTTCGCGACTCCTTTTGAGGCTAGTTCTTCTCGCCCATGCCCGTGACCGCCGCGTTGACCTGGTCGAGGAGGGCGTCCTCCGCCAGGCCAATCGCGTCGATGAGGTCGTGGGCCATGACGGCGTTGGCCCCCACGCGCTGCGCCGCGATGGAGCCGGCGTAGCCGTGGACCTCGCAAGCGTAGGCGGCGAGCACGGGGAGGTCGTCGGCCTCCACGTTGGAGCGGGCCAGGTAGGCGGCAATTATGCCGCCCAGGACGTCACCGGAGCCCGCCGTCGCCAGCGCAGCGGGACCGGGCTTGGGCAGGAAGGCGGCGTCCACGCTCACGCAGGCGGTCGCGGACCCCTTCGAGACCACGCAGAGCTCGCTGCCCCCGTCGGACCACACGATGCGACGGGCAGCCTCCATTGCGGCGGTGAGGCTCGCGGGAGGGGTGTCCTGCAGGCCAACCAGGCGTCCCAGCTCCCCGCGGTGCGGGGTGAGCACCAGGGGGCTGTCCCTGCGCAGGAGCTCGGGGAAGTCGTCGAGCGCGTTGGAGGTCAGGCGAGAGATGCAGTTCAGGCCGTCCGCGTCGACCACCAGGGGGACGGGAGTGCCCAGGAGGGCGGACACGACCCCGACGGTGCCCGAGCTCACGCGCATGCCCGGGCCGACGACGGTAGCCGTGCGCTTCGCGGCGAGCTCCGCCACCGCCTCGGCAGCCTTTGCCGAGAAGGTCCCGTCCGCCTCGCAGGGCAGCGCGATGACCGGGATCTCGAGCATCTGGGACTGGACGACGGGCGCGATGGCCGCGGGTACGGCGAGGGTGACGTAGCCCGCACCGGCACGGGCAGCAGCCAGGGCCGCCATCATGGGGGCACCGGGGAAGCGAGAGGAGCCTCCCACCACGAGCACCGAGCCGCGACGGAACTTGTCGTCGGTGCTCGAGGACGGGCGCAGGACGGAGTCGTAGTCGTCCAGGTCGGCCCTCCAGGCAACGGGATCTGCCTCGAGGACCAGACGCTCCGTCTGCTCGGCCAGGGGCGCCACCACGATGGCGCCGCAGGCGTCACGTCCGTCGTCCGAAAGCAGGCCCGGCTTGAGGGCGAGCATAGTCACAGTGAGGTCGGCCGCCACGCAGGCGTCCTCGGCAAGGCCCGTCTGGGCCGAAAGGCCGCTGGGCACGTCGACCGAGACCACCTGGACGTCGCTGCCGTTGAGGCAGTCAATCCAGATGTCGAAGGGTGCGCGAGGGACGCCGCGGAACCCCGTGCCCAGCATGGCGTCGATGGCCACGTCGGCGTCCGAGAGGAGCCCCTCGAGCAGCTCGCGCGGGGGAGCAACCACGATGGACACGCCCGCGACCTGCGCGCTCTTTGCCACCACGCGGGCGAGGTCGCCCTTGATCTGGTCGGGCTCGACGGGAGTCACCGCATAGACCTCGACTCCCTTGGAGAGCAGCTCCTCGGCGGCGACCCAGCCGTCGCCCCCGTTGTTGCCCAAGCCGCAGAGCACGACCGCGCCCTGCGGATGCGCCAGGCGCAGCGCCTCGTTGGCGGCGGCGGTGCCGGCGCGGTGCATGAGCTCGGATATGCTCACGCCCACGTTGGTGAGCCCCGCCTCGACCCTCTTGATGTCCTCGATGTTGAGCACGGGCTGCATGTCAGCCTCCTATCGCGATGCCGGGGAGCGTTGGCGAGCCCGCGGCCTCCCCGGCAGCTTCCGTCTGCACGTCCACCTCATCCGTCACGTCGCCCGACTCCCCTGGCCCTGGGCCCGCAGGCTCGGAGAGGGGCAGCTCTCCCCCGCCGCCCTGGAGGAGCTCGAGCTCGTCGATGACCGACCGTGCCGCTTTGAACGAGGCCTGCATCTGCTTGGCGGCATCGGGCCCCTCGTCAGCGCGGGGGCGTACCGCATCGCTCACCGCGACGGCGTTTGCGGTGGCGATCTCCCTGGTGAGCGAGAGCGAGAGCGCAATCTCGCTCACCCCCTGCTCGCGGGCCAGGGCGAGCGCCGTCCCCGCGAGCCTCGCCTGGGTCCTGCCCGCGGAGTCCAGCTCCACCTCGACGTCGTGCAGTCCCAGGAAGGGGCCGGAGTCCGTCACGCCCAGGGCGCGGGCCACCGCCCCGCGCGCCGCGAAGCGGGCGGCGAGGTGTCCGACGGGGCGGGACGTCGCGGCGCAGTGCGACCGCTCGTCCTCGGAGAACACCCTTCCCGCGAAGGAGGGATGCCTCTCGAGCGCACGCTCCATGCGCGCGACCTCGAGCATGGAGAAGCCCACTCCCGCCGACGCCATGGCTACTCCACCGTGACCGACTTGGCCAGGTTGCGCGGCTTGTCCACGTCGCAGCCGCGCGCGCGGGCGACATAGCGGGCCAGAAGCTGGAGGTGGACGATGGCGACGATGGGCACGAGCTTCTCCTCGGGGACCTCGGGAATCCAGAGCGTGTCCTCGCAGAGGGCGCCCACGGCCTCGTCGCCGTCGGTGGCCACGGCGACGCAGGTGGCGCCGCGGGCCATGACCTCCTGGATGTTGGACACGGTCTTGTCGTGCACGTGGTCGGCGGGGACGATCGCCACCACGGGGAAGCCTGGCTCGAGCAGGGCGATGGGCCCGTGCTTCATCTCGCCGGCGGGGTAGGCCTCGGCGTGGAGGTAGCTGACCTCCTTGAGCTTGAGCGCTCCCTCGTAGGCGGTCGTGGCGTTGACCCCGCGCCCCAGGAAGAGGGCGGAGGCGGCCCGACGGAAGTGCCGGGCGGCGCACTTGTCCTGCCAGCGGCGCGCGATGACCTCGCGCACGAGGTCCGGCAGGGCCTCGAGGTTGTCGAAGTGCCGACGCACCTCGTCGAGGTCCATGGACCCGTTGGCGAGCGCGAGCCTCAGGGCGAGGAGCGCCGCCGCGACCATCTGCGCCGTGTAGGCCTTGGTCGAGCAGACGCAGATCTCTGGCCCGGCCTGCACGTAGAGGGTCCCGTCGCTCTCGCGCGCGGCGCTGGACCCCAGGACGTTGGTGATCGCGAAGACCTTGCAGCCCAAGGCCCTCATGCGGCGGGCGGCGGTGAGGGTGTCGGCCGTCTCCCCCGACTGGGTGATGACCACGCAGAGCGTGCGGTCGCTCACGAGCGGGTCCTTGTAGTTGAGCTCCGAGGCGTACTCGCAGAAGACGGGGACGTGCGCCCAGTCCTCGATCATGCTCCGGGCGATGAGCCCCACGTGGTAGGAGGTGCCGCAGGCGACGACGTACACGCGGTCTATGCCTGCGAGCTCCTCGGAGGTCATGCTGAGCTCGTCGAGCTCGATGCCGTGCTCGCCCAGGCGGCCCTTGAGGAGGCGCTCGATGGCCTCGGGCTGCTCGCTTATCTCCTTTGCCATGAAGTCGGCGTGTCCGCCCAAGGTGGCGGCGGAGGCGTCCCAGTCGATCCTGAGCGTGCTGGGATGGGCCACCAGCTCGCCCTCGTCGTCGAAGACCTCGACCGTCCCGTCCGCGCGCAGGAGGGCGAACTGGTCATCCTCGAGCTGGATGACGTCGGATGACACGGGCGAGAGGGGCATCACGTCCGACGCCGCGTAGGCGCCGTCTTCCGTCGAGGCGAGCACGAGCGGCGAGCCCTTGCGGGCCACGACCAGCTGGCCGGGGACGTCGGAGCACTCCACGACCAGGGCCCAAGAGCCCTGGAGGCGGCGGCACGCGTAGCGCACGGCGCGCAGCAAATCACCCTTGGCGGGGCCCTTCCAGGCGTCCTCCACCAGGTGCGCCACGACCTCGGAGTCGGTGTCGCTCGCAAACTGGTGGCCCGCAAGCCTGAGCTGGGAGCGAAGCTCGCGGAAGTTCTCGATGATGCCGTTGTGGACGATGGCGATGCGCCCGTCGCAGTCGAGGTGCGGATGGGCGTTGCGGTCGGTGGGGGCACCGTGGGTCGCCCAACGCGTGTGGGCGATGCCGGTGGTGCCCGTGAGGTTGGCCGTCCTACAGCGCTCGACCAGAGTGGCCACGCGCCCGGCGCACTTCACGCCATGGAGCTCGCCGTCGGACGCCATCACGTCGATGCCGGCGGAATCGTAGCCACGGTACTCGAGGGCGGCAAGACCCGAGAGAAGGAACTCGGCAGCCTGCCTTCGTCCCGTGTAGCCGACGATTCCGCACATGTGACACCTCCGATTGCGTTGCGTTTCCGTGCTGTCTGGCCATTCTACCAGCACGTAGGACAAGCCCCTCTCGCATGGGCAAAGTCAGGCGAGAGGGGCATGGGCCACGAGCCCGTCGGGCGGTCCCCGTGGCGCTTTGTCGGCCTAGGCCTTGAAGGGCTCCAGGGCCTTGAGCACGATGTCGTCCGCCTGGCGGCAGAGGGCGTCCTCCGGCGCCTCGGCAAGCACGCGCACCAGGGGCTCGGTGCCGCTTGCGCGCACGAGCACGCGACCGTTGCCCTCCAGGAAGCGCTCGGCCTCGGCCACCGCGGCCTTGACCTCGGGCGAGCCCATGGCGGCCTCCTTGTCGCTCACGCGCACGTTGACCAGGAGCTGTGGGTACAGCTTGACCGGCGCGCAGAGGACGGAGAGCCTCTCTCGCTCGGCGCGGATGACCTCCATCACGCGCAGGCTGGTCATGATGCCGTCGCCCGTGCGCTCGATGTCACCGAAGATGATGTGGCCGCTCTGCTCGCCGCCCAGCGAGTAGCCGTTCTGGCGCATGCAGGCATAGACGTTCTTGTCGCCCACGGCCGTGGTCTCGTACTGGAGGTTCGCCTCGTCGAAGGCGCGGAAGAGGCCGAAGTTGCTCATGACGGTGGGCACCACGGTGCCGCCCGCGAGGCGCCCGTGCTTGTGCAGGTACTTGCCGCAGACGTAGAGGATGAGGTCGCCGTCCACGACGCGTCCCCTCTCGTCCACCGCGATGCAGCGGTCCGCGTCCCCGTCGTAGGCGAAGCCCACGTCCAGCCCCTGCTCCACGACGTGGCGCTGCAGACGCTCGATGTGGGTGCTCCCGCAGTCGACGTTGATGTTGAAGCCGTTGGGGGCGTTGTTGATCACGCGGACGTCGGCGCCCAGCGCGTCGAACACGGGCTTGGCCACCGAGCTCGCGGCGCCGTTGGCGCAGTCCAGGCCCACCTTGACGCCCTGGAGCGAGAAGTTGGCGCTGGCGATGAGGTGGGCGATGTAGCGGTTGCGGCCCTGCATGTAGTCGACGGTGCAGCCGATGGCCTCGCCCGTGGCGAGGGGGAGCTCGAGTTCGCCGTCGATGTAGCGCTCGACCTCCTCGAGGACGTCCTCGTCCATCTTGTAGCCCTCGGAGTTGACGAGCTTGATGCCGTTGTCGGTGAAGGGGTTGTGCGAGGCGGTAATCATGACGCCGCAGTCGAACTGGCCGTCCACGGTCTCGTAGCTGACGCCGGGCGTGGGGATGACGTGCAGCATGTAGGCGTCGGCGCCCGAGGCGACCAGGCCCGACACCAGAGCGCTCTCGAACATGTAGCTGGAGCGGCGGGTGTCCTTGCCAATGACGATGCGCGCCTTGCGAGCCTGGCGAGCCCCGTAGTACCAGCCGACGAAGCGGCCGATCTTGTAGGCGTGCTCGACGTTGAGGCCCTCGTTCGCGCGGCCGCGGAAGCCGTCGGTGCCAAAGTACTTCATCTACTCTCCCCTGCTCATGGACCCCGTACGGCGATGCCGCCGGTGCTGCCACGGAAGATACAAGAAGAATGGTAGCAGCATGCCGTCGTGCGATTGTGCACAGCGGGTGGTGCCGCCCGATTGCTCAGGCAGCGCCCCCGACGGACGAGAGGATCTCGCGCGCCTCGTCCTCCGAGAGGTCGACGCGGTGGAACAGGCCGTAGAACTCGCGCGTCTCGCCCACCAGGTCGAGGTCGGCCGTGCGCTCCGGGTACAGCAGGCGCAGGACGAGCAGGCATCCCAGCAGCCTCACGACCGAGGGCGGGCGGCCGAACCACGCGAAGGGCGACTGGGGGAGCCTGTGGACCGCCCCCCTGCGCACGCACGGGACGTTCTGCCAGTCGGGGTCCGCGCAGATCCGGCCGTAGAGGTCAGCGCCCTCCTCGTTGGACATGCTGAACTCGCTGACCAGCACCGCGTCGGGGTCCCAGGAGATGACCTGCTCCAGGTTGACCGTGGGCATCCCCATCCCCCGCCCCGCCGTCCCCGGCATGTCCGCCACGTTGGCGACCCCGATCAGCTCGAGCGCGTCGGTCACGTGCATGCTCCCCACCGGGTCCGTGGTGAGGCCGTCCATCCCCTGGGCCAGGTAGATGGACTTGCGCTCGGACTCGGGAACCGCGTCCGCGCAGGCGCGTATGTACGCGAGCCTGTCCTCGCAGTAGGCCGCCAGCTCCTCGGCGCGCGCCTCCCTTCCCAGGAGCCCGCCCACGTACCTGTACATCTGCGCGCACGACCTGATGTCGTAGTCCACGAGCAGCGTGGGCACGCCCGTCTCGTCGGCGACCGCGTCGGTCATCTCGCGGCCCGCGTCGTCGGCGGTCCAGTGGCAGAGGATGACCTGCGGCCCCTGGCGGAGGATCTCCTCGGGGTTGGGGGTGGCTCCCGCGCCCATCCACACCCCGAGGGGCGGGAGGTCGAGGTAGCGCTCGGGTATGTACCTGCGGTTGTCCCCCACCGGAAGGAAGTTCCAACCCACGAGGCAGTCGGGGTCGAGGAGGTACAGGTCCACGGTCCCTATGGGATTGCTGCAGAACACGCGGTCCACCTCCATGGGCACGCGGACCTCGCGCCCGCCCATGTCGGTCACGCCGCGCGTGGGGCCGCCGGGCAGCGAGCAGCCGGCAAGGGACGCCGGCAGCAGGCAGGACGCCGCCGTGCAGGCGGCGAGGCGCACCGCGCCCAGGACGAGCTCGCGCCGGCCGAGGGACGACCCCCATGGCGCGCGGGACCCTGCCGCACCGCCCCTCCCGGCCGCCCGCTCTCCTCCTGCTCCCATGGTCATGCCCTCCCCCTCCTCGAGACCAGATACACGAACAGCGGCGCCCCGATGAGCGATGTCAGGATGGAGAGGGGTATCTCCGTCGTGTACACGCTCCTGCACACGTCGTCCACCACCACAAGGAAGCTCGCCCCCAGCAGCGCCGACGCCGGGACGAGGACGCGGTGGTCGGGACCGACCAGGAACCGCGACATGTGGGGCACGATGAGGCCCACCCAGCCCACCATGCCCGCGACCGAGACCGCCGCTGAGGTCATCAGCGTCGCCGCGAGGACGACGGCGAGCCTCGTGCGCCTCACGTCCACGCCCATGGCGGCCGCCTCGTCGTCCCCCATGGTCATCACGTCCAGGTGCCACCTGAGCGCGAACAGGGCCGTCCCGCCCACCAGGAGGGGGACGAGGACCCATGGGACGCTCTGGACGCGGACGCCGGAGAGGCCCCCCATGAGCCAGAACGTGATCTCGGGCAGCTGGGAGTTGGGGTCCGCGACGAACTTCACGGCGGACGTGAGGGCCGTGAACAGGCTCTGCACGACCATGCCGCACAGCACGAGCACCAGCGTCCTGCCCGCCCCCTGCGAGGCGCCCCTGGAGATGAGGTACGCGAACGCCACCGCGGCGACGCCGAGGAGAAACGATGTCAGCCGCACGCCCAGCGGGCCAAACGAGAGCAGGATCCCCAGCGCGGCGCCGAACCCCGCCCCCGCCGAGGCCCCGAGGATGTCCGGCGAGACCATGGGGGTCCGGAAGAGCCCCTGGTACGCGCAGCCCGACATGGCGAGCATGGCCCCCACGCAGGCGGCCGTGACGACGCGCGGAAGGCGGAGGCGCACGAGGACGTTCGCCGCCGTGGGGTCGAGGTCCCGCAGGAGGAGGGAGGGCGAGGCCAGCTCGACCGCCCCGTAGCGCCCCAGGGCCATCGAGGCGACGAGGAGGACGGGCAGCAGAGCCACCAGGACGGCGATCGCGACCGCCGCACGGCCGGGACGGCGGCGCGGGACGGCCCCGCGCGCGCTCACAGGAGCCCCCCGCCAGAGGGGTCTACGTCCCGCCCCTCCACCACCTCGACGCCCAGCGACCTCCCGTCCGTGGCGGCGGGCATGCTCACCTCGACGCGCGTGCCGCACGCATGGGCGCAGAGGGTCCCGGCCGCGTCGGCGTTGATGGTGTCGGCCAGCCGCAGGGCGCAGGTCCGAGGCGTGTCGCGCAGGAACTCGTGGTTGTGCATCATCACCATGGGCACGCCATCGCCGAAGCTGAACCAGGTGCAGCACCGCAGCTGGGCGGGGCTCTCCACGTCGAACGACACGGTGGCGGGCGTGCCCGCCTCGGCGCTGGCGGGCACGGACTCGACGTCGCCCACCCGCACGCCCGACGGGGCCGTGAACGAGACGCGGCCGGGAATGACGGCACTCGACGGCCCTCCGGTGGCACGCACGTGGGGCAGGCCGCCGTCCTCCGAGCGCGCCGCAACGGACACGAGCCCCCCATAGAGCGCGAAGTACACCGACGGCCTCGACCCGTCCGCCGCAGGGGTGGGGGCCAGCCGCACGACCAGCGTCCTGCCGTCCGCCCACGCCCGCGCCTGGACGGCGCGGGGGTTGGCCTCCCTGCCGTCCACGAGGACGTCGAGGTCCGCGACGGCGTCGCCGACGACCTCGACGTCCCCGTCGAAGCCGAGGCGGACCTCCACGTACTGGGAGGACTCCGTGAGCTCGCTTCCCGCCGCGACGTCCGCAGACACGCAGCGCGGGGAGCCGGCGTCCACCTGCGGGCGTGCCGCGCAGCCGGGAAGGCACGAGGCCACGAGGGCCCCGGCGAGGGCGAGGGCCGTCGCGAGGCCCGCGAGCCGCGAC
>NZ_DBEZHV010000002.1:0-49265 GCF_048189965.1 Olsenella phocaeensis | reverse complement strand
CCAAGACCTGCGACGGCCTGGTCGAGGAGGACCTGGACCGGCTCGCCGACGACGCGCTCGCCGACGCCTGCTACCCCGGCAACCCCCGCGAGGCCGACCACGAGGCGGTCAAGGGGCTCTTCCGCAAGATCATGGCGTAGGCCTCGCCACCATCGTCACCTGCGAGGGGGGCGGTCCATGGGGCCGCCCCCCTTCCCCACGGCGTGCCTACGAGGCCTCGAGGGTCGCGAGCAGGGCGAGGTGGTCGCTGCCCGCGATCTGCAGGGTCTCGAGCTGGCCGACCGCGATGCCCGCCCCCTTGCTGTAGACGATGTGGTCTATCTCGATTAGGGGAGGGATGACCGAGTTGGCGGGAAAGCTCAGGTGGAGTCCCTCGCCCGCGGCCTCTCCCGCGTCCAGGAAGCTGTCCCCCAGAAGCTTTCTGAAGCCGACGTGGTCCCAGGTCGCGTTGAAGTCCCCCATGATCACGTAGGCGTTGTCGTAGCCTGCCAGCTCCGACACGCTCGCCAGTCCCTCGCTCCAGAGGCCCTGCCCTCCCAGATGGGGCGAGTTGGGGTGCGTGCTCACGAAGCGGAGCCGACGCTCGCCCAGGGTCACGGTGCCCGCGGCGAGGGCAGAGGACTCGGTGGGCATGAGGTTCGAGCTCGTGTGCGAGAGGGGCTGCAGCGAGAAGATCGCGTTGATGCCGCCGTTGTCCGTGGCGGAGGCCTCACCCAGGACGTAGTGGGGGAGAAGCTCGTGGATGCCCGACTCGCCCAGCTCGTCCAGGAAGGTCCAGCTCACCTCCTGTAAGGCGAGCACCTCGACGCGCCTCTCCCTGACGGCCCGGACCAGCGCGGCCGCATCCGCCCTGCCGTTCCTCGTGTTGAAGGTCATGAGCCTGAGGTAGTCGTCGTCCGCGACGGGGGCGTCGACGTCAGAGGGGCTCGTGGCCTCGACCGCCGCCTCCGACACGGTCTGCGTGGGGAGGAAGTAGCCCAGGTGCCAGACGACCACCAGGGCCGCAGCCGCGAGGGAGAGCGCGGCGAGGTTCCTGCGCCGCCAGAGGAGGGAGAGCGCGAGGACGAAGGCGAAGGCGGGAAGGGTCCAGATCACGAAGGAGGTCAGCTCGGGGACGGCGCGTCCCTGCGCGTGGCTCAGGGGCAGCATGCGCAGGACCAGGAGCCCCAGGAGGGGCAGCATGAGCATCCAGAGCAGGAAGCTCAGGAAGTTGTGGCGTCCCCTTCGTCCGCGCCTCATGGAAGCCCCTCTCCCCTCGCGCCCATGGTCTGGCCCTCTCCCGTATCCTTGCATTCTAGACGTGCCAGGGCGCCGATCGCCCCTGGGCGCGGCCGTCTCCCGTCTGGGGCCGGCGCGCGGCCACGACGGCGCCCCAGGGGCAAGAGCCAAGACGGGCCGCCTCCGTCTTGGGGGCCACGCGGGCGAAGGCGACACAAGAGGGGGCAGCGCATGTTCCACATGAACGACTATCTTGCCTGGAGGGGCGACCTCCGCTTCGACGAGCGCCCCCTCAACGAGGTCGACGCGCTCGTGCTCTCGTGCCTGAGCTACCTCGACTTCACGGGGTTCGTCCCCGGGCCGGGAGCTGGCGGCGTGAGCCTCTCTGCCGCCTGCCTCGCGCTGGCCGACGAGGCGGGCGAGGACGTGTCCGGCCGCGTGCGCTCGCTTGCCACGTTGGACGCGGAGTACCTCCGCCACCTCGCCTCGTCGAGGCGCTTCGGCGACCTCGTGCTCCACGACTACGTGGACCAGATCGACGAGGGGAGCTCGCTGCAGTTCGCCGCCCTCCGCGCGACGCTTCCGGACGGGGACGAGTTCGTGTCCCTGCGGGGGACCGACTCGACCCTCGTGGGCTGGCGCGAGGACTTCATGCTGAGCTTCACGGTGACCGAGGCCCAGAGGCGCGCGGCAGCCTACTGCGCGGAGGCCCTGCGCGGGCTTGCGGCCCGGGGGAGGGACGCCTACTTCGGTGGGCACTCGAAGGGCGGGAACCTGGTCGCCTTCGCCGCGCTCTCCTGCCCCGAGGGGCTGCGCCCGCGGATCCGCGAGGCGTACAGCTTCGACGGCCCTGGCATGGCGCCCGAAATCATGCCCCAGAGTCCGTCCTCGCTCCTCGGTGACCGCTTCCATCACGTCTGTCCCGAGCACAGCGTCATAGGCATGCTCCTCTCGCGTCCCGAGGACCCCCACGCGTTCGTGCGAAGCGACGGGAGCGGCATGCTGCAGCACGACCCCATGACCTGGGAGTGCCTGCCCGACGGGCTGGCGAGGGCGGAGGGCCTGGACGACGACGCGAGGAGGGTGGACGAGGCGATTGCGGCCTGGGTCTCGCAGATCGACCTGGACCACCGCGCGGAGTTCGTCTCCGAACTCTTCGGCGTGCTCGGCGCAGGGGGTGCCACCACCTTCGACGAGGTGCTCCAGCCGCCGAGCATCCAGGCGGTGCTCGCGGCCGCGGTGTCCGTCAGCGACCAGAGCCGCGAGCTCGTGCGCAGGCTGGTGGGGGCGACCGTGGACGCCTACCGGGCGTCGGCGGGGGAGCGCGTCGCCGAGGCGCGGGAGGCTGCCGCCCGCCAGGCCCGCGAGCTGGTCCGAGACGTCGCCGACCACCTGGCGCTCGCGGGCGAGGAGGGGGAGGCCGAGGCTCCGCGGAGGCAGCCGCCCCTGCCCAGGGCGAGGGGGGCGCGCCCGGACGGCGACGCCTAGCGCAGCCCGGTCACGCCGCCCACCAGGCTGGCGACGACGCTGATCACGATGGCCCCGAAGAACGCCGCGCCGAAGCTCGAGATGAGGATCCCCGCGTGGAAGACGTTGCGCGAGAGGTAGCTCGCGAGCTCGAGCATCAGGGCGTTGATCACCAGCGAGAAGAGGCCGAGCGTCAGGAAGTTGAGGGGAAGCGAGAAGAACGTCGCCACGGGCTTCACGGTCGCGTTGACGAGGGCGAGCATGAGGGCGCACATGGCCGGGCCCATCCAGCTGCCGCCCACGGCCTCGATGCCGGGGACCAGCGCGATCGCTGCCATGGTGGCAATTGCGGTGACGAACCAGGTTCCGAGAAATGACATGGTTTCCTCCTTATGATGGCTTGGTTATACCCAGGTCCGGTTCCTGCCATGCCTCGTGCCAAGGCCCCCTCTCGCTTTAATGGAGTAAAGTAGGCGGCCAGGGGAGGCCACGGATGTCCTGCCCATGGCGAAGGGTGGGGCGCATGGCTCGGAGTGCGAGCGAGAGGATCGGAAGCGCGGACGCGGAGCGGCTGTACCAGGCGGTCGGCCTGGTGTCCGACCCCTCCGAGGCCCGTGCCTTCCTCCAGGACCTCCTGAGCCCGAAGGAGGCGGAGGAGCTGGCCCGCCGCCTGCGGGTCGCCACCATGCTGAGGGACGGGGCGTCCTACCTCGAGGTGTCCCGCCAGACCGGGGCGTCCTCCACCACCGTGAGCCGCGTCTCGAAGTGCCTGAACGGCGAGGCGGGCGGGTACCGCCGCGTGCTCGCCCGGATGGACGGGGAGTAGGGCGCACCGCCATCCGGCACCGCCATGGGCCCGCGGCTCCCTGCCGCGGGCCCATGGCTTGGCGTCCCACCCCCGCGCTACCATGTGCCCGTCGGCACGGGCGACGAGGCGCGGCCGTTCGGTTCGAGGAAGGGGAGGGCACATGCCACTCAAGCTCATACGCACGGACGACCCCCGGCTCCTGGGCGCCCCCGTCATGCGCGAGCTCGGCGCCACTTCCGCCGTCGCCGAGGCGACCCTTCTCGTGCCCTCGGTCGATCAGGCGCTCGCCTGCAGGAGGGCGCTTGCGGACGACCCGCGCGCGCCCCACCTCCTGCAGGTGGCGACCCCCGTCGCCTGGGCGGAGGAGCGCTGGGGGCTGTGGGGTGACGGACGCCGCGTCGTCGACGCCACGGCACGGCTCGCACTTCTGCGCGTCCTGCTCAACCGCGCCCGGTCCCAGGGCGCCCTCGAGGGCCTTGCCGGCACCAGCGGCACGCTGGACCTCCTCGCTCGCCTCTGCTCCGAGCACCTTCCCGAGCTGCCGCCGGACCAGGGCGACCCGCGATGGAGGGCCCTGGGGAGCGCGGAGCGCAAGCTCTGCGGGCTTGTGTGCGAGTACGGGGAGGCGCTCCGCCGCCGTGGCCTCGTGGAGCTCTGCGAGGCCATGTGGCTCCTGCCCGACGCACTCGCCGAGGCTCATGGCAGCCACCCGCGCGTCGTCGCGGCGGGGTTCGACCAGGCGCCCCCCTCGGTCCTGCGCCTCCTCGCGCGCCTCGCGGGCGCGGGGGAGCTCGTACTGGTGGTGCGTTCGGACGGGGGTCCCGCGACGGCCCTCGCGGAATCGTCCGCGCGCGCCGTCGTGGCGCTCTGTCGCGAGCTCGGCGTCGAGGTTGCCGAGGAGGAGTCGGTCGAGGGGCATCGCGCGCCGGCGGCAGGCGAGCTCCTGGGACTGCGTGCGCGGCTCTTTCGCATGGGAGAGCCCTCCATGGGCGCGCTCGAGCCATCGGGCAGGGTCGCGCTCCTCGAGGCGTCGGGCCCCCTCAGCGAGGGGGAGCTCATGTGTGCCGAGCTCCTCGAGCGGGGACGTGCCCTGGCGGCCGATGCCGGGACGGCGAGCCTTGCCGTGGTGGTGCCCGACGTAGGCCGCGCCTGGTCCGAGCTCGCGCCCAAGCTCGCCGCCCGCGGCGCCTGCGTCCGGGCCAGCATCCCCGTGCGCCTGGACCGCATCCCCCAGGTCCGTGCGTTCCTGGGCTTCGCAAGGGAGGTCGCGCGCCTTTCCGAGCTCGACCTCGGCTGGCCCGGGCCCGTCCAGGGTCCCGACGGCAGGCCACTGCCCCAGCTGGGCGACATGTCCTGGTGGCCCCCCCGGCCCATCGTGGACTTCCTGCTGAGCGACGCGAGCGGGATGGGACGGCAGCAGGCGTGGGAGCTCGACCGCCGCTGGCGGGGGAACCGCTCCCTCACCCCGCGCCAGCTGCTCGAGTCCCTCGGCCGCAAGCGCAGCACCAGTCCGGAGGTCCAGCAGGCGACGGCGGCGATACTCCGCGGCCAGGTCGGTCACGCCGCGGGGCTGCTCGCCCATGCCATGGAGGAGGCGGACCAGGCCCAGGCCGACCTCGCACGCTCGCGGGGGGAGGGGCCGGGGACGCCTGGCGAGTCCCGGCTCCGCGGCATCGACGGCCTGCGCTCCCTCCAGGCGGTCTCCGGTAGCGTCAGCGAGCTCGGCCTGGGCCGCGGGAAGGGCAAGGGGCTGGCGCCGGCCGGCATGTCGCTCTCCGAGCTCTGCGACCTCTTCGCCGAGCTCGCGGGGAGGCAGGCGCTGCGCCGCCGCCTCGTCCTGGGGGACGAGGCGGCCCAGGTGGGAGTGAGGCTCCTCTCCCGCCCCGAGGCGGCCCGGCTCGAGCCCGCCTCCCATGACCTCGTCCTGGTCTCGGGGCTCACGGCGGCGGAGTACCCGCTCGCGCCCAGGGACGACGCGTACGAGGCGCTCCTCTCCAAGCTTGGCCTCGGCGGCTCCGACGACCCGCTCGAGCTCGCGCGCTCGCAGTTCGCCTCCGCCGTGGCCGCGGCGCGCAGCTCGCTTCTGCTCGAGCGCGCGACCCATGCCGCGGACGCCTCGGTCGGCTATCCGGCAGTCATGCTCACCGAGGCGCTGGCCTGCTACGGCTTCGAGGGCGAGGGTCCTTGTCCCCTCCGCGTCCGCGGCATGGGGGAGGGCGAGGCGAGCCTCTGCCTCTCGGGGGAGGGCTCGCGTCCCGCCCCGCAGGGCTCGCGCGCGGTCGCGGCCGGCTCGATGCTCTCGCCGGGGTTGCGCGGGATGATCGTCGTCCCCCGTCCGGGCGAGGCCGAGCTGCCGGGGGGCCGTCCGTCCCTCTCCGCCTCCCAGATGGAGTCCTACCTGGAGTGCCCCCACAAGTGGTTCACCCTCAGGAGGCTCGGCCTGGACCGCGTGGACGCCGGCTTCGGCCCGCTCCAGATGGGAAGCTTCGCTCACCGCGTCCTGGAGGTGTCGCACCGCAGGCTCGCGACGGAGGCCGCCCGCGCCGCCGGGCTCCTCGGGGATGGCGGGGAGGCCGACTTCGAGCTGCTGGGGCAGTCGTACGTCCCGGGAACGCGGGTCACGCCGCAGAACCTCGAGCACATGCGCGAGCTCGTCTTGACCGAGGTGGACCACCACCTCGCCCACCAGCTTCGTCGGGCCACCACCGTCGCCGCGCAATCGCTCGTCCCGCATGACAGCGGGGAGCGCCTGCAGCTCGACTTCCTGCGTCGCGACCTCCTGAGCACCGTCGAGTTCGAGCTGGGGGTGCTCGAGGGCTTCGAGCCCCGCCACTTCGAGCTCCGCTTTGGGGGGAGGCGTCCCCAGAGCGTGCACGTGAGCTATGCCGGCGCCGACTTCGTGGGCAGCGTCGACCGGGTGGACGTGAACGAGCACGGCTGCGCCGTGGTGATCGACTACAAGCACAAGGGCGCTGCGGGCTTCGCCGCCGAGTACGACGTGTTCGGGAGGGAGGGCTGTCCCGGGCCGGGGGAGCTCAGGCTCCCGCGCAGGGTGCAGGCCCTCATCTACGCGCAGGTCATCCGCCGCATGATGCCCGACCTCAAGGTGGCGGGGGCGATGTACCTCTCGACCAGGGGGTCGCGCGTGGACCAGCACGAGCTCGCGGGGGTGGTCGACGCCAACTTCGCCGACCAGGTGCTGGGGCCCGCGAGGCAGGCCCGCCTCGACTCCTGCTGCTGCGGGGGGCCTGGCCAGCTGGGCTTCGAGGAGCTGCTGGACGCCACCGAGGAGCAGGTCGCCGCGGCGATAGGGCGCATGCTCGCGGGCGACGTCCGCGCCGACCCCGTCGACGCCAAGGCCTGCCAGTGGTGTCCCGTCACCAACTGCGAGAGGAGGCTGTCCTAGTGGCACGCCGTCTGACACCGGAGCAAGAGCGCATCACGCGGACCCTCGACAGGCCGCTCTTCGTGGCCGCAGGGGCCGGGTCGGGCAAGTCGTCCACCCTGGCCGAGAGGGTCGCGTGGGCCCTCACCCCCGGCTCGGGCGAGGGAGGGGCGCCCTACCTCGACAGCCTCGACGAGGTCCTGGTGATCACCTTCACGCATGCGGCCGCGGACGAGATAAAGGAGAAGATCCGTGCCCGGCTGCGCGAGGGGGGCATGGCAGGCCATGCCCTCGAGGTGGACTCTGCCTGGATCAGCACCATCCACGGCATGTGCTCGCGCATCCTGAGGAGGCACGCTCTCGCCCTCGGCCTGGACCCCGGCTTCAAGGTCGCGGGAGAGGGCGTCTCGGCGGACCTGGTCGAGCGGGCGATCGACGAGGTGTGCGGCATCGTCCAGGACGACCCCGCCTACGCGGAGCTCAGGCGTAGCTTCGAGCTCAGGGGGCGGGCCGGAATCGACGGCGCCGCCACGGTGTTCGGCATGCTCAGGACCCTGCGCGACGCGGCGGGATCGGCCCTGGAGGGCTTCGACTCGGTCGAGTTCCCGGGGACCGCCCCCGACGTCTTCGGGGAGCTCTCGCTCTACCTCGACTGCGTGCAGAGGGCGCTCGTCCTGGGACAGGAGGCAAAGGCCTTCTCGTCCAAGGCCGGCGAGGCGGAGCGCGCGAACCTCCAGAACTCCCTCGAGGTGGTGGGAAGGCTCCTCTCGCTCCCGCCCTCGCAGCGCGACGCGGCGCACGCCGCGGAGGCCTTCGGGCGCATAAGGAAGCCCGGCGACGCCTACAGGTCGAAGAAGATGAGGGAGCTGGGCGCCCAGATCAAGGCCGCCTATGCCGACTGTGCGCTCGCCGTGCAGATGGCTGGCGCGATGCGCTTCCGCACCCAGCTCGTCCAGCTCGCGCGCGAGGTGGACCGTCGCTACGCCGGACTCAAGGCGGGGCTCGGGGTCCTCGACAACGACGACCTGCTCTCGCTCACCCTGCGCGCCTTCCGCGAGCATCCGGAGGTCGCGGCAGAGTACGGTCGGCGCTTCCGCCTGGTCATGGTGGACGAGTTCCAGGACACCAACGCCCAGCAGGTGCGTATGATCGAGCTCCTGAGCGGGCCCGGTGCCTGCCACCTCTGCACGGTGGGGGACGCCCAGCAGTCGATCTACCGCTTCCGTGCCGCCGACGTGCAGGTGTTCCGCGACCGTCAGGCGTCGCTGCCCCCCTCCTCGGTGGTGGAGCTCAAGAACAACTTCCGCAGCCACGACGACGTCCTGCGCTTCGTGGCACACGTCCTCGGACGCGGCCAGGAGGGAGGAGGGGGACTCCTCCCGCGCTTCATGGACCTCGTCGCCTGGGAGGGGCGCGCGAGCGGCTTCGCGGCGCGGGGGCTTCCCCGCGTCAGCGTGGAGCTCGTGTGCTCGAGGCGGCAGGGGAGGGCGCAGGTCTCGTCCCAGGACCGCGCCCGCGTGATGGCGGACAGGGTGGCCGAGCGCCTGGCGTGCTACATCGACGCCGGCCAGAGGCCCTCCGACGTGGCCCTCCTCCTGGGACGCATGAGCAGGCTCGGCAGCTACCTCGAGGCCCTGCGCTCCCGCGGCATCGAGTGCGTGGTGAGCGGCGGGTCGACCTTCTCGCGGAGCGAGGAGGTGCGCCTCGTCTCGGCGCTGCTGCACCTCCTCGCCAACCCCAGGGACACCCAGGACGGGCTCTACCCCGTGCTCACGAGCCAGATGTTCTGCCTCTCGGCAGACGACCTCCTCCTCCTCGCGACCCGCGACCAGGAGGAGGTGGACGCCCTTACGAAGCGGGGGATAGACGCCGGCCTCATGTCGTTCGACCTCCCCGCGGGCCTCGAGCCCTCTCCCGCGCTGCGCTCAGCCCGCGAGCTGGTCGTGCGCGCCTTCCGGAGGCTGGGGAGCTGGCCCGTGCGCGACGTGCTCGCGGCGATGCTCCGCGAGTCCGGCCTCGTCGCCCGCCTCGAGGACGGCGGTCCCGACGGCCAGGCCCGCCTGGCAAACGCCCTCGCGGCCGTGCGGCACGTGGGCGAGCTCGTGGACGAGGGCGGCCTCGGCGTCTGCGAGGCGTCCGTCGAGTTCGACCGCTGGCTCGAGGTCTGCAAGCTCGGTCCCGCCTCGCTCGTGGGCGGGGGTGGCGGCCCGGTGCAGGTCATGACTGTGCATGCCTCCAAGGGCCTGGAGTTCCCCGTCGTCGCGGCGTGCGAGTGCTGGGGCAACGACGCGCCCCCCTCCAAGGGCGTCTGCTGCGAGAACCGCTCCGGCTCCGTGCTGGCCGCCCTGATCCCGCCCGAGGCGGACTCGTCGTGGCTCCGCCGGGACGCCCCCGAGGACGACGCCTCCTGCACCGACTGCGTGGACTGGGCGAGGAGGCTCTTCACGAGCTCGGAGGAGGGCGAGGCGGCGGAGCGCGCCCGGCTGCTCTACGTCGCCCTCACGCGCGCGAGGGAGGCGGTGGTCCTGGGGGTCTCGGCCCAGATGTCGAAGGACGGGAGCCTGAGGCCGCTCCTCGCCTCCGGGGTGTGCCGCGCCCTCTTCGGGGAGGGGCTGCCGGAGCCCGGGGAGCACGACGGGCTCGTCGAATACGGCGGCAGCGAGCCCGCCGCGCTGAGGGTGACCTCCCTCGTGCCGGGACCCGAGGGGGGCTGCCTGCTCGACGACGGGGGGGCCGGGTCCCCCCGCGAGCTGGGTGCCCTGGGGGACGGCCCGAAGGCAGGGGAGGAGCCGTCCCCCTTCGTCAGCTACGACGTCGCCGTCGAGGACGGTCTCGCCGTGCGGGGCGAGTCGGCGCGTGGCTGGAGTCCCCGGGCGGGCGTCTTCAGCTATTCCTCCGCCCGGCGGCAGCTTGACGCGCTGGGGGGAGGGGGGCGGGACGAGGCCACCGCGCTCCTCTCCTGCGACGTCGAGGGGAACTGCGAGGAGCCTGGCCCGTCCGATGGCGCGGAGGCCGATGCCGACCGGGCGACGAGCCTGGGCTCCGCCTTCCACCAGCTTGCTCAGGCCATGGTCGAGTCGGCCTCGTCCCCCTCGCCCGAGCGCGTCGCCCAGACGGAGCGTTACTGGCGGCTCTCGCCCCGGCAGTGCGACAGGCTTGAGGCAGCGCTCGAGCGCTGGGAGGGGTCGGACATCAGGAGCGAGGCCCTCTCGCACGCGTGCCTCAGGGCGGAGCAGCCCTTCTTCAGGAAGGTCGAGTCCAGGTTCGGGAGCTACGTGGAGGGTGCCATCGACCTCCTCTGCTTCGACCCCGGCAGCCCCCGGGCGCTGGTGGTCGACTACAAGACCGGAGACGCGGGCCTCCCTTCCCAGGAGCTCCTCGAGCGCCACAGGATGCAGGCGGGCCTCTATGCCAACGTGCTCCTGGGGGAGGGCTTCGACGAGGTGGAATGCGCCTTCGTCTGCGTGGAGCTCGAGGCCGGCGGCGGCCAGCCGCTCGTCCTGCGCTACGAGTTCGGGGGAGGCCCCTCTCCCCTGAACTAGGCCCGACCGTCCTGGCCCATCGGCTATCATGGGTGGCCAAAAGCCACGCCGACGCCTCCGGCGGCAAGCAGAGCAGAGGCGCACCTTACCCGAGGCCTCGCGACCCTCGCGCGTCCGTCACCGTTCGCCCTTGGTCACGAGGCAGTCTGGAGAGCAGCAACCATGGCGTTCGTCCACCTGCACAACCACTCCGACTTCTCCATCCTCGACGGCGCCACCCGCATACCGGACATGGTGAAGCGCGCCGTCGACTTCGGGATGCCCGCCGTCGCCCTTACGGACCACGGCTACCTCTTCGGGATCCCCAACCTCGACCTCGAGTGCCGCAAGTACAACGACGGAGCCCTGGGCATGAGGCAGTGGAAGCACGACATCGAGTGCTTCCAGAAGGGTTGGGAGCTCGAGGAGCCAGAGGCGGACGAGCTCGGTGCCGCCGCCTGCGACCTGCCCCATGCGCAGTGGGAGTCCGACTGCAGGGTCTGGGAGGAGTCGGGCCATGACATCGCGGCGGTGAGGGCGAACCGCCCCGAGCTGAAGGTCAAGCCGATCTTCGGCTGCGAGGCGTACTTCATCACGGACGACTGCATCGAGCGCGGCACCAAGCAGCGTCGTTACCACCTCATACTCCTGGCCAAGAACGAGACCGGCTACGTCAACCTCATCCGCTGCATGTCGAAGGCCGCGGGGCACGAGATGATGTACTACAAGCCGCGCACCACCCTGGCCATGCTGAGGGAGTTCCACGAGGGCCTCATCTGCCAGAGCGCCTGCGTCCAGGGGATCATCCAGCAGTGCGTGCTGGACGGCGACTTCGACGGCGCGCGCGAGTGGGCGCGCACCTTCAAGGACATCTTCGGCGACGACTTCTACATGGAGATCCAGGACCACGGCCTGAGCTTCCGCAACGGCTGGGACGACCGCAGGCTCGACGAGTACCTGGTGAAGATGGCGCGCGAGCTGGACGTCAAGGTCATCGCCACCAACGACTTCCACTACCTCTCTCGCGAGGACGCCCCCACCCAGGACATCCTCTCGTGCATCGGCAAGGCCACCACGCTCGACGACGCCGGCCGCATGCGCATGGACGGCACGGAGTTCTATATGAAGAGCGAGGAGGAGATGCGCGAGCTCTTCTCATGGATCCCCGAGGCCTGCGACAACACCCTCGAGGTCGCCGCCAAGTGCGACTTCGAGATCGACTGGGCCAACATGTACCTGCCCCAGTACCCCGGACTTCGCGAGGGCGAGACGGCCGAGGCGCGCTTCAGGGAGGAGTGCGAGCGCGGCCTCGCGAAGCGCTACGGCGACGACTGGGAGAACGTGGTCATCGGCGGCATCAACGTGCGTGAGCGCTTCGAGTACGAGTACAAGATCATCTGCGACAAGGGCTTCGCCAACTACTTCCTCATCGTCCAGGACTACGTGCAGTGGGCCAAGGACAACGGCATCGGCGTGGGCCCGGGCCGCGGCTCCGCCGCCGGGGCCATCGTCGCCTACGCCATGAACATCACCTCCTTCGACCCGCTCGAGAACGGCCTCATGTTCGAGCGCTTCCTCTCTCCCCAGCGCTCCGAGATGCCCGACATCGACATGGACTTCGACGACGAGCACCTCCAGGACGTCCTCGCCCACGTGCGCGAGGTGTACGGCGAGGACCGCGTCTGCAAGGTCATCACCTACTCCACGATCAAGGCGAAGCAGGCCATCAACGACGCGGCGCGTGTGCTGGGGTTTCCCGTCTACGTGGGCCAGCGCCTCTCCAAGATGCTCTCCAACGACCCAAAGCTGTCGCTGCCCTGCGCCCTCCACAAAACCGAGAAGCATCCCGACCAGTACTCGCCGGACTTCGAGGAGGCCTACCAGAAGGACGCGGACGCCCACCGCATCATCGACGCAGCTCTCTCGATCGAGGGCATGACCCGCGGCGAGGGCGTGCACGCCTGCGCGACGCTCATCGCGCCGACTCCCGTCACCGACCACGTGCCCACGAAGCTCGACACCAAGGGCAACGTCACCATCACGCAGTACGAGGGACACTCGGTCGCGGACATGGGCCTCCTCAAGATGGACTTCCTCGGCCTGAGGACCCTCACCGTCATCAACAAGGCCCTGGCCAACATCAGGCGCAGCCATCCCGGCCTCGCCAGCGAGGAGGACATCCCCGACGCCGTCCGCGCCTGCCTGAGGGACGGGGCGACCCACGTGGACATCGACGTGGACAAGATCGACTTCTCCGACCCCAAGATCTACGAGCTCCTGGGCTCGGGGCACACGGCCGGGGTCTTCCAGGTCGAGTCCGCGGGCATGACGGCGACGATCAAGAACATGCAGCCCAAGGAGTACAAGCAGATCGTCGCACTCATCGCCCTCTACCGTCCCGGCCCCCTCGGCGCTGGCATGGTCACGAGCTACATCAACCGCATGAACGGCAAGGAGCCCGTCGTCTTCTACGACGACCGTCTCTCCGACATCCTGGACGAGACCTATGGCACCATCGTCTACCAGGAACAGGTCATGCAGATCTCGGTGAAGATGTCCAACTTCTCCGCCGGCGAGTCCGACTCGCGCATCCGCAAGCCCGTGGCGAAGAAGAAGATCAAGCTCCTCACCAGCACCGTGTTCCACTGGGACAACGGCAAGGACGAGACGACCTACGACCACTGGATGAACGGCGCCGTGGAGAATGGCTACGAGAGGGAGACCGCCCAGCGCATCTGGGACGACGTCCTCGAGTTCGCCTCCTACGCCTTCAACAAGTCGCACTCGGCGGGCTATGCCATCCTGGTCATGCAGACCGCCTGGCTCAAGGCGTACTTTCCCCGCGAGTACATGGCGTCGGTCCTCACCAGCTACATGGGCAAGACGGAGAAGATCGTCCACTACGTCAGCTCCTGCAGGCACGAGGGCATCCAGGTCCTGCCGCCCGACATCAACGAGTCGGGCAAGGACTTCACGGCGACGCCCGAGGGCATCCGCTTCGGGTTCGCGGGCATCCGCGGCGTGGGCGAGGGCGTGGGCGACGCGATCATGGCCGAGCGCAGCCAGGGGGGACCCTTCAAGAGCCTCCACGACTTCGTGGACCGCGTCGACTCGAGCCAGGCCAACCGTCGCGTGGTCGAGGCGCTCATAAAGAGCGGCGCCTTCGACTCGACCGGCTATCCCCGCAAGCAGATGATGAGCTTCGTGGACAAGAACGACCCCAGCAACATCATCGACGCCGCCGCCAAGCGCCAGAAGGACCGCGCCTGCGGACAGAGCTCCCTCTTCGACATGTTCGCCGACGTCGAGGGCTCGGGCTTCGAGGACGAGGTGCCCCCCGCGAACGGTGACGAGTGGGACCGCCACACCAAGCTCGCCCAGGAGCACGAGGTGCTGGGCATCTACGTCTCGGACCACCCGCTCAGGCCCTTCGAGTACGCGCTCTCGAAGGCGCGCGACTACACCATCGCCGAGATAGAGGAGTCGGAGGAGGTGGTCGACCCCTTCACGGGCGGCAGCTCCACCCGCTTCCGAGTCCCCGAGGGCAAGCCCATTCGGCTCGCGGGGATGGTGCCCACGGGCGGCGTAGCCAAGAAGGTCACCAAGAACGGCGACCAGATGGCCATCGTCACGCTCGAGGACATGGAGGGCGAGATATCCCTCGTCGTCTTCCCCAAGACCTACAAGGAGTGCGCCGCGGCGCTGGAGGGGGACGTGGACCCCGAGACCGGCGAGCGTATGGGCGACGTCTTCATCAAGGTCACGGGCAAGCTCGAGCGTGGGGACCGCGGCAACCAGATCATCGCGAGCTCCATCGTGTCGATGGAGCTCAGCGAGAAGACCAACCGGCCCAAGGTGATCGAGGTCAGCATGAGCTCGCGGATGCTCTCGATGGCGCGCATGGAGCAGCTCCAGGCCATCCTCGCCCGCTATTCCGGGATGGATAGGGTGGAGCTCCTGGTCGAGGCGGTGGGAGGTGACCTGATGCGCATGGAGCTTCCCGCCCGCGTCGACGCGCGCAACATGGTGCTCATGGCCGAGGTCGAGGACCTGGTGGGCTCGGGCGGGGGAGTGCGCGTCGCCTAGGGGGCCATGCCAATAATGTTATGAGATTACTGACATTTCTTGCGCATAGCTGCGTGCGCGCGGGGGCATAATGGAAGCGATGCCCGAGGTGGTAGGGGCCACCTGCTCGACGAGCGTGGGCAGAGAAGAGAGGATGAGCCATGCCTGAGGCCAAGTTCTATCGCTGCAACACCTGTGGGAACATCGTCGCCCTCATCAGGAGGGGCGGTGGCACCCTCAGCTGCTGCGGCTCCCCCATGGAGGAGCTCGTCGCCGGCTCCACCGACGCCGCCACCGAGAAGCACGTCCCCCAGGTCAGCGTCGAGGGCGACCAGGTCGTCGTTACCGTCGGCTCCGTCGAGCACCCCATGCTCGAGGAGCACTACATCCAGTTCATCGCGCTGGCCACCGAGGACGGCGTCACCGTCAAGTACCTGAAGCCCGGCATGAAGCCCCAGGCGACCTTCGCGAAGCCCGCCGGCGCCTTCACCGCCTACGAGTACTGCAACCTCCACGGCCTCTGGAAGGCCGAAGCGTAGGCCAGGCTCTGGCAGCTGCAACGTCGGCGCGGCGGCCTCGCATCGGGGTCGCCGCGCCTCCTTTTCGCCGCCCGGCCCCAGGCGGCCGGGAACGTGATCGGAGGTAGGTCGGATGAGGATGGGAATCGCCCAGATGGGAAGCAGGCCAGGCGACCTGCTGGGCACTCCGGGCAGGGTGGCTGCCCTTTCCGAGCGTGCCGCGGCAAGGGGCGTCGACCTCCTGCTCTTCCCCCTGCCCCTGCTCTCGGGTCCGGAGGGCACGACCGCCCCCGCCGACCAGGAGCCCTTCGCCTCAAGCCTTCTGCTGGCGCTCTCCGACCTCTCCCGCGAGGTCGCCTGTCCCTGCGTGGTGCCCGCCGTCATGAGCCTCGGCGACGTCTCCCAGGCCGAGGCCTTCCTCCTCGAGCGGGGCCGCGTGGTGCCGCTCGGGGTGCCCGCCTGGTCGGGCGACGTCTCGCTTGGGGTGCCAGGTGGCGCGTCGGAGGAGGCGTCGACGTCGGCGCCTCCTCCGGTGCTCGAGCTCTCCGGCCTCCGTCTGGGGCTCGCCCTGAGCTACGAGGACCTGGACGACTACGACGACCATGACCGCGACCTGGACGCGGTGGTGTTCCTCTCGCCCTATCCCTATGCGGCCGACGACCCCAGCTCCCCCCTTGGCGCAAACGTCCTGGGAGGGCGCTTCGCCGCCGACGCCGCCGCCACGGGCGCCTGGGTCGTCGCCGTGGGTGGGCTCGGGGGCTACGGCGAGCAGGTCTACACGGGCGGGAGCTTCGTCATGACCCCCGAGGGCGAGCTCGTCGCCCTCGCCCCCTCCTTCGAGGAGCAGCTCCTCGTGGCGGAGCTCCCCGCACGGGGGGACGAGGTGGTCCTGCGGAGCCCGGTCGAGCCCGAGCTCTTCGACGAGACCCTCTTCATGTGGCAGGCCCTCTGCCTCGGACTCCGTGACTACGTGCGCAAGCTGGGGCTTCCGGGGGTCGCCCTCGTCCTGGACGGCAGCCTGGGCTCGAGGCTGCTCGCCACCCTCTCGAGCGACGCGCTCGGCCCCCAGAACGTCCACGCCCTCCTGCCCTCCCTTGGGGGAGAGGCGCGCGAGCGCTCGTGCAGGAGGCTCGCCCGTGAGCTCGGGGTCGACCTCGTCGAGCTGCCCGGCATGGCCGGCCGCGGCCGGGAAGGAACCCTCCCTCGCCTGCTGCCCTTCGCGCAGCTTGCCGCATATGCCCAGGAAGGGGGGCTGTTGCCCGTGGGCTTCCTTGACAAGACGGGCCTCTCGCTGGGCGGGGGCACGTCCCAGCCTGGTGTCCTCCTGCACCCCCTGGGAGACGTCTACCTCTCTGACGTCGTCGCGCTCGCGCGGCTGAGGAACGCCATCAGTCCCGTCTTCGGCGAGCTTGCCCTCACGGAGGGGGAGCTGCCCCGCGTCGAGGGCGTCGAGCCTCCCCGGGGCTCCCGTGCGCGCGAGGACTGGGTGGCGCGCGTCGACGCGGTGCTCTGCGAGCGCATCGAGTGGATGCGGCGCCCCTTCGAGCTGGCCGAGGCGGCGGGGGTGGACGATTCGTTCGCACGCGCCGTCCTCGCCGCATACGAGTCCACCGCCGCGTCACGAGCCGTCCTCGCCCCCTGCCTGGGCGCCAGCACCTGCCCCGTGGAGGACGCCGCGCCCCCGCTTCCGTTTGTCTGGCACGACGCGGCGGGCCCCGTCGAGTCGCCCCTGGAGCTGGCGCAAAGGCTCTTCTCCCCGCGGGACGACCCGAGGGGCGGGCGGACGGCCGCCGCGTCACCACGCACGGCCGACGGCGAGCCGGCTGGGCCGGCGGCCGAGGGGAACGACGAGGCGCACGCGCAGGAGGCCCCCCGCGCCTTCGACGAGGCGATCTCGTATCTGAGGGACTTTGGCGTGGACGCCGGCTTCGGGATCGTCGACGACGCGACGCCCTTCTCCGGCGGGCGCCAGGGCGGGGGACGTGCCGACGGGAGACGCGAGTGGTCCGGCCCCTTCTCGGACAACTGAGCTCTGGGCCGGGAGGCCGCGCCCGCTCTGCTATCATAGAACGCACGTTCTAGATTGGAGTGCGGATGGTGATAATGGGCATCGACCCCGGGCTCGCGAACACCGGCTGGGGCATCGTCGAGACGCGGGGCCCGGTGTGCCGCGCCCGCGCGTACGGCTGCATAAGCACCCCCGCCTCGGAGCAGCTCGACCGTCGCCTGGGCAGGATCTATGCGGAGATATCCGACGCCATACAGGCCTACCAGCCGTCCCAGCTCGCCATAGAGAAGATCTTCTTCGGAGAGAACAGCCGCTCCGCCATCGCCACGGCCCACGCACGCGGGGCGGCAATCGTCGCCTGCGCCCGGGCGGGGCTCGAGGTGGGGGAGTACACCCCCATGCAGATCAAGCAGGCCGTGGTGGGCACCGGCTCGGCAGACAAGTACCAGGTCATCTACATGGTCCGCACCCTCCTCGCGCTCGACCACGACCCCAGGCCCGACCACTGCGCGGACGCCCTTGCTGCGGCGGTCTGCCACGCCAACCTGACCCGTACGCGCCACATCGTGCAGGACGGGGCGAGCGTCCAGGTGCTGGAGCAGCTCGAGGCGCAGGCCGAGGCCGACCGCGAGGAGGCGCGCCAGGTCACCGCCGCCGCGACGGCCGCCCACGTGGCGGGCGCTCGGGGTGCGTCGGGGATGGGCCGCTCCCGTCAGAGTAGGAGGAACTCCCAGTGATCTCTCAGCTTACGGGCAGCCTCTTGGAGGCCCTTCCCACGCGCGTCGTGCTGGACGTGGGCGGGGTGGGCTACGAGCTTGGCGTCTCCGCCACGACGGCGGCGTCTCTGCCCGCCGTGGGCGAGGCGGGGGTGACGCTCCTCACGCGCCTCCTGGTGAAGGAGAGCGCCCTCGAGCTCTACGGCTTCGCCACGAGGGAGGAGCGCTCGGTATTCGACCGCCTTGTCGCCGTGTCCGGCGTCGGCCCCAAGCTCGCGCTGGCGGTCCTCTCCACCTATTCCGCCGCATCGCTCGCCACCATCGTCGCCACCCAGGACGCCACGCGCATGGCGCAGGTGCCCGGCGTGGGCAAGAAGAAGGCACAGCGCCTGCTCATGGAGCTGCAGGACGTATTCGCGAAGGATGCGGAGCTCAGAGGGCTCGTGGGCATGTCCGAAGCGCCTGCCTCCGACGTCCCGCTGCCCCAGACGAGCGAGTCCGTCAGGGACGAGGCCGGCTCTGCCCTGCTGGCCATGGGCTTCACCCCCCAGGAGGCGGAGCTCGCCCTCCAGGGGCTTGGCGAGGCTGGCGTCACCACGATCGAGAAGGCCGTCGCCTACGCCCTCAAGAGGCTGGGGGGTGCTGCCTGATGTGGGAGAACGGGCGAGACGACCTCTTCGACGACGTGGCGGACCTCGAGCGAAGGGCGGGCGGCCCCCGGTCGGTGAGCGGCGAGCTCACCGAGGACGACCTGGACGTCGAGCGTAGCCTGCGCCCCGTGACGCTCGACGAGTACTGCGGCCAGGAGCGCGTGCGCCAGAACCTGCGTGTGCTCATCGCGGCGGCGAAGGACCGTCACGAGACCCTCGACCACGTGCTCTTCTCGGGCCCCCCGGGCCTTGGCAAGACCACGCTCGCAAACGTGGTGGCCCATGAGATGGGCGCCAAGATCAAGACCACTTCCGGTCCCGCCATCGCGCGCACCGGCGACCTCGCCGCCATCCTCACCAACCTCGAGGAGGGCGACGTCCTCTTCGTGGACGAGATCCACCGCCTGAACCACCAGGTCGAGGAGGTCCTCTATCCCGCCATGGAGGACTTCTTCCTTGACATCGTGATCGGGAAGGGCCCCGCAGCCCGTTCCATCCGCCTGGACGTCCCGCACTTCACCCTGGTCGGGGCGACGACGCGCACGGGCCTCCTCACCGGCCCCCTGCGCGACCGCTTTGGCATCAGCTACCGCCTCGACTACTACAGCATCGAGGAGCTTGCGGGCATAGTCGTCCGCTCGGCGCAGATCCTGGGCGTGCGGATAGACGCGCAGGGCGCGGCCGAGATAGCCTCTCGCTCGCGCGGCACCCCACGCCTGGCGAACCGCCTCCTCAAGCGCGTGCGCGACTACGCGCAGGTTAAGGCCGAGGGGAGCATAAGCTGGGACGTCGCCGCCGAGGCGCTCACCTTCTTCGAGATAGACGAGATGGGCCTCGACTGGATGGACATCAAGATTCTCGACGCGCTCACGCGCACGTTCAGGGGTCGCCCCGTGGGCCTGACCACCATCGCATCCGCCGTGGGGGAGGACCCCTCCACCCTCGAGGACGTCTACGAGCCCTACCTGCTCCAACGTGGCCTCATCATTAGGACGCCCCAGGGGAGGCAGGCGACGGAGCTCGCCTTCGAGCACCTCGGCGTCGTCCCGCCCGCAGGTCCCCGCTGACACCTGCGTCCCACCCTCGCGTTCGGTGGGCCGGTGCCCGCCACGTCCCGTCTGCAAGTCGGGCTGCCTAGGTAATAGACTGTCCTCTGTTGACCGCAGTCCGACGTTGGGAGACCGACATGCTCCAGCACGACTACCTGCTCGAGATAATCAGCCAGTTCGTCGACGTCGCGACGGCGGCCCTGAGGGGCGCCGTCATGGACGGGGACGTGGAGTCCGCGGGGCAGGCGGAAGACGCCATCGCGGGACTCCTCGACCTCGACCCCGAGGTCGCCCTGCAGCTCTCGCCAGACTCGCTGGTGACCATGATGCTGCTCTCCGGCGTGGCGGACTCGCTCGCCGGCTACGTCGCCTACACCCTGAGGAGGCTCTCGGGAGCCTATGCGGACATGGGCAGGGCCGCGCTCGCCGAGCTGCGCCTCGCCCAGGCGCGCGCCGTCGAGGAGAGCTTTGGCTGCGAGCCCGGCGCCGTCCCCGAGGAGTTCGCGAGCCTCGATGCGGAGCTTTCGTGACCGACTGGGCGATGTGGTCTACTAGCCCATGCCTCCATGGCTTGTTCCTCTCGCCCGCATGCCGTCGCGTCGCCCGGTGCAAGGGAGACGAGCGGCCATAATATGATGGGATAAAACGCTGTGGCCAAACCCTCTCAATCTGCCAGGCGCCTCGCCTTAAGGCAAGGGGAGAGTGACGGAAGGGAACGTCAGTGAGACTGAGATACCGCCAGGTGACCAGGGGCCAGGGGAAGATCTTCCAGAGGCTGATCGTGGAGGGGAAGGGCTCGGCCCTCGGGTCTCTCGAGGTCCGCTCGACCACGAGCGAGGGAAACGTCGTCCCCTCCTCCATCCACAGGCTGGGAGAGGAAGAGTTCGTCATCGTCGTTCCGGTGCTCGACCTGCCCCAATGCGTCGAGCTGTTCTCCGTCTCCGCCGACGGTGGTCGCAGCCTCCTCGATTCGCATAACGTCAGCCCCGGCTGGGCGAAGAACAAGTCGAGGATCAACACCGCCCTCAAGAACGAGGAGGCGGAGTCGATCAGGAACATCGACAGCAAGAATCGGCTGAACAAGTCAGAGATCACCATCGACAGGGTCTGCTTCAACGCCTGGGACAACAACGACATCGTGCACATCAGCGTCGTCAGCCTCGCCCCGCCCCGCCATGACTGGGGGGAGGTCCCGGGGCTCGTCCTGCTCGACTCCAACGGCAGGGAGGTCCAAGATGGCATCGCCGAGCCCATCGTCCTGAGCGATCGCATCGAAGAGAGGGGCTACTACTCGAGGCGTCACGTCACCTACTCCGTACGCATCGCCCGCGACCTATGGTCGTTCGTGGTCTGGGTCAGGCCGCGGGATGGGGAGGACTCCTTCGTCACAATCCAGGACTTCGAGCTCCAGGCCTGGCGTGACAGGTGGCATTTCGACACCCTGAGCGCAGACTTCGACGAGGCATACCCCGAGTGGTTCCGCTCTCACAAGGCATCCCGGAGCCTCCTCGAGATCCAGAGGCGCACGAGGCTGGCCATCCAGCCGCGCTTCTCGATCGTCGTCCCCGTCTTCAACACGCCGATCCCCTTCTTGGACGACATGGTGGGCTCGGTACTCGGCCAGTCCTATGAGGACTTCGAGCTCCTGCTCGTCAATGCCAGTCCGGACAACCGGGAGCTCGCCGACCGCATAGCCCGCTACGTCAATGCGGACCGGCGCGTCAGGGAGCTGACCCTCGACGAGAATCTGGGAATCACGCTCAACACGAACCAGGGGATCCTCGCTGCCAGCGGGGACTTCGTCTGCTTCCTGGACCATGACGACGTCATCGAGCCGGACCTGCTCTTCTCGTACGCCGAGGCGGTGAACCAGCGCCCGGACACCGACCTGCTGTACTGTGACGAGGACAAGTTGCAGGAGGGGACCCTCGTCAGTCCCTTCTTCAAGCCGGACTGGAACCCCGACCTCCTCTGCTCCTGCAACTACGTCACCCACCTCCTGGCGGTGAGGAAGTCCGTCCTGGACGAGCTCGAGCTGCCGGGCAGGGAGTTCGACGGTGCCCAGGACCACAACATGACCTTCCGCATAAGCGAGCTCGCGCGGCACGTCCACCATGTGCGGAAGGTGCTCTATCACTGGAGGATCCACCCCGGCTCCACCGCCGGTTCCCCCGACGCGAAGAGCTTCACCTCCAATGCCGGCCAGCTGTCCGTCCAAGGGCATCTCGACCGCTGCCACATTCCCGCCAAGGCCGTCATCCGGCCCAAGTTCGACAACATCTTCCAGCTCGACTTCGAGCTCGAGGAGGAGCCGCTGGTCTCGATCGTCATCCCCAGCCGCGACGAGTCCGGAATGCTGGGACGTTGCGTCGACTCCCTCTACCGCTCGTCCTACAAGAACTTCGAGGTCGTCATCGTGGAGAACGGCTCTCGCGAGCCCGAGACGTTTGCTCTGTATGACTCCCTGGCGCGCGAGCACGAGCGCGTCTCCGTGGTCACCTACCCCCTGCAGGGCGACGAGTTCAACTTCTCCAAGCTGGTCAACTTCGGCGCGAGGAGGTCAAAGGGGGACCTCATCCTCCTGTTGAACAACGACACCGAGGTCGTCTCCCTTGGATGGCTGACGCAGATGGTCGGGAGGTGCCTCCGTGACGACGTCGGCGCCGTCGGGGCCAAGCTCCTGTACCCTGACGGCACAATCCAGCATGCCGGGGTCTCGTTCCACCTCACCTTCCCGGACCACCTCGGACAGCTCATGCCGGACATGTCGCCAAACTACTTCAACCTGCTGAACTTCACCCAGGACGTCACCGCGGTGACGGGGGCGTGCCTCCTCACCAGGCGGGAGCTGTTCGACAGGCTGGGCGGCTTCGACGAGACCGACTTCACGGTCGCGTACAACGACGTCGACTACTGCCTGCGGCTCGGGGAGCTTGGCTACCATGTCGTCTATTGTGCGGAGTCCGTCCTGACGCACTACGAGTCGGTCTCCAGGGGGTCGGACCTGGGCGGCGAGAAGGCGGTTCGGCACTGCGCGGAGAGGGCGAACCTCCTCAGGCGGTGGCCGAGCTACTTCGTCGAGGGCGATCCCATGCTGAGTCCCTACATCGCCAAGGACGGAAAGTACCGAAAGCTAAACTTTCTAATATAGTCTCCAAACAACTGGCCAAAGTTTCGAGAGGAGCCGCCATGAAGGGCATCATCCTTGCGGGAGGGAGCGGGACGCGCCTGTACCCGCTCACGACGGTCACGTCCAAGCAACTTCTGCCCGTGTACGACAAGCCCATGATCTACTACCCGCTGTCCACGCTGATGCTTGCGGGAATCAGGGACATCCTCGTCATCTCGACCCCGCGCGACCTGCCGAACTTCAAGAACCTCCTGGGGGACGGCTCCGACTTCGGCATCTCGCTCTCGTATGCGGAGCAGGAGGTGCCCAACGGGCTCGCCCAGGCCTTCGTCATCGGGCGGGAGTTCGTGGACGGGGGTCCCTGCGCCTTGGTCCTGGGAGACAACATCTTCTACGGCAACGGCCTCACCCAGCGCCTCCGCAAGGCGGCCCGCTCGGCGGCCGAGGGGCGCGCCACCGTGTTCGGCTATCGCGTGGACGATCCCGAGCGCTTCGGCGTCGTCGAGTTCGACGAGGGCTACAACGCCGTCTCCATCGAGGAGAAGCCCTCCGAGCCCAAGAGCAACTACGCCGTCACGGGCCTCTACTTCTACGACGAGCGCGTCAGCGACCTGGCCGCCCAGGTGAAGCCCTCCGCTCGCGGCGAGTACGAGATCACGGACCTCAACCGCATGTACCTCGAGGACAGGTCGCTCGACGTCATCACCCTGGGTCGTGGCTTCGCCTGGCTCGACACCGGAACCATGGGTTCGCTCTTCGAGGCCTCGCAGTTCGTGCGTACGGTCGAGACCGCCCAGGACCTGCCCGTCTCCGTCCCCGAGGAGATCGCCTTCGAGAATGGCTGGGTGAGCCGCGAGCGCCTGCTCGAGTGCGCCGAGCGCTACGGGAAGAGCGACTACGGCCGCCACCTGCGTGACGTGGCGGAGGGAAGGATCGTCCCGGGTGGAGAGTAGGCACCTCGCGCGCGAGGGCGGACACGGAGCCTCCCCCGAAAAGGGGAGGCTCCTCCTTGTCTCGACGCTCCTCAAGCTCGCGTGCTGCGCGTCCCTCTGCCTCCTGGCCCTCGTGGACGGGCACATGGCTCAGGGGCTGGTCGGCATGCTGGAGGTCCTCGTCATATTTGCGCTCACGCTCGCGCTCATGGGACGGGGGCGCCTCCGGATGGTCGCCCAGCTGCTCAACGACGCCATGGTCCTGCTCGTCGTCGTCCAGCTCGCGGTGCTGCACTTCGCTGGCTCGTACGTGACGATGGTCATGCTCGCCAACGTCGACTCGATCGAGGACCTCGCGGGCAACGCGGGGCCATACCTTGCGGCTGCCGCCGCGGCGATAGCCATCTGCCTGCTTCCCGTCGCCCCGCGCGCCCCACGCAGGCCCCTGGGACTCTCCCTCCTCGCCCTCCTGCTCGCAGAGGCCGCTGCCGTCACGGCCATGGGGCCAGGTGGCTCGCCGCTGCTCGGCTGCGCGAGCCTCGTCTCGCAGGCAAGGGAGAGGGCGGCGTACGTCGAGCGCCTCTCGAGGATGTCCGACACCTCGTCAAGGTACTTTCGCCCCGGGCTGGACAGCCATGTGAGCAGGGAAGACGACCTCCCCAAGAGGCCCAACGTCATCCTCATCTTCACTGAGGGTCTCTCTCAGGAGGTCATCGACGACGAGCGTGACGTGATGTCCAACGTCCGGAGCTTCCAGGGCCAGTCCGTCTCGTTCGAGAACTGCTACAACCACAGCTTCGCGACCTATCGCGGCCTCTCCGGCCAGCTCTTCTCGGGATACTAGTACGACAACTACGACGCGAACGCGCTGGTGTCGCTTCTTCAGGCGCTCTCGGGCCTGGGCTACGCCACGCGCTTCATCAACACGGAGCCCAATAACGAGCAGTTCACTGACTACCTCGGCACTCTGGGCTTCGACGAGGTGGTCGGCGAGCCTGGGACGTATTCGGGCATGGCGGCAAGCATGTCGGACGGCGAGGCGTACGAGCGCCTCTTTGACCTTGCCGAGGAGCTCGAGGGCGGGGACGAGCCCTTCTTCGCGGCCATATACACCTTTGGCACCCATGCGTCCCTCGACTCGGTCGACAGGCGCTTCGGCGACGGCGGCGACGCCGTGCTCAACAAGTTCCATGACGCGGACCACCACTTCGGGCGCTTCATGGAGCGCTTCCTCGCCAGCGGGATGGCAGACGACACGATCGTGGTGTTCACCGCAGGCCACGCATCGTTCGCCGAGCGGGGGTTCGTCACCGCCTTCCCCGAGTCGTCGTACCGGGCGGAGGCCATCTCTGACATCCCCTTCTTCATCTATCACAAGGGGGTGGTAAGGAGGGTCATAGACGCCGGCGGCAGGAACTCGCTCGACCTCGCGCCCACGTTGATGGACTACCTTGGGCTTTCCGCTCCCAACTTCTTCCTCGGGACGAGCCTGTTCGAGAAGGATGGGAACCTCTACGACACGACCTTCTATGACGTGGACGCCACCCTGAGCACGAGGGGAGGGGTCGTCTCGGAGCTGGACGAGGATCGAGCGAAGCAGTTCGAGGAGGGGCTCTCGGGCTACCTCGCCGCGAAGCTGCCGAAGGATGGGCCGGGGACCGACGTCTGATGACTGTATGAGCGGGGCCATGCGCGTGGCAGGGACGTGACGAGAGGGGCTAGAGTAGGTGCACGATGCCTTGTTGCGCTATGAGACCCACCATCCGAGGAGCCGCCCATGGCTGAAGTGGCCAACGTGAAGCTAGCGAACGTACTCCTGGACGAGAGCGTCCAGTTCCTGCAGGAGCCCACCCTCCTCCACCGTTCCACCGCGCTCGTGCGGCGTGCGGAGGGGGAGGGCCCCGAGGCATGGGCCCTGGAGGGCCCGGGGACCCATGACTTCACGACGTTCTTCAACGCCCTCTCGGTCTCCAAGTGGCGCAGCTACACGGTCGCCAAGGAGTTCTTCCTCCACCTCGAGGCCAAGGGGGCGGCCTTCAGGCTGCTCCAGTCCCGCGCCGACGTCTTCAGCTGGGACGTCGAGCTGGTGGGGGGAAGCGAGCTCGACGTCCCCGCGTCGGACGAGTGGCACAGCATCGAGCTCCGGATGGAGAACTCTGACGAGGACGTGATCGAGTCGTTCGTCATCGTGCAGGAGGGCGAAGGGCCGGTCTTCATTCGCAACGCCCACTACTTCGCCAGCGTTCCCGCTGACGGCCTGCGCGACGTGGAGCTCGCGCTGTGCACGACGACCTTCCGCAAGGAGGAGTACGTCGAACGCAACGTCGAGCTTGCCAAGACGCGCATACTGGCCTCGGACGAGCCTATCGCCACGCACTTCACCATGCACATCGTCGACAACGGCCGCAGCCTCGACGCCGAGCGCCTTCAGGCGGAGCGCGTGCGCGTCCATCCCAACGACAACGTGGGCGGGTCGGGCGGCTACGCGCGCGGCATGATCGAGGCGCTCGGCCAGAGGCCCAAGGCGACGCACGTCATCCTCATGGACGACGACGTGCTCATCTCTCCCGAGAGCATCCTGAGGACCTACAACCTCCTGCGCATCGTGAGCGACGACCACGCCCAGGACTTCGTCTCCGGCGCGATGATGGACCTCTTCGAGCCGGACGTGCGCTGGGAGGACACCGGCTTCGTCACCTTCTCGGGCGACTGCGTCCCCCTCAAGCCCTCCCTGCGCATGGGGCAGCTCCACTCCGTCGTGGCAAACGAGGTCATGGGCGCCCACCCGGAGCTTTCGGGCAGCGAGGACCAGGTCCAGCAGTATGCGGGCTGGTGGTACTGCGTCATCCCCGTCACCGCCATCGAGCGCCATGGCCTGCCGCTTCCCCTCTTCGTCCGCTACGACGACATCGAGTACGCGCTGCGCTGCCGCGCCCGCTTCATGACCATGAACGGCATCTGCCTCTGGCATCCCTCCTTCGTGAGGCGCTACAGCGCGGCCGTCGAGCGCTACCAGGTGACGCGCAACTCCCTCGTCGCCCAGTACGCCACCGGGGTCGCCCCCCAGTCCGACTTCCTGCGCAAGGCCTACCACCTGGTGCAGCTGGAGCTCAAGAAGTTCAACTACACCAACGCCGAGCTCGTCCTCGACGCCCTCGAGGACTTCCTCAAGGGGCCCGCCTTCCTCGAGGAGCGCGGGCGAACCGAGAGGGCCTTCATGGAGGCGAACCGCCGGGCGGAGAGGCTCCTGCCCTTCCCGGAGCTGAGGCGCCAGGCCGAGGAGGAGGGCATAGACCTCTCCCTTATCGCACAAGTGGACGCCCAGAAGGACAGCGACGTGGTGGAGAGGCGCAGCCTCCGTCAGCGCCTGGAGGACTTCGCCACCTTCAACGGCCAGCGCCTCGACCTCGGCTACGTCCAGAGGGGGAGCTCCGCCATCATCGACGTGGCGGGATGGCTGTACCCCGCAGACCAGATAAGGCGCAAGGACACCATCGTCGCGGTGGACCTCGAGAACCAGCGTGGGGTGATCCGCCACATGGACCGCCAGCGCTTCAGGGCCGTCTGGGAGCGCTACAAGCGCGACGCCAAGGAGATCGAGCGCAACGGCGACCGCCTGCGCGAGGAGTACGCGGAGGCGGGCAGGCGCTTCGTGACGCAGGGGTTCTGGAGGGGCTACCTTGGGATCGACTAGCTCCGGAAGGGGGAGGGGCGCCACCTACCTCCTCCTGCACCTCCTCCTCGTCCTCTACTCCCTGTGCAGCATCTTCGGCAAGCTCGCCGCCGGACAGGAGTTCATGAGCCTGGGGTTCGTCCTCTACTACGGCGGGATGATCCTCGTGCTGGGACTCTACGCCCTGGGGTGGCAGCAGGTCATCAAGCGCCTGCCGCTCACCACCGCCTATGCCAATCGGGCCGTCACGGTCGTCTGGGGCATCGTCTGGGGCGTCCTCCTCTTCGGCGAGCGGCTGAGCCCGCAGAAGGTCGTCGGCGCCCTCGTCGTCCTCGTCGGCGTGGCTCTCTTCGCGACCTCGCCTGACGGCGAGGGGGAGCAAGGGGGCGAGGCCTCGTGAGCGGCTCGGTCATGGCATACGCCGGGCTCAGTCTCCTCGGGGTGTTCGTGAGCTCCGTCTCGCAGGTCCTTCTCAAGAAGAGCGCCCTGAGGGGGCACGAGAGCGCGCTGCGCGAGTACCTCAACCCGCTCGTCGTGGTCGCGTACGCCCTCTTCGTGGGCGCGACGCTGCTCTCGGTGCTCGCGTATCGGGGCATCCCGCTCTCCATGGGCTCTATCCTGGACGCCACCGGCTACGTGTACGTCACCCTCTTCGGGGTCACCATCTTCCACGAGCGCATCACGCCCAAGAAGGGGCTGGCGCTCGCCCTGATCGTCCTGGGCATCGTCATCTACTCCCTAGGCCTCTCGTAGACCGGAGGTCCGCTTGGGTCTAGACTGTGACGGCCCCCAACCCACCTGAGCCCCCTGGGCAGTTTGGAGCGTCATGCTGGTCTCCATAGTCATACCCTGCTATCGCTCGAGCCAGAGCATCCGTGCCGTCGTGGGGCTCTGCTCCGAGGTGTTCGAAGGGCTCGCGGGCTACGACTGCGAGTTCGTGCTGGTGGACGACTGCTCCCCCGACGACACCTTCTCGGTCATCTCGCAGCTCGCGCGCGAGAGGGACGACGTCCTCGCGCTCACCCTCATGCGCAACTTCGGCCAGCACAACGCCCTCATGTGCGGGATGAACTACGCCCATGGCGACCTCGTCATGGGCATGGACGACGACCTGCAGACCCATCCCTCGCAGATTCCCGTCATCCTCAAAAAGATGGAGGAAGGCTACGACATCGTCTACGGCGTGTACCGGGAGTCCGCGAACGGGCCGCTCAAGAACCTCAGCAGCTGGCTCAACAAGACGTCGGCGCAGGTCCTGCTCTCTCGTCCCAAGGGGCTGGAGACGAGCAACTTCTGGCTCATCAGCCGCGCGGTGTGCGACCAGGTCATCAAGTACAAGAACTACAACCCCTACGTCGAGGCGCTCTTCGGCCGCATGACCAACCGCATCGGCAACGTGACAATCGAGCACCACGAGCGTGAGCATGGCGCGTCGAACTACACGCTCGGGAAGCTCGTGAGGCTCTGGCTCTCGTACTTCAACTACACGGTGCTGCCCCTGCGGGTCATGTCCACGCTTGGCGCCGCCACCGCTCTGGCGGGCTTCCTGTTTGGCATCGTCTCGCTCGTGCACAGGCTCCTCGACCCCGGGGTGCCCATGGGCTGGACGTCGCTCATCTGCGTCATGCTGTTCTTCTTCGGCATGGTGCTCCTCGCCCTGGGCATCATTGGCGAGTACCTGGGGGACATCGTCCTGTCGCTCAACAGCTCCCCGCAGTTCATCGTCCGCGAGGCGGTCTCGTCCTCGCGCGAGGCGGCCTCCCCCTCGCGTGAGGGCCGGTAGGGTCGCTAGGACCGTTCGCCCTGGCGGCCCTGCCCCTCGCCTGCATCCCCGTTCATGAGGGCGATCTCCTGCGAGAGGCGCTCGACCTTGTCGGTGAGCCTCGAGACGTCAGAGGCGAGGCCGAAGAGCTTGAGCAGCATGAGGGCGATGATCGTCACGAAGACGAAGTTGCTGGGAGAGAGGAACCCCAGCCAGCCCGAGACGAGGATGGCCACGCCTGGGAACAGGGCGAGGAGCACCAGGACGAGCATCGAGACCACCCAGTAGACGGCGTCCGCGACGCGGATCTTCCTCTTGCTGATGCGACGCAGGACGAGGGCCAGGGCGAGGAGCGTCCCGACGACGAGGCTGATGCGAAGGGTGAGCGGCATGTCTCTCCTCACCTGAACCATTGGAATAGAAGAAGCGACAGGCAGGTGCGCGCCATGTACGAGAGCGAGCTGGAGAGCCTGAGGTAGCTCGTGCCGCCCTGCCTGTCCCGCATCACGGTGGGGACCTCCACCACCTTCGCACCCCTGCGGATGAGGTAGGCGATGGTGTCGGGCTCCGGCGAGAGGTCGAAGCTGCACGAGAAGTGCTCGATCATCGACCTTGAGTAGAGCCTCATGCCCGAGGTCGGGTCCCCGATGACCTGGCCGGTCGTGAGCCGTATGAGCAGGGTGATGAGCTTCGCGCCAAACCCGCGCAGGCCCACGGCGCTGCCCCCCGCCATGACGCGCGAGGCGATCACGATGTCAGCGTCGCGCTCGGCCATCGCCTGGACCATGGAGGGTATGTAGCTGGGCACGTGCTGCCCGTCGGAGTCGAACTGGACGGCCGCGTCGTAGCCGTGCTCGAGCGCGTAGCGCATGCCCGCCCCGAAGGCGGCGGAGAGGCCACAGTTGACGGGCAGGTCGATGTGGTTCAGGCGCAGCTCGTCGCAGATCTTGGGCGTGTCGTCGCTCGAGCCGTCGTTGACCACCAGGTAGTCGATGTCAGGGCAGGTCGAGACGAGCTCCCCTATGGTCCGCGCCAGGCATTCCTGCTCGTTGTAGGCGGGGACGATCGCTATGACCCGGGGCGTCCCGCCCCGTCCCGTGGCGCCCACGCTAGCGGACGATCCCGTTGCGGGCCGCCCTGTCGGCCTCGTCCAGGGCGTCGATGGCGGCGATCTTGGACGAGAAGTACTCGCTCAGGCGGGCGTCCTCCATGATGGGGGTGAAGAGCTGGAGGTACTTCACGCCAGAGTGGGAGTTTATCTCCATGATGCGCGGCCCCTTGTCCGTCACGCAGGCGTCGAAGCCCAGGTACTCGCAGGCGCGCACCTTGAGGGATATGCGACGCATCATCTCGAGCATCTGGGGCCAGCAGTCGATCTGCCCCTCGGCGAGGGTGCCGCTCGTCGGGTGTTTGGGGGAGTCGACCACCTTGGCGGCGTACACCACCTTGCCCCCTCCGTAGCGCCCGCACGAGAGGTCCACGCCCACGTTGTACGAGCAGATGTCCGCCGTCGTGGGGGCCTGGTAGTTCGCGGAGCTCCCGGTCTCGTCCACGCCCACGGCGAAGCGAAGGTAGGAGGCGGCGGCCACGGGGTCGATGCCCGTGGGGTTGAGCACGAGGACGCGCATGGTGTGGATGAGCGGGTCGATGGCCGCCAGCTGGGCATTGGGATGGATGAACTCGGTGAACACGTAGTTGGGGTTCTCGGCGACGAAGCGCCCCACGCCCTCCGTCCCCACGGGCCTGCCGTTGAGGAGGTAGCTCCCGTCCTCGAACGCGAGCTTGAAGAAGCCGTTGGCCTCGCTGCCGTTGCAGGGCTTGCAGGCCAGCTCCCCCTCCCGCCGCAGGCAGGCGAGGAAGCCCTCCATTCCCGCTCCGTCGCCCTCTCCCAGGGGCAGCAGGTGCCCGCGGGAGCTGTAGTAGTGGTAGCGCGGCAGGTACTGCGCGAGCTCGGAGTCGCTGAGCAGCGCGTTGAGGGTGAGCTTGTCGTTGATCCAGATGCGCTGCCAGTCGTTGAGCGGCCAGAGCCTCCAATAGTCGTAGTCAGAGAGGTAGCTTCCGAGGTTGGCGTCGCTCAGCCCGTAGGCGTAGGCGGACTCGGCGCAGAAGCCGTGCGCGTGTGCCCACTCGAGGTAGTCGGCGTCGAAGAGCCCGCTGGCGCGCTCGGTCTCGAGGATGCCGAGGTAGCTCGCGGCCATCCTCTTCGTGAAACCGTCCGCGAGGAGGTCCTCGAGCTTGGGTAGTGCACTCTTCATTCTGTCTCTCATCTGTCAACTTCCCCGACGTTTGGGCCTATGAACCTTAGATACTATACAATGAGATGATCGCTAACGAGTGCGACGCGCGTCCCCAGGCTGCCTCGGGGCGCGCGTCTCGGTTTGGGAAGAGGACCACTTGCCCGCTAAGGACCTGAAGTCCACAACGCTCAGCTCGCTCTTCTGGAAGCTCTTCGAGCAGGGCGGCACCGCCGTGGTCACGCTCGTGGTCCAGGTGGTCATGGCCCGCCTGCTCTCTCCGGCGGAGTTCGGCGTCCTGGCGATCATGCTCGTCTTCGTGAACGTGGGCAACGTCATAGTCCAGAGCGGCCTCAACACCGCCATCATCCAGGTTCCCGACGCCAGCGAGGCCGACTTCGACACCGTCTTCTGGATGAGCCTCGCCATCTCGGTCGTGCTCTACGTGGCGGTCTTCTGCCTCGCCCCGGCCGTGTCCTCCTTCTACGGCATGCCGCAGGCCGTGACCCCGCTGCGCGTGCTCGTCCTGGTGCTCGTGGTCAACGCCTACAACTCGATTCAGGAGGCGATCGTCGCCCGTCGTCTCGAGTTCCAGAAGACCTTCCGTGCGACGGTCACGGCAGGGGTCGTCTCGGGCAGCGCCGGCGTCGTCGCCGCCCTCCTGGGCGGCGGCATCTGGGCTCTCGTCGTGCAGCAGCTGCTGCAGCAGGCCTGCAAGTGCCTGGTGCTCGCCCTCCAGATCCCCTGGAAGCCGAGGCTGCGCTTCGAGCGCGACCGTGCCCTGCTCCTGTTCTGCTTCGGTTGGAAGCTCCTCGCCTCGGGGATTCTCGAGCAGGGCTACCAGAGCCTCTCCGACCTCCTCATCGGCAAGGTCTTCTCCAGCTCCGAGCTCGGCTACGTCTCGCAGGGCAAGAAGTACCCCTTCGCCCTGGGCGCGATGCTCGACGGCGCCATCCAGCCCGTCATGCTCTCGGCCGTGGCCCACGTGCAGGACGATGCCGCGCGGGTCAAGCGCCTCGCCCGCAGGGCCCTCAAGACCTCCACCTACCTCATCGTCCCCGCCATGACGCTCTTCGCCGCCGCCGCGACGCCGGTCGTGCGCATCGTGCTGGGCGAGGCGTGGCTCCCCAGCGTCCCCTTCGTCCAGCTCTACTGCGTCGTGTACGCCATGCTCCCCATCCACACCACCAACCTGCAGGTGCTCAACGGCATGGGGAGGAGCGACCTCTTCCTCAGGCTCGAGGTCGTCAAGAAGGTGGTGGGCATCGCGGTCCTCTCCTTCACCACCTTCGTGCTCAGGGACCTCCACGCCATCGTGAGCGGGTACATCGTGGTCGCCCTCCTCTGCACCTTCATCAACGCCTCGCCCAACAAGCGGGTCATCGGCTATGCCTACCTCGAACAGGTGCGCGACATCTGCCCCGCCTTCCTGCTCGCCCTCGCGGCCGCGCTCGTCGCCTGGCCCGTCTCTCTCCTGGGCCTCGGCGACCTGCCCACGATCCTCCTCCAGGGCGTGGCCATGCTCGTCGCGTACGTCGGCCTCTCCGCCCTCTTCCGCGTGGAGGAGTTTTTCTATCTCCTTGACACGCTGCGAGAGCTTAGGATGGGAAGGGCCGGCTGATGGGCGCGGCCATGCCAGCGCCCGGGTTCGTCAAAGTGCACGCAAGGTTTGGAGAATTCGCATGTCTGCTAAGACGATATTGGTGACGCGCTCGTCGATGCCGCCGCTGGACGAGTACGTGCGCGAGATCGCGCCGCTCTGGGAGTCGCACTGGCTGACCAACATGGGCGAGAAGCACCAGCAGCTCGAGGCTGAGCTCGAGTCCTTCCTGGGCGTGCCCAACGTGGCCCTCTTCACGAACGGCCACTCGGCCCTGGAGTGCGTGCTCGAGGCCATGGACCTGCACGGCAAGGTGATCACGACGCCGTTCAGCTTCGCCTCCACCACCCATGCCCTGGTGCGCAAGGGCCTCACGCCCGTCTTCTGCGACATCAGGCCGGACGACTACACCCTCGACGCCTCGAAGCTAGAGGCACTCGTCGACGACGAGACCTGCGCCATCCTGCCGGTCCACGTCTACGGCAACCTCTGCGACGTCGACGCCATCCAGGAGGTGGCGGACCGCCATGGCCTCAAGGTCATCTACGACGCCGCGCACGCCCTGGGCGTGAGCAGGGACGGGGTCTCTTCCGCGTCGTTCGGCGACGCCTCGATGTTCTCGTTCCATGCTACGAAGGTGTTCAACACCATCGAGGGCGGCGCCATCTGCTTCCGTGACCCGAGCCTCAAGCCCCTCCTCGAGCAGTGGAAGAACTTCGGCATCACCGGCACGGAGTCCGTGGAGTACGTGGGCGGCAACGCGAAGATGAACGAGTTCTGCGCCGCCATGGGCATCTGCAACCTCCGCCACCTCGGGGAGGAGATCGCGAAGCGCGCGCGCGTCGTGGGACGCTACCGCGAGCGCCTCTCTGAAATCGGCGGCCTGACGCTCTGCGCGGGACAGCCGGGCGTCACCCCCAACTACGCCTACCTCCCCGTCCTCTTCGACCCCGAGGCCTTCGGGGCCACGCGCGACGACGCGTACGAGGCCCTCATGGCACGCGACGTGCACACGCGCAAGTACTTCTTCCCCCTCATCAGCGACTACGCCTGCTACGCGGGGCGCTTCGACTCGTCGCTCACGCCCGTGGCCCAGAGGGTCTCGAGCCGCGTCCTCACCCTCCCGCTCTATGCGGACCTCGCCCTGGAGGACGTCGACCGCATCTGCGACGTCGTCCTCTCCGTGAGGGTGGGGTAGATGGAGCAGAGCCCGCTGCTGAGCGTCGTGGTATCGGTCTACAACCACGGCGGCTACGTCGAGGAATGCCTGCGCAGCATCGCCTCCCAGAAGGTCGACTTCCCCTTCGAGGTGCTGGTGGGGGAGGACTGCTCCACCGATGACAGCAGGGAGGTGCTGCGAAGGCTCGAGCCCGAGCTGCCCGACTGCTTCACCATCCTCTATCGCGAGCACAACATGGGGGCTGTGGCAAACGGCGAGGACCTGTACGCGCGCGCGAGGGGCCGCTACCTCGTCGACTTCGAGGGCGACGACTTCTTCACCTACGACGGCAAGCTCGCCGAGCAGCTACGCTTCCTCGAGGGGCATCCCGACCACTCCGCCGTGTACACCAACTGCCTCGTCGTGGACGCGCTGTCGCGACCCAACGGCGAGCGCTATCCCGAGTGCGTCGACGACGAGTACAGCTACCGCGAGAACTTCTACTACTGCCTCCCCGGACAGAGCGGGACCCTCATGTGCCGCAGGGAGGAGTACTTCGCGGCTCGCGACCGATTCAACGAGCTCAAGGGGTACGACTTCTACCCCGGCGACCGCCGCAACGCCTTCCTCTTCCTCACCATGGGCAAGGTGCGTTGCGTCCAGGAGCGCTGGAGCGCCTACCGCCACGTCAGGAAGGGTGGCTCGAGCTACTCGGCCACCAGGCAGAAGGACGCGGCCTTCGCGAGGAACGAGGTCCTCTATGGCAAGGCGCTCCTCGACTACGCCCTGTGCTACGGGGACGAGGAGGCCCAGTCCTGGGCGCGCCTGACCTGCTATCGCCTGCGCTTCAAGTGGAGCCACGGCTCCAGGAGGGTCGAGCGCATGGGCGAGGTGCTCCGCGACGCGCTCCGGGAGAGGAGCCCCCTCTCGCTGGTCCTCGCCCAGCCGCGCTGGTATGCCGGGCTGCTCGCGAGGGTGCTCAGGGGGCGCAGCATCAACCTCTAGCCCGCCGCTGCCTAGGCCTTGGAGTTGCTCGCCTGCGCACGCGAGTAGACGAGGTTGATGGCGCGCGCAACGGGCGTGGGCCAGAACCTCTCGAGCATCCTGAGGTCCTCCTCGGTGCGCGTGTTGTCCCGTATGAGCGCGCTCGTCTCCGAGCCCTCGTGGATCCTGTGGTGCATGAGCACCTCGCGGTCGTAGACGAAGCTGCCCTCGAGGCGGGAGAAGCGCTCCCACGCGTCCCAGTCCAGGTTGCTCCTCATGTCGGTCCGGAAGGGCGGGTTGGGAAGTAGGGGGAGGTTGAGGGTCACCGAGGGGCAGCAGATCGCCGAACCAAGCGAGAGGACCCTCCGCTTCGTGCGCAGGTCGTCCGCGGACCCCGACCACCCGATGGGGGAGAGGAGCCGGCGCTTCACGCGGAGCAGGCGGTTGTCGTCCACCTTCCGTCCCTCGCGCAGCTCGCCGTAGTTCGTGAAGAAGATCAGCGGCCGCTCCACCGCGGCCATGCCGCCGAGCATGTGCTCGGCGTAGCCGGGCTCGTAGGTGTCGTCCTGGTGCGCGAGGGTCAAGAGCGGGGTCTGCGACTGGCTTACGGCGAAGTTCCAGTCGCTCGCGATGCCCGGCTCGGCCTCGTTTGCGCGGAGCTCGAGCCCGTAGCGCCGGGCCACCGAGCGTATGTGCTCGTTGGGCGTGGAGGTGGACACGAAGACCCTCGTGCGCACGGTCTGCGCCAGGAGGGACTCCACGCACTCGGCGAGGTAGGGGCTCTCGCCGTACGCGAGCACGGCGAAGCTGTGGTCATCGCTGGTGAGCAAGGGCGCCTCCCAAGGCCTTGCCCGTCCCCGGTGTCGCGCACGGGCTCGCGCGCGGCGTGGCATCAAGGAGGGCTCGTGTGAACTCTCTGGTACCGCCCCCGATCCCACGGCACCTTAGTCTAAAATAAAACGATAGCATCATCCTGGCAGGGGGTCTATTTGCCAGCAATGAGAAAGGACTTCGCCATGAAGAAGCGACGCAGCCCGATTCTGGCGGCGACCGTGCTGGCTTCGTTGGCACTCTCGCTTGCCGTACTGGTCACCCCGGCGCATGCCGCCTCGTACAACAACGTGTACCGCATGTACAACCCCAACTCCGGGGAGCACTTCTACACGGTGCAGCTCCCCGAGGCGAAGCACCTGCTCCAGGTGGGCTGGCGCTGGGAGGGCGTGGGCTGGGTGGCGCCCGCCACGTCCGGCACTCCCGTGTATCGTCTGTACAACCCCAATGCGGGCGACCATCACTACACCACCAGCGTGGAGGAGCGCGACCACCTCGTCGAGCTCGGCTGGAACAACGAGCCGGTGGGCTGGTACTCGGAGGAGTCCTCGAACTCGAAGGGCATGCTGAGGGAGTACAACCCCAACGCGAAGAGCGGCGCCCACAACTTCACCACCTCCCGCGAGGAGCACGACTACCTGGTTGGGCTGGGCTGGAGGGACGAGAGCGGCGAGGGCTATGCCTGGCGTGCCTCCAACAGGGATGCGGCTCCCATCGAGTCGTTCTCCGTCCAGAGTCCCGCCTGGGGCAGCCTGCAGACCGTCACCATTGGCAAGGACGCCAACGTGGCGAAGCGCGTGGACGTCCCCGGGGCCGCCTCCACGAAGGAGACGAGGGATCCCTACGTCGCCCGCGTCAGCTGGTCCGGTCACACGGCCTACCTGAACCGCATGAAGGCCGAGGCCGAGCAGATCGGCAGTCCCACCGAGTACTTCCTCGCCTGCGACTACGACCTCTGCCGCGTCACGGTGCTCGAGCGCAAGAACGGGAGCTGGGAGGTCATCAAGACCTGGAACGCAAACATGGGCTGGAACACCTTCACGGGCGTCTGGCACATCAGCCACAAGCGTATCTGCGACTGGAATCACGATTACTTCGGCAAGGGCTACAACGATTGGGCGAGCTGCTACGTCGAGTCCTTCTTGCCCCGCGATACGGGTCATCTTCAGTATGTTGGGGGCAAGGGCTACGACGACGGGCAGACCATCCACTCGACGGGCTACGAGAGCACGGGCTACGACAACACCGGCTGCATCGGCCTCCTGTGGGAGAACGCCAAGTGGGTTTACGACAACGCTGCCCGCAACGTCGCCCCGAGCGACGAGAACGCCTATCACGGAACCAGCCAGGGGACGACGGTCTACGTCTTCGGACGGAAGAGGTCTTAGATGAGCTATTCCTGCTTTGGAGTCAGGCGCAGCCTGCTGGGGCTGATCGCCCCCGTCGCTCTGGGCGCCGCCCTCGCGCTCACTCCCGCGATCGCCCGGGCCGAGGAGCCCGCCGTCGCGGCGGCACAGGGCCCCGAGGTCGTCGCCACCTCCCAGGCGACAGAGTCGGCGCCGTCCGACTCCGTCGTGGGCGAGGCCCCTGCGGCCGTGACAGGCGCATCGGAGGCAGGCTCTCCTGCGGCAGCTCCCACAGTGGGAGCCAGCGAGACGGCGACGGAGCCGGAAGATGCGCCGACGCCCGTGGAAGAGGGGAAGGGGGACGAGCCCAAGCAGATCGTCTCAGATGATGCGCAGGCCAGCGCTGCCACGCCTTCCCCCTCGTCAGAGGATGCCTCCAATGCGGGCGACCCTGCGATGGTGGACGCCTCCGCCAACCCCGCGGGCGACGAGACGGCCAAGGAGACGGCGGGCGAGCCCGCCACGGATGGGGCAGCCGCCGATAAGAAGGCTGCGGAAGCCGTCGCGCCAGCCACCGAGGCGGATGCGAGCGCCTCCGACGCCAAGGCGAGCGCCGCAAAGCCGGACGTGGGCGACCAGCTTGCAAAGGGCATTGCGACGGCCAGCTCCCCCGATGGTGCGAGGTCGCCGCTGAAGCTCTCCAAGCTTGCCGTGGAGAAGCAGCCCGCGAAGGCCCAGGAGGCGGATGCCAAGGCGAAGACGGAGCCCGCGCCCAAGAAGGCGGCGGAGTCCGCGCAAAAGAAGGAGGAGGAGGCATCGAAGCCGGCGGTCAAGTACGCCAACATGTACCGCCTGTACAACCCCAACTCCGGCGAGCACTTCTACACCTCCGCGCTTGGGGAGGCCAGGCACCTCTTCGAGCTCGGCTGGCGTTGGGAGGGCGTGGGCTGGGTCGCCCCCGAGACGTCCAAGGCACCCGTATATCGCCTCTACAACCCCAACGCGGGAGACCACCACTACACCACCAACAAGGGCGAGCGAGACCAGCTCGTGAGGCTTGGCTGGAGGAGCGAGGGCATAGGCTGGTACTCCGACCTCGACAAGGACTCCGTGAGCGTCTGGCGCCAGTACAACCCCAACGCGAGGAGCGGCGCGCACAACTTCACAACCAGCACCGTCGAGAAGGACCACCTCGTGAAGGTGGGCTGGCGCGACGAGAAGATCGCTTGGAACGCGTCCAACCAGGACGTGCGGGCAATCAAGGGCTTCTGGGCGGTCTCCTCGGCCTGGGGGAGCAGGGAGCGCTACTGGGTCGGCGCCGACGCCGACATCGCCCGCTCGCGCTTCGTCACCCCGAGCGAGGGTGCTGGCTACTATGCCTACGCAAAGTCGGACGGCAAGATCTCTCGCGGCAAGGTCAAGGTCGGCTCGAAGGTCCTCCTCTCCAACAACGAGGGCAAGCTGACCACCCAGACCTCCTGGCTCATCACCAAGGTATACGACGGAGGCAACCAGCGCTACTACCTGGCAAAGGACACGGGAGACGGCTACTCCTACGCGAAGACGGGCTTCTTCAAGGCTGCCCTCGAGGGGACCACGACCCAGCTCTGGTTCTTCGGCCATCCGTCCCAGGGTTACGTGACCCGTGGCGCGTATCGCGCCAGCAACGGCGTGATCGTCTCCGACTACGTCAATGGCTCCCTTGCCGAGAACTACGAGAAGCCCGGCATGGTCGTAAGCAAGCGCTACGATGGCCAGCCCCAGCGCTATTACCTCGAAAAGGCCAAGGACGGCCACCTGTATGCCCGTGTCGGGAAGTTCAAGGTCGGCAAGACCGACTACTACGGCAGGGAAGACACCGGCTACGTCGTCCGTGGCTACTACATCAACCCCAAGGGCGAGGCCTACTTCGGCGACAACGACGGCAAGCTCACGAGCGGCTGGCTCTCCGCCGCCGGACTGCGGGCGTGGCGTCGCATAGCGAACTACGGCAGTGCGACCCAGTACATCCTCGTCGTGGACTCTGACGCCTGCAAGACCTTCGTCTTCCAGGGGAGTGCCGGCCGTTGGGTTCCGAGGTTCGAGTGGCTGGCTGGGGTCGGCCTCACGAAGTACAACAACGGCAACGGGACCCCCAAGAGCGAGTACTACACCCTCGGTGGCGACAACGCCAGCTACAACGCCAGCGGCAACGGCGAGTGGAGGCGCTACTACTACGAGAAGGACGACCTGTACTACTTCTCGGGCTTCGTGCTCGACTGTGGCTTCCACTCGACCATCCCGAGCCTTGGGCCTGCGGAGAACCAGGTCGGTCGCAAGATCTCGCATGGTTGTGTCAGGCTGCTCATACAGAATGCCAAGTGGATCTACGACAACTGCGCGCGGGGCACGCGCGTGGTGAGCTACTAGCTCGTCAGAAGCAGGGGGTGGCGGGGCTGTCGGGAGGAATCCTGGCAGCCCCGTTTCTTGTGTCTACACGCCTTATTGAGGACGTACCACGTCTGTCCGTGGGAGTGGCGTCGACTACCTTGCCACCTTGCGCCTGCCCACAAGGCAGAGCGCGAGGCACGATGCCAGTCCGGCGAGGCTCATCAGGCAGCCCACGCCCAGGCCGGCGGGCGTGAAGCCGAGCTGGACGTGGTGGTCGCCTGCGGGCAGGAAGAAGCCGACGAAGCCGTAGTTCGCCCTGAAGCTCTCGACCTCGCTGCCGTCGACCAGCACCTTCCATCCGTCGGCGTGGGGCACGGCGACGCAGGCGACCGCATTCGTCTTGGCAGACGCGCTGGCCTCGAGCGAGCCGTCCGTGGCTCGCGTGAAGTCCCCGAAGTCCGCTGCCCCGTCGCCCTCGTCGGCTCCGGGAAGCCTGCCTGCCTGTTCCGTGGAGGCCACCTCGTCCGGGACGATCACGGCCCTCTCCAAAAGGGCGCGCCTCTCGCCCGCATCGGGCAGCGCGTTGGCCTCTCCCTCGCTCACGACCGCCTGGCGCAGGCTGCCCAGGGAGCTCGCCTGGGCGTTCTCGTACACGTAGACGCTGCCTATGCGCTCGCGCAGCGACGCCCAGCTCGATCGCATCGGCTCCTTCGAGAGCACGTAGCGCAGGTTGAGCAGGGCGGGCACCCCGTCGGCGTCCGGCGCGTGCCTGTAGGCGTACTCCATTATGCTGCCCTGGCCGTAGGCCTCGGGCCACAGCCTGTCGAGGAACTCCCTGAGGTCGCTGTCTATGGTGCTGTTGTAGGTGGTGGCGGAGGGGTACGACTGCGCCAGCGAGTCGTTGTAGTGCGTCCAGTCCACGTACAGCTTGTCCACCCTCCAGACTCCCGGGTCCTCCTCCCTTAGCTTGTCCAAGGCGTCGAGCGTGTCCTTGTCCTTGGCGCCAAGGCTCGGCATGGCGTCTGGCTCCAGCGTGCCGCGCAGGTTGGTCACGAAGAAGGCGTCGCCCACCGAGGAGGCGAGGAGGGCGGCGACCAACGCGGTCTGGGCAAGACGACTCGCCCCGTCCCAGCCGGACCTCCCCACCGCCCACAGGCTTCCGGCGACGCACGCCGACGCCGCGGCGAAGAGCAGGCAGACGAGCCTGCCGTTGAGGGTGTGCGCGAGCGACCAGGCGACGACGAGAGCGGTCAGGGCCAGGGAGGCGAGAAGGAGGGGGCGTGACGTGCGCCCGGCAAGCACGCGCCTCTCCACCGCCACGGACATGGCGAGGCAGACGGGGAGGGCGAGGACGAAGCTGCTTCGGTAGTTCACGTACGCCATCGCGTTGAGCAGCGTGGGCAGGAGCTGGTCGAAGAGGTAGAGGGCGACGAGGAGCGCGGCGAGCGTGCAGAGGACGCGCTCCCTGCGGCTCCCCTCGTCATGGAGCCAGGAGAAGAACTGCCCGAGGAGCATGAGGCAGCCGGCGGAGTAGCCCAGCGCCGGGAACTCGTAGGCGAAGCCACGCTGGAAGTTCGTGCTCGCGAGGTCGACCACGTCGGGGGTGAAGCCCACGGCGCCCGTGTTGACGAGCCCGCTTCCAAGGAAGCGGCTGAGGACGTAGGGCAGCCAGTTCGCGGGCACCGGCGCGAGGGCGGCCGCGAGGCGCGCGGGCAGGGGGGAGCCTCCCGTGACGCGGCCCGTCTCGTTGAGGAGGAAGAGGGCGTAGGGCAGGAAGAGCACGCCCGAGAGCAGCAGCCCGCAGGCGACCGCCGCAGCGACCCACGCCAGCCCCTTGAGGTACGCCGCCACCCCGGGAGACTTGACGTGGAAGGGGAGGCGAAGGAGCACATAGAGCGCTGCCGCGACGAGCGACATGAACGCCGTGTAGGCGCTCCAGCCCACTGCCACTGCCACGACGGCGGAGACGAGCAGGAGGCGCACCGACGTCCGCCTCTGCATGAGGAGCTCGAGCACGAGGACGAGCGCCGTGAAGACGACGAAGGCCGACCCCAGCCAGTAGTGCTGCCCCCAGAGGACGAGGTAGCCGGAGAAGGCATAGAGGAGCGAGCTCAGCACGCGCGCCAGCCTGCTGTCACAGAAGCCCACGAGGAGGTGGTCGAAGAGCAGTCCGGCACAGACTATCCTGAGGGCCTGCACCACGACCAGCACGAGGGCGAGCCTTCCCTCCCCAAGCGCGAGGCCAAGGGGCACTAGGACGAGGTTGAAGGGGTCGAAGAGCCAGGACTGGAACGAGGTGACGCCCGTTCCCAGGCCGTAGTCGAAGTTGAAGGAGAGGGCCGACCCCTCCCTCACGCGGCCGATCAGGTTGAGGTAGAAGGGGACGTACTGGTCTATGGTGTCCGTCCCCGCGTCCCCCGCCCCATACACGAAGAGCCTGCCGCCCATGAGCATGGCGCCATACACCAGGGCGACGCCCAGCGCGAGCCCGCAGCAGAGGACAGCCAGCTCGCGTGCGTCGCGCCTTCCCGACACGTCCCCCTCCCGCGCGAGGAGGCGCGGCGCGAGCGACGCGAGGAGGAGCGAGAGGGCGGAGATGGGAAGCTCGAAGGCGTAGTCGGCCCAGTTCAATGGGATGCTCCTCTGAGGAAGGGGGACGCGGATTCATCACTGCTATCATATTCTCCATCCGACTGTCCATGCGGTGATGGGAGCGCGCAGTGTCAGAAGACCGACATCGTCTGGTCGTGCTGGGGTCGATGGACGAGTTCGTCCCGCTGGTGAGGAAGGCCCGGGAGCGCGGCTGGCACACGATCGTCTGCGACGGGTATCCCAACACCCCCGCAAAGCTGATTGCCGACGAGTCGTACGACGTCGACCCGCGCGACGCGGACGCCGTGGCGCGCCTCTGCGCCGAGGTCGGCGCCGACGGCATCGTGAGCTCGTACTCGGACCTGCTCGCGGAGTGCTGCGCGAACATCGCACAGCGTGCTGGGCTGGGCTGCCCGCTCCCTCCCGACCGCCTCGCATACCTGCGTGACAAGTCGCTCATGAAGGGGATGTTCGACGAGCTGGGGATTCCCTATCCCAAGACCGCCAGGGTGAGGAGGGGACACGTCCGCGAGGACCTCGAGGGCATGGGCTTCCCCTGCGTGACGAAGCCCGCCGATGCCTGGGGGTCGCATGGTGTGAGGGTCTTGGGGGACGCGCGGGAGGTGGAGGCCACCTACGACGAGGTGGCCGGCTACTCGGACGCTCCCTACATCTTCGTCGAGGAGTATGACGACGGGCTCGAGTTCAACCTCATGTCGTGGGTCGTGGACGGCCGCCCCGTCGTGCTCGAGGTCGCCGACCGGGAGAAGAGCGACGACGGCGAGGCGACGGTCCCCTGGGTGAGCCGCATCGTCTACCCCAGCGCGCACACGGACGACGTCCTGGGCGAGGCGACGGAGATGCTCCAGAAGGTGGCAGGCTACGTCGGGCTCCTCAATGGCCCCCTGTGCATGCAGTTCTTCTGGGCCCCCGGCAGGGGCGTCAGGGTCTGCGAGTGCGCGGGACGCATCTTCGGCTATGAGCACGAGCTGCTCGAGTACGCGAGCGCCGGGGCCGTCTGCGTCGAGGACCTCCTGCTCGACAACGTCTATGACCCCGTCGCCGTCTCGTCCCGCCTCGAGGGGCATGACCCCCACCTGGCCGACGTCGCGGCGGGCCTCTACTTCCACGGAAGGGACGGCCGCGTCGCCTCCGTGGGTGGGCTCCCCGACGAGTCCGACCCCCTCGTCAAGGAGACGATCGTCTACTACCGGCCCGGGGAGATCATCTCGCACCAGGTGGGCGACAAGCCCTATGCCGCCCGCGTGTACCTCTGCTCCCCAGACCGCGGGGAGCTCGACCGCAGGACCGACGAGCTCTTCCAGAGCGCGAGCATGACCGACGGGCAGGGGAGGGAGCTCCTCCTCAGGAACCGGCGGAAGGCCCCGGAGGGCACCGCCTAGGCTGCCGGCCCCACGATGCGTCCCCTCTCGCCCAGTTCACGAAGACACCAGGAGTTCACAGGATGATTGACTTCAACGTACCCCCCTACGTGGGAACCGAGATGCAATACGTGAGGGAGGCGGCGGAGAGGAACCACAAGATCTGCGGTGACGGCCCCTTCTCGCTCAAGTGCCACAAGTGGATGGAGGAGCGCTTCGACGCGGAGAAGGTCCTCCTCACCACCAGCGGGACCTCCGCCCTCGAGATGGCCGCCGTCCTCTGCGACCTCGAGCCGGGCGACGAGGTGATCCTGCCGAGCTTCACCTTCTCGTCCACCGCCACGGCCTTCCAGGCCGTGGGCGCGACCCTCGTGTTCGTGGACATCCGACCCGACACCATGAACATGGACGAGGAGAGGGTCGAGTCCGCCATCACCGAGCGCACCCGCGTGATCGTGCCCGTGCACTACGCCGGAGTCTCCTGTGAGATGGACCGCATCATGGACATCGCCCGCAGGCATGGCCTCCTCGTCGTCGAGGACGACGCCATGTGCTTCATGATCAGCTACCACGGGCGGGCGCTCGGGACCATCGGCACCTTTGGCTGCTACTCCTTCCACGAGACCAAGAACTACTCCATGGGCGAGGGCGGCGCCATCGTGATCAACGACCCCGCCTACATCGAGAGGGCCGAGATCATACGCGAGAAGGGCACCAACCGGCAGCGCTTCTTCCGCGGGCAGGTGGACAAGTACACCTGGGTGGACCGCGGCAGCTCCTACCTCCAGAGCGACCTCAACGCGGCCTACCTGTGGGGCCAGCTCCAGGCGGCGGACCAGATCAACGACGACCGCCTTGCCACCTGGCATGCCTACCGGGACGCGTTCGCGCCCCTGGCCGAGGGGGGGCTCGTGGAGCTTCCCGTCGTCCCCGAGGGCTGCGTCCACAACGCCCACATGTTCTATCTCAAGTGCCGCGACCTCGGGCAGCGTCAGGAGCTCATCGCCCACCTCAAGAAGCGTGGGGTCATGGCCGTCTTCCACTATATCCCCCTGCACAGCTCGCCTGCTGGCCTGCGCTTCGGTCGCTTCGACGGCGAGGACCTGCACACTACGAGCGAGAGCGAGCGCCTGGTGCGGCTTCCCCTCTACTTTGGCATGTCCGCCACGGACCGCGACGTGGTCATCCGCGCCGTGCTCGACTTCTTCGAATAGGGGCACCCATGGAGCAGAGGGTCGCGCTCGTCACGGCAATAGGGTCCTTTTCGGCCGAGGCAGTGGTCCAGGGGCTGCACGACCAGGGCGTCAGGGTGGTGGGCGTGGACGTCTACCCACGGGAGTGGGTGGCGCAGAGCCTCTTCGTGGACTCCTTCCGCCAGGCCCCCTTCGCCTCGTCCGAGGCGAAGTACTCCGCCTTCGTGCGGGAGGTCTGCGCCAGCGAGGGGGTGGGGCTCCTTCTCCCCCTGACGGACGTCGAGGTGGACTTCTTCAACGCCCATCGCGACCTGCTGGCTGACTTGGGCACGAAGGTGCTCATCTCCCCGGCGTCCGCGCTCGCCCTCTGCCGCGACAAGCGTGCGATGGCGGAGTTCCTCAAGGGGTCGAAGTCCGGCGTGCGGGGCATCCCCACCGTCCCCCTCGCACCCCTGGACGGGCGCTATCCAGGGCATCCCGTGGTGGTGAAGCCGCTCGACGGCAGGAGCAGCCAGGGTCTCACGCGCGTGAGGGGGCCGGAGGACTGGCGTGCGGTCTGCCCTCCCGACCCCGAGCGCTACATCGTGCAGCCCCTCGTCGAGGGGCCGGTCGTCACCGTGGACGTCGTCCGCGACCAGTGCGGATCGGCCGTCGTCGCCGTCCCGCGAAGGGAGCTCCTGCGCACGCCCAACGGGGCGGGAACGTCGGTGCGCATGTTTCACGACGACGCGCTCGTTGCCGCCTGCCAGGGGTTGGCGGACGAGCTTGGCGTGGTGGGCTGCGTCAACTTCGAGTTCATAGAGGAGGCGGAGGGGGCATACCGCTTCCTCGAGTGCAACCCGCGCTTCTCGGGCGGCGTGAAGTTCAGTTGCATGGCCGCGTACGACTGCGTCGCCAACCACCTGAGGGCACATCTCGGCGAGCCCATCGCGGGGCTGGGGGAGTACGAGGACTGCTTCATCGCCCGCAGGTATAGCGAGTTCGTGACGTCGAGGCCCTGACGTTCGTCCTGCCGTTCTGGTGCCTTCGTGCCCGTTTGGCCAGCACGCGGTGCCTTGTCCTACACTCTTGGGGCGCAACCATCCCGCCCCATACTTGAGAGGTGCTCATGCAAGAGACAGTCAGCTCCGGAAACTTCACCTTCACTCCCACGTCCATCGAGGGAGTGACCGTCGTCGACTGCAAGTCCTATGGTGACGCCCGCGGCTACTTCATGGAGACCTACAAGCGCTTCGACTTCGTGGCGGGCGGGATCGACGCCGACTTCGTCCAGGACAACCAGAGCTCCTCTACCCAGGGTGTGCTGCGTGGCCTCCACTTCCAGATCGACCACCCCCAGAGCAAGCTGGTCCGCGTCGTGGAGGGGGAGGTCTTCGACGTCGCCGTCGACCTGCGCGAGGGCAGCCCGACCTTCGGCAAGTGGGAGGGCGTGGTCCTCTCGGCCCAGAACCACCGCCAGTTCTTCGTCCCCCGCTGCTTCGCGCACGGCTTCTACGTGCTGAGCGAGACGGCGGTATTCTGCTACAAGTGCGACGACGTCTACCATCCCAACGACGAGGGCGGCCTCATGTGGGACGACCCGACGATAGGGGTCGAGTGGCCCCTGGTCGAGGGCGTCGAGGTCAACCTGTCCGAGAAGGACACCAGGCATCCCAGCTTCTCCGACTACTGCTCTGCCCGCGGCATCGCCCGCTAGCGAGGGAAGGAACGCCCATGAAGATTCTGGTAACCGGCTCCCACGGCCAGCTGGGCAACGAGCTGCGCCGCCTCATCAAGGAGGGCCATTCCGAGATCGGGCCCATTCCCGAGGCCTACGCGGGCGCGGACGTCGACTACATAGACATCGAGGACCTGGACATATCCGATGCGGCGGCCGTCGACTCCTGGTTTGACGCCCATGGGCCATACGACCTCGCCATCAACTGTGCCGCGATGACCAACGTCGACGGCTGCGAGGCCAACTTCCCGACCGCCTTCGCGGCGAACGCCCTGGGTCCCATGAACCTCGCCCGCGCCTGCTCGCGACAGGGGGCGACGCTCGTCCAGGTCTCCACGGACTACGTGTTTCCCGGCAACGTCGAGGGCGAGCGCCTCGAGTCCGACGTCCCGGCGCCCATCAGCGCCTATGGGCGCTCGAAGCTGGCGGGGGAGGGCCTTGCCCTCGCTGCCAACCCCAGGACCTTCGTGCTCCGCACGGCCTGGCTCTATGGCTACGTGGGGAAGAACTTCGTGAAGACCATGCTGCGCCTCGCCGAGACGCACGACCGGGTGACCGTCGTCGACGACCAGATGGGCAACCCCACCAGCGCGAACGACCTTGCGCACGAGATCCTCTCGCTTGCGGTGACTGGGGATTACGGCATCTACCACTGCACCAACGAGGGCACCTGCTCCTGGGCCGACTTCGCCCAGGCGACCTTCGAGGAGTTTGGCAAGGGTTGCGATGTCGTCCGCTGCACGAGCGAGGAATACAAGCGGGCCAACCCCGCCTCCGCCGACCGTCCCCGCTTCTCGGCGCTCAGGAACGCCCATCTGGAGGCGACCATCGGCAATCAGATGAGGCCGTGGAGGGAGGCGCTGCGCTCCTATCGCCAGAACTTCGACGAACTTGCCGGATAAGCCCATGGGCGTGGCGCACGATCGCGGGACGCATGATGGCCTGGAGAGGTGCGGACGCAGGACGAGCATGGCGTTTGTGTTCGTCTCTGCACGTGATGGCCTGCGTCCGTAGAATCTAGGGAAGAGAGACCGCCCGAAGTTGGCCAGCTTCCCGATCAACGCTTGGAGGAACCCCCTTGAAGACCTACCTCGTCACCGGCGGCGCCGGATTCATCGGATCGAACTTCGTGCTGTACATGCTGCGCAAGCACGACGACATCCGCATCGTCAACGTGGACGCCCTCACCTATGCGGGCAACCTCGAGAACCTCGCCTCCATCGAGGGCGACGACCGCCACGTCTTCCTGCACGCGGACATCCGCGACGAGAAGGCCATGAGCGACGCCCTCGCCACCTACCAGCCCGACTACGTGATCAACTTCGCCGCCGAGAGCCACGTGGACCGCTCCATCGCGAACCCCGGCATTTTCGCCGACACCAACGTGATGGGCACCGTGAACCTGCTCAACTGCTGCCGCGCCGCCTGGGACGACGGCAGAGGCGGCTTCGGCGACCATCGCTACCTGCAGGTGGGCACGGACGAGGTCTACGGCACCCTTGCCATCCCTGAGAAGACCAACGCGGACGGCAGCCCCGCCGACCCCGAGCACACCGACTACTTCCGCGAGACCACGCCGCTCAACCCGCACAGCCCCTACAGCGCGTCCAAGACCTCGGCCGACCTCTTCGTCAAGGCCTATCACGACACCTACGGCTTCCCTGCGGTCATCACGCGCTGCTCCAACAACTACGGGCCCTTCCAGTTCCCCGAGAAGCTCATCCCCCTCATGATCCACAACGCGCTGAACCACAGGGAGCTTCCCGTGTATGGCGATGGGCTCAACGTGCGCGACTGGCTCTATGTGGACGACCACTGCAAGGCCATCGACATGGTCGCCACGGGAGGCCGCCTGGGCGAGGTCTACAACGTGGGCGGACACAACGAGCGCGCCAACATCTACATCGTGAAGACGATCATCGCCGAGGTGGCCAAGGTCACGGGCGACGAAGCCGTGAACGAGGGGCTCATCCGCCACGTCACCGACCGCGCCGGGCACGACCGCCGCTACGGCATGGCGCCGGACAAGATCCGCGAGGAGCTGGGCTGGTACCCCGAGACCCCCTACGAGGAGGGCATCGTGAAGACCATCCGCTGGTACCTGGACAATCCCGAGTGGGTCGACCACGTGACCAGCGGCTCTTACCAGGAGTACTACGCGAGGATGTACGACGGCAGGTAGGGTTCGCTTCCCAGGGGGCTGATTTGTGGGGCATTCCGTGGGAATGCCCCATTTTCTTGGGCCCGCACGATTGTTGCCCAGAACCTCATGGCAATGGGGTACACTAGCTCTTGTGACTAGGTGTCACAATGTATCGCGCGACAGCGCAGCGCTTCGCCCCTCGGGGCAAGAAAGAAAGGCACGACATGGCACAGGGTACTGTTAAGTGGTTCAACCCCGACAAGGGCTATGGCTTCATCTCTCGCGAGGATGGCGACGACCTGTTCGTCCACTACTCCGAGATTCAGATGGACGGCTTCAAGACTCTGGACGAGGGCCAGGCTGTCGAGTTTGACATCACCACCGGCCAGAACGGCAAGCTCCAGGCTTCCAACGTTCACAAGATGTAAGTGCCCTGCAAAACAGCAGGTAGAAGGCTTGCATAAAGCTTTCGCGCCCCAATTCGCCCATCATGGCGGGTTGGGGCGCTTTCTTGCGTCGTGATTCCGTCCATCCGTCGGCTAGGCGACGCTCACGACGTCGAACGCGTGCGACTCTCGCAAACCTGTGACGTCGAACGCGCGCGCCTCTCGTCTCAAAACGTCGAATGCGTGATAGTTGCATCCCAAAGCGCCCAACGCGTGCCAATTTCGTCCCGAAGCGCCCAACGCGTGCGTTTCTTGCCCCAAAGCGTCGAACGCGTCTGAGACAATCGCGCCAACTGGGCAAACGCGGTGGCCTCAGACGCGTCGGACGCTTTCGCCGTTTCGGGGGACGCGTTTGACGTTGTCGGC
>NZ_DBEZHV010000001.1:0-34146 GCF_048189965.1 Olsenella phocaeensis | reverse complement strand
CCAAGACCTGCGACGGCCTGGTCGAGGAGGACCTGGACCGGCTCGCCGACGACGCGCTCGCCGACGCCTGCTACCCCGGCAACCCCCGCGAGGCCGACCACGAGGCGGTCAAGGGGCTCTTCCGCAAGATCATGGCGTAGGGGGCAGGGCTCCCACAGGACGTTAGCTCGGCTGGGCCTCGTAACATTTGTTACACGAGGCCCAGCCGTCTTCATAGAGGAGCGCTGCATCTGCGACTAGCCAATGCCCAGCTGCGCCGAGAGCGCAGCCCAGAGCTTGTGGGAGCCCGAGCTGGTGGGATGTACCTGGTCGGGGTTGAGGTCGTCGGTGCCCAGCTCCAGGGCGTCGAGGAGCGAGACGTGCAGGTAGCCCTCCTCCTGGCAGAGCTCGGCAAGTATCGCGTCCACCTGGTCCATGCCATAGCGGTTGTACGCATCGGTGCGCTCGTTGGCGGGCGGCGAGACCACCACGAGCAGGCGGCAGCGCTCCGCCGCGGCGGACAGCGCCTCGCGGGCGTAGGCGCGGAAGTCCTCCAGGGGCTCCTTCGCGGCGTCGTTCGTGCCCAGCATGACCACGACCACGTCGGCGCCGTCACCCAGCCACGCGTCGGGCTCCTCCGCCAGGAACTGCATCCTGAAGCCGCTGACGCCCGCGTTCACGAACGAGACGCCCCTCTCGCCCGCCCAGGCCCTGAAGTCGTTGGCCCAGCAGCCCACGGTGGTCGCCACCTCCTCGTAGCTGCCCTGCTGTCCCTGGTACACGACGACCCCGGTGTCGGACGGCGCCTCCCAGCCGTCGCAGAGGTAGCCGGCGGTTATGGAGTCCCCGACCAGGCGGATGGAGCGCAGCTCTCCCCTGGCGAGCATGGCAGCGAGGGGCGAGACGGGCTCGGAAGTGGAGCCTGCGGCGGAAGGCTGGGACTGCGTGTCGGACGGCGAGGCGGAGAGACCAGTTCCCCCGTCGCTCGCCTCCTGGGTGCCAGCCGGTATCAGGCGAGCAGCGAGGAAAGGGACAGCCAGCGCGAGCAGCGCCGCGACGAGCACGGCCGTGACTGTAAGCGCCGTCCGGCGTCCCCTCCGACGCGGTTCCGGCCGCCTCGCGTGCCTGGGTGCGGACGGCCCCCTTCCGGAGGTGCGGCCCGAGGAGCTAGAGCCCATACTTCGCCACCACCCTGCGGATTGACCTGCCCCAGGGAAGCCAGACGGCGAGCAGGAACGCGACCGTGGACGCCCCGTGCACGAGGTCGAGCGGGAGCCCCGCCGCGAAGGCGGCGAGCGTCCCCTCCCAGGTCAGGGGTCGCACGAATCCCAGGACGTACCAGCCATTGAGCAGGAGGCCATAGAGCAGCGCCGACGCGAAGCCGAAGGCGTAGAGCGCCCCGCGCCGACCGAGCATGCCGCGCTCGAAGAGCGCCCCGGCAAGGTAGCCGACGAGGCCCCACGCGTACATCTGCCAGGGAGTCCACGCCCCCTGGCCGAAGAAGGCGTTGGAGGCGAGGGCGGCAAGGGCCCCCACCATGAAACCCTCCCTCCTGCCCAGGGCCGCGCCTGCGACGATGGCGATGGCGCTGACGGGCTTCACGTCCGGGAAGGGGGCGAAGAGCACCCGCCCCGCCGCTGCGGTCGCCGCGAGCACCGCCGTCGGCACGAGCTGGCGGAGCGTCGGGCGCGAGGCCTCGTAGCCCGCGAGGAAGAGCGTCAGGCAGAGCACGAGGACGAGCATGGTGAGCCCCGCGCTCGCCTCGACCCCCAGGATCGCGCAGGCCGCCATGGCAAGGGGCACCGCCGCGAGCGAGAGGGGCTCCAACGCGGAAAGCGCCCTGGCCCGGACGGGCCGGGCCACCATCCCTTCCGTGCCGGCCATGCGCGCCTCCCCTCCTCGATTCGTCCAGAATAGCACCCGTCGCCTTCGCGGGACCGTCCGGCCGACAGGGCGGGCTGACGCGGGCAAGTGGTCTAGAGTGGAGCAAAGGAGTCCTCGACGAGGGGAGAAGACCATGCTCTACCTTGGCAACTTCAGCTACAGCGACCAGACGGACCCCGCCGAGAACTACTGCCTCATGCCCGCGCTGGTAGAGGCGGCGGACCCCGAGGAGGCCCTCACCAAGATCGCCCACGCCCTGCAGGAGCTGCACGAGGGCTCGGACCTCCTCGAGGGCGCGGCGCGCATCAACCTCGACTCGCTCGTCGAGCTTGAGGCCGCCCCCTCCGAGGCGCTCATCGCCCAATGGACCAAGGTGGTCCCCTCCGTGGACGGGCTCTCGCTCATCAGCTCGGTCCTGCCCGCCGGAAGTGACGACGCCGAGGCCTATAGCTGGGTCTCGAACGACGCGGACGGGGAACGCGGCCACGACGACGAGGCCTACTACGAAGACGAGGTGGACGAGGAGGCCTTCCTCAGCTTCGAGTAGCGGACCTCTCCCCCGGGAGGCGCACGCCTCGTCAGCCGCCAAGTGTCGCCGACGACGCTGCCGCGGGTAACGTTGCCGCAAGAGGGCCGATGTGGGTGGTTCATCCGACGCCGCACGCGAGAAGTGGGTGGTTTCGCCCGTTTTTGGGGAGAAAAACCACCCACTTCGCACCTCCCGCGGCATGCATGCCCTCTGACACCAACATTCGGTACGCGGCGCGCTCTCACCGCCCAAGGCAGGGCCGAGCCAAAGCCAAGCCCCGCGTCGTAGCCGAACCGTACAAGGCCTAGCGCCAAAGCCGGGAGTTCTCGAAGAACTCCCGGCTGGGCTCGGTGACCGCGACCTGCCCGTCAAAGAGCAGGCTAACCGTGTCTGCGAGCTCGCGCACGAGCCCGAGGTCATGGGTAGCAAGCAGCACCGTCGTCCCGCGCTCGCACGCGACAGCGATCGCCCCGCCCAGGCTCCGGCGCGCCGCGAGGTCCAACCCCTTGCTCGGCTCGTCCAGAAGCAGGAGGTCTGGCCGGGTCAGCAGCAGCTTTGCCAGCGCGACGAGCTGTTGCTGGCCACCCGAGAGGTCGTAGGGGTGCCGTTCCAGGAGCGACGTGCCCAGGCCAAGCTCGGACAGTACGAGCTCGACGTCCCCACCCGCGTAGCCGCATCGGGAGGACCACTCCATGAGCTCCTCTCGCACGCTAGGAAGCGAGAGGAGGGCCTTGGGGCTCTGGGACAGCAGGGCCTGCGTGACGCCACGCGCCTTACGCACCCTGCCCCTCTGGGGACGCAGGGTGCCGGCGGCGAGCGAGAGAAGCGTCGACTTGCCGCAGCCGTTGGCGCCCACCAGGGCGCGGCACTCCCCCCGCGCGAGCGAGAGGTCGAGCCCGCGCAGGACCCAGTCCGCGTCGCGCGCATGGCGGAACCATAGGTCGCGCAGGGAGAGGCGGCTCTCCGCAGGGTTGGGCCCACGTCGGCGCGACCGGTCGAGCAGCCCCAGCTCCCGTCGCTTGCCCAGCTCCTCGAGCGGAAGCTCCCTCACGCGTCCCCCCTCCAGTGAGAGCGCCCTGGTGGCAGAGTCCGCGAAGGTCCTCGGGGCGTGCGTCGCCACCAGGACCGTGATGCCCAGCTCGCGGTTCGCCTTCCTGAGCAGCGAGACGAACTCCCCCCCGCTCACGGGGTCGAGCATCGCCGTCGGCTCGTCCAGCAGAAGGAGCCGGGGCCGCATCGCCAGGACGGACGCGAGGGCGAGCACCTGGAGCTGCCCCCCCGAGAGCTCCGCGCACCGCGCGTGGAGCCAGGGGCCCATGCCCAGGAAGTAGCTCGTCTCGGCTATGCGGCGTCGCAGCTCCTCCTGGGGGACGGCCAGGTTCTCGAGCCCGAAGGACAGCTCCTGCATGACGCCGTCGCAGACGAGCTGCGCCTGGGGGTCCTGGAACACGTATCCCACGAGGGCCGCACTGAGGGCGGGGTCCTCGGCGAGCAGGCCGACGGGCCTTCCCGCGACCTCGAGCTCGCCCGCGAGCCGTCCCGTGGGCGAGATCTGGGGCTTGGCGAGCCTCAGCAGGGTGGTCTTGCCACTTCCCGTGGCGCCCACGAGCACGGCGAAGTCCCCTTCCTCGAGCTCGAGGGAGACGTCCTCGAGGACGGGGGCCGACCCATCGCGCGCGTCAGGCGGGTCGGGGTAGGCGAAGCGGACGTGACTCATGCGAAGGGCCGTAGGCATCAGCGCCCCCTCCAGGAAAGTCGCTCAGCAAGCAGCGCGAGGCTGGGGACCAGGACCTGCAGCGCAAAGGGCAGGTAGCCCCACCATGCCACGAGGGTGGGCATCTGGGGATAGAACCTCCACTGCGCGAGGGCGACGGAGGCAAGAGGGGCGTTGAGCAGCCCCAGCAGCACGAGTGCCGTGATCGCAGCCACGTCCGAGGGACGCAGGATGATGCGCCGGTAGTGGCTGCGGCGGGGCGACGCGGCCCAGCCCCGCGCACGCATCGAATCGGCACGCTCGAGGGAGTCCTCGAGCGCCCAGCTCAGGACGATTCCCAGGGAGCGGATTCTACGCCGGACGGGCAGGTTCCATCGAGTCGTGCCGAAGCGCTCCCCACCCCCGTGGCCAGTCGCGTCGCCCGCGCTGGCCCCCTCCCCTTCCGCGGCGGTGCAGGAGGCGAGCACCCCCTCAGTCAGCTCCGCACGGCGCAGCAGTCGGGGGAGCAGCTGGAACACCATCGAGACGACGAGCGCCAGGCTGGGAAGCCGGCCTCCCCAGACCTCGCGGAGGCGGTCCCCGTCCACGATGCGCGCGCAGCACTCGAACCACAGGAGGGTCGAGAGGAGCATCCCGCCCATGCAGAGGCCATACGAGAGGGACTCGAGCGTGGGCGAGAGAGGCCCCAGCTCGAGCAGGACGGTCGACCCCGTCCGGACGAAGATCGGGTTGAGGAGCACGATGAGGGCGAGGAACGGCAGCTGCCAGCGCAAGCGGGCCAGGATGGCCGAGGGGCCAAGGACGAGGGATGCCAGAAGCAGGCCCCCGCCCAAGGAGATGCCCACGTAGACCGGCTGGAGCACGAGCATGGCCATGAGCAGCGTCGGCACGAGGCAGACAAGGGGGACCAGTGGGTGGCGGTCAGAGAAGAGCTCGTATGTGCCATGGACGTGCATGGTCTAGACGTAGCTCCAGCTCACGACGGAGCCGTCTGACACGCCATACTCGTCACTCATGACGCTGGGGCTCACGCCATCGACCGAGTAGACCCAGCCGTGTCCACCGGACATGTCCGTGCTCCCCACGCCGTTGATGACGTAGACCCAGCTGCCCGAGCCATAGGGATTCGGCCCGGACTGGACCGACGCCACGGAGCAGAGAGCGCCATAGGCCGTGGAGCCCTCGCTCACGTGCGCCGTCGAGGAGCTCCCGTTGACCAAGACCGTGACGGAGATGAGCCCATCGTCGGAATCGGCTGAGCCGTCAGACGATTCCGAGACGCCTGCACTCGAGGCGAGGTCTCCTCCCCCCGATACATGGCCCTGGCCTCCGGACCCACCCGATGCCTCGCTCCTCGCATCGGAGGGCCTGGTGTCCTCGGAATCGTCGGCCTTCTCGTCTGCGGAACCGGAGGAGGACTGCTCCTTCGACGGGGTGGTGGAACCCTCCTTCGAATCGCCCCCAGAGCTTGTCTCTGACCCCTTGCCATCGGAAGCGGCGTCAGACGCCTCCCGCGTGGTGGAGAGCGAGAGGGAAGGGGCGCCCGGCAGCGATGCGAGCGGATCCTCTCCCCTGGCGTACTGGGACATCGACCATGCGCAGAAGGCGATGACGAGGACCGCGAGAGCCGACAGGATGGCGCGCAGGATTTTCTGGTTGCGCCCGCCCATGCCTATTCCTCCCCTACCTCACGCCTGCGCCAGGCGAGGCAGAGGAGCAGGACTACCGCACCGCCTACCATGCCCACGACAGGCCAGGCGGGCGGGCGACGCATGGCTGCCTGTCCGACCTCTGCCTCCGCATCGGCGTGATCTGACGGTGAGCCTTCCCCGGTGTTCGAGGCGGATGTGGACCCTGTGCCTGGAGCCGATGACTTCGTGGCTTGGCTGCCAGGCGCACTGGCGTTGGAGCTCTGCCTGGAGCCGACGCCCGGCGTCGGGGTCCCCTTACCGCCAGCACTTCGTCCGCCGCCTGGCGTGCCCGCGCCCTTGGACTGGCCGACGCCCTGGGACTGTCCGTCCTTCGGGTCCGATTGCGCGCCCTTGGGATCAGGCTGCTCGCCCTTGGGGTCCGGCTGCTCGGGCTGGGAACCGGGCACGAGCTTGAAGAGGGCTCCCGAGTCGTTTCCGTAGTAGAGGCTGCCGTCGGCGCCCGCGACCACCGAGGTGATGCCGAACTGCCGCTGGCCAGCCTCGGGCTGGTACAGGAGCGTCGCCCCGGAGTCACCGGCCCTGAAGAGGTAGACGCCTCCCGGTCGCGCGTTGCAAGTGAAGTAGACGTAGGTCCCGTCCTCGCCCGTGCGGACCAGAGGGCTGGACTTGACCTCTCCGGGAAGCGCCGCACCAGACTTCAGGACCTCGGCCTTGGAGACGACCCTCATCGACGAGGCATCTATCTCGTAGATGCCCCCCGCATACCTTCCGTTCAGGAGCCTCCTGCCACCCACGTAGAGCCTCCCGCCCACGAGCGTGGGCGTCGAGGTGCTGTAGTCGCTGAACCTGACCCGGTCCTCCTCGCGAAGTTCGCCGCTTGCACCCAGGGCGAGGCGGTGAAGCACTCCGTCCCTGGTGACCACGAAGATGACCTTGCCGTCGGGGGAAGCAACGACGCCGGCGCGAGATGACTCCCCCAGGTCGAGGGTCCCCAGCTCCCTGCCGTCCGATGCGTCGAGGACGCGAACGGCACCGGAGTCATCCGCGACTATGGCACGACCTCCGACGAGCGTGACGCCCGACCAGTAGAAGCCCGTCTGGGAGTTCTCCCTCCTCCAGCGAATGCTACCGTCCCGCAGGCTCACGCAGAGGAAGTAGCCGCCCTGCGAACCGCCACCGGCGTCCGCTGCGGCAGTGCCGTAGTACAGGTAGCCGCCCTGCACCGTCAGGGTGCTCAGCGACTGCTGGGGCAGGCCGTTGGACTCGGGGAGGGCGTCCTTTATCGCCCACTTGGTCTTCAGGCTGTCTGCCGCGACGGCCTGAAGGCGCCCACCGTGCAGAGGAACGACTACGAGACCGCCGTCGTACACCAGGCGTGCCGTGGAGTCGACCGAGGTGAGGAGTTGGGCACTGCCAAGCTCCTTCCCCGTGGTGGCATCAAGCGCATAGAGGACGTCTCCCCTCGCGACGAAGACCCTACCGCCCGCAAGGACGGGATCGCTTGGCGCCCCCTCGCCCGCACTCGGAGCAAAGGTCCACTGCGCCTCGCCGCCTTCGACGGGGGTTGCCGCGGAAGTGGACCCCTTTTCGCCCTCGCCCCTGAAGCCCGGCCATTCGGATGGCCAGTCCGGGAGGCTGAGGCCAGGATCGACGGTGACGTCGTTCTTTGGGTACTCCCTCTTCTCCGTTCCGTACGCCCAGACGATCTCGTCTCCTGGGCCCAGGACGTAGTTGGACGCGTATTCCTTCGACATCTCGCCGTTGACAAAGAACTGCCACCAGCTCCAGCCGCCGTCCTGTCCCTGGACTGCTCCAAGCTGCGATGTCCCGTTGGGAAGCGTCTGCCCCGAGCGGGCGGAGATGGTGTAGATGCCATCGTCCACGTCGAAGCCGGCGTCGTTCAGCACCTGCTTGGAGAGCTGAGCCGCCGTGGTTCCCTCGGGCACAGCCAGCTCGCGGGAAGAGACCCAACTGACGTCTGCGCCCCCCGCGCCAGGCCCCACGACCCGGACCTTGGCCGTGACCATCCTCTTGTCGTCCTCGGGCAGCTTGTCACCGTAGGCCGAGTAGCACCAGACGATGGAATCACCCTTCTTCAACGTGATTCCGCCCGCCCCCTCGTCGGCGGCGACGCCGTTCACGAAGAGCTGCCAATACCTGCCGGAGGCCTGGTCGTAGCTGAGCCTGCGGCTCCCGTCAGGCGAGCTGATGGTCGAGAGGTAGTAGCCGTACTGGCCGTTCTGGGACTCGTGGGCGAGCCCCGTCCCCTGGAGCATCCTCTCGGTGAGCACATCTGCAGTCGAGCCCTCGTCCAGCGCGTAGCTGGCCTCACGCGCCCAGACCTCGGGGCTTCCGAAGGCATCCCTTCCTATGACGGATGCCTTGACCTCGACCTGTGGCCTGGGTGCGTCGACGCCGGTCGTGCCCAGCACCCTCAGCTGCGCGGAGACCGGCTGCGAGACGAGGGAGCGGAGCCTCTCTCCCCAGACGGGGTCGTCCCCACGGAGCCTCGCAAGCTCGGAGTAGCGCTCGTCCGTCAGCACGGAGCTGACGGTGACCTCCTGGTTGTAGGTGGGCTGGGGGCTGAATAGGCTGAGCATGGTGCTGTTGTCGGCGTTCCAGGCGAGCTGCAGCGTCTCGTTGAGCACGAGCTTGGTGTTGCTCGAGCGGAAGGTGCGCGCCTGGTCGTAGCTGCCCATGCTGTCGTACTCGGGGAACTGCTCGGGAACGACGCCCGCGTGCGCCGACGACTCGGAGACGTTGCGCGCCCAGCGCAGCTCGCCCGAGTCGTCCAGGTACGCCTTCTGGAAGGTGGAGAGGTTCTTGGATATGCCGAGCGGCGACTGCCCGGCCGCGAGGGCGGCCGCGTAACCCGCCTTGACCCTTGCCATCAGGTCGAGGGCGGCGCCGACCTCTTGGGAGTCCAGCGGCTTGACGGAAAGTCGCAGGGTCTTGCTGGCCCTCACCTCGGGATTCTCCCTGCTCTGGATGGTGCAGGTGAGCTCGGCCTCGCCCTCCTGCTCCCCGGGAAGCGGGCGCACGACCCGGGCGGCATAGCCGTTCACCTTAATCGCGTCAGTGGAGCTGGAGTAGCTCACGCGATCCAGCTTGCCGTCCACGCCCAGGGTGCGCGTCGTGGGAAGCTGCAGGTCGGCGTCTATGCCCTCCCCATTCGCCGGGATGGGGCCACCGCTCGAGTAGCTCAGGTTCGGGTAGACGAACCTGTCGTCAAGTGCCGACTGCAGGCGCGCGGACTCAGAGGCGACCTTCTCGGGATCGGCCTTGACCGTGACCTCAAAGACCTTGGTCACGCTGCCGAAGTCCGCCGCCCTCTCGACGTTGGCGTTGAGGTTTGAGTCGTTGGGGACGAGCGTCGCCGTGAGCGTGACCCTCTTGTCCACGGCACCGCGGGTCACCTTGCCCGCCGTGTCGACCGTCGCCTCGTCGGAGCTCGACCAACGAACGCTGGAGTACGCCTTGCGCTGGTCTGCCTGCAGGCTCGATGGCAGCGCGAGGTCGGAGGCCACTGAATCCAGAGAGGAATTGCCCCCGAGGATGGACTCCGTGTCGAGCGCCTGTCCCTCGACCTCCATCTGGCTGTGGAAGTAATCCTGGTCCCAGCCTATGGTGACGCTCTTGGGCTTCGAGACCGCCGTGCAGTCGTCCGCCGCGAAGGCGAAGCTGCAGCTTACGTTGGGGTTGTGGAAGCTGCCGTCGAGGGACGACCTCCGGTAGCCGATGCTTCCGTCGGCCGCGACGCGCTGGGGGTCTGCCGTCGAGGCGACGGAGACCGTGACTCCCTCGAGGGCGGGCTTGCCCAGCTTCTCCGCGAGCAGGCTGCGCACGAGCTCGTTGGCGTTCTTGTCCTTGCGGTAGCACGGCCTGAGTGCGCCAAGCGCGTCATCCAGGGCCCTCGCCAGGGCGTCCACCCTGGCCTGGTTGGGGTCGTCATAGAGCTTGAGGCGGACGAGGTCCTCGGCCTTGCTGCCGTCCGGCTCGTAGGTCGTGCGCGCCTTGTAGCCGTCGGAGCCCGTGATGGTGACGGCGTAGGGGCCGTCCGAGAGCGCAAGCGCGTAGCGGCCGTCGGCTCCCGGCCGGTCGGTCACCGTCTCGTCCTCGTCCTCTCCGTAGGGGTCCTCCTCGACATGGGTCACGGTGACCTTCGCGCCGGCGTCAACGCTGCCGTCGGCGTCGATGCCGACGAAGCTCACGACCACCTCGCTGAGCTTCAGCTGGACGTCCTGCGACGCGGCCATGCCCTCCGTGACGGAAAGGGTCCTCGTTGCCTGACCGTAGTGGTCGGCAGATGCGCTGACCTGCAGCTTCTGCCCGACGACGACGCGATAGCTGCCGTCGGGCTGGGGAGAGAGGACCTGACCGGAGTAGCCGCCCTTCCTCACGACGACCTTCGCACCCTTGATCTGGGCGCCCGTTGCGTCGACCGCCCTGAAGGAGAGGTCCACGAAGGCGAGGGGATTCAGCTTGATGCCCGCGGAGCCGTTGCCGGCAGGCCTGAAGCTGCCGTCCTCGTAGTCCTCGTAGCCGTCGGCCGTCACCTTCACGTAGTAGGTCTTGGTGGAGTCGAGCTCGTAGAGCCCCTGGTCGTTGGGACGGACCGAGCTACCCCAAGAGTTGCCCTCGTTGACCTTGACCGCGGTCGCGTCGACCCTCTTGCCCGTCTTAGCGTCTACGGGGGAAAGGTCGACCTGGTAGGTCGTGGGACCGGGCTCGAGCACGAGGGTGACCGTGGCGTGCGCCAGCTCCCTGGCGTTCCCGTCCTCCATGGCGGAAGCGCTCGTGCCGGGCGCGTAGGCCCGTATGGTGAGCGCTACGGTTGCGTCGCCGCCGACGGGACGCCCGACGATGTTGAACCTGCCGCTCGTGATGCCCCTGCTCGCGCTGACGTAGGCGTTCTGCTCGACGGTCAGCGCGTAGGAATACGTCTTGTCGTTGACCAGGGGACGGAAGTTGAGGGAGGTGTTCGGGCTACCGTTCTTCGTCTTGTAGCCGATGTCGTAGCTCAGTCCGTCGGCAGACTTCTGGACGGCGTCGCCCCCGCCGGAGATAATTCGGGTGTCCCTCAGGAACTGGTCCAGATGCTCCTGGGCCTGGGCGCCGCCCTTGTCCGACGGCCCTGACGTTGGGGCGCCATCCGACTCGAGGCCTGGCTGGGCCACGGCCTCGGCGGCGGCCGCCCCTCCCCCATCGGATGCCACCTCGGCCCAGGCCTGGGCGGGGACGCCGCCCAGCGCCAGGCCGAGAGAGAGCACGACCGCAAGGCCGCCTTGGGCCAGCTTGACCGGTGTGGGAAAGCGCATTCCCGCTCCTCTCGCCCCAAAGGGCACGAAGAGGGCAGGCAGGATGGAGGCGCCGCACGCGCCCGCCAGACGGCGCGCACGCATGGCGCGCCTCTCCCTGGAACACAGTTCCCGCTGGTCCGGAGTCGAACCGGAATCCTTTTTCCTAGGCTTTGCAGCTGTAGGACCGTGCCCTCGGTGTCTTTTCAGTTGGGCATCATTCTAGCAGCTGGGATGCCGTCCCGAGGCCGGGCAAGGGGCCTCGGCAGACCCTACGACCTGCCCCGCTGCGGGCGTGCCGCCCTGCGCGACCAGACGAGGACCCCCACCCCCAGCACGACCAGGGGAAGCGAGAGGCACTGACCCATGGTGAGCCAACCCGTCCCCAGGAGGTAGCCCAGCTGGGCGTCGGGAAGGCGCACGAACTCCACGAGGAAGCGGAAGCAGCCATAGAGCGCGAGGAAGGTTCCCAGGAAGGTCCCCTGGGGACGTACCGGGCTGCGACGCGAGAGCACATAGAGGACGCAGAACATCACGACGCCCTCGAGCAGGGCCTCGTAGAGCTGGGAGGGGTGGCGGTACACGTGGCCACCGCCGTTGTTCCAGAACATGACGCCCCAGGGCAGGCTCGTCTCCTTGCCCCAGAGCTCCCCGTTCACGAAGTTGGCGCAGCGGCCGAAGAAGAGCCCCAGGGGTGCGCCGATGACCGCGAGGTCCGCGACCGTGGGGATGGAGAGGTGCAGCCTGCGACAGGCGAGCGAGCCTCCCAGCACCGCGCCGACGAGCCCCCCGTGGAAGCTCATCCCGCCCTCGGAGAGGGCAAGGATCTTGAGCGGGTTGGCCAGGTAGAAGCCGTCCCCGTAGAAGAGCACGTAGCCGAGGCGACCGCCCAGGATGACCCCGAGGGCGATGCCCACCATGACCTCCGTCAGGTCGTCCAGGCTGAACTCTATGCCCCAGCGCCTGGACACCTTCCAGATGGCGACGCCAGCGCAGACGAAGCCCGCGAAGTAGGCCAGCCCGTACCAGCGGACCGAGAGCGGGCCCAGCGTGAACGCGATGGGGTTCAGTCCCTGGTAGATGGCATCAAGCCACATGAAGGCTCCTCTCGCCTGCCCACGGGGCAAAAAACTGCTGCGGCCCCTCCCGGGACCGCAGCGTCGAAAGTTCCTGCAGGTGCTACCACGCCATGGCGGGCTCGACCTTGGTGACGCCGGGCACGTGCTCCTTGAGGATGCGCTCGATGCCCTCGCTCATGTCGTAGCTCGAGAGCGGGCAGCCCGCGCAGGCGCCCTGCATCTCGAGGGTCACGACGCCCTCGTCGTTGACGTTGACCAGCACCACGTCGCCCCCATCGGCCTGGAGGCTCTGGCGGATGACGCCCAGGGTCGCGTCCAGGAGCTCGCGGTTGACCGGGGTCCTCTGCTCGTCTGCCATGCTCTTCCTCTCCTCGTGCGGCAATTCCCACCACATCGATTCCATTTACGTTGCTGAGTCTACCCAAACCTCGCCGCAAGACTCCGAGGACGCCCCACAAAACCCAGAAGTGACCATCGCCGTCAGTCGATCGCCTCGAAGAGGTGGCCTGAGTCGTGGTTTGCGAGGCGACGGAGGGGAGGTCGGCCCGCCTGGACGGCCTTGAGCGCGGCGGCGACGCGGCCGACGGCGGAGGCGGCCTCGTCGGGCGAGAGGAGCGTGCAGTCGGCCATGAAGCGCGTCATCCCCGCCGCGAGGAGCTCCGGCAGCTCAGGCGTGGCGTCCAGGGGCGTGGCGGCATAGATGCGACTACGGCCGTGCACGTCGGTCCGGACGGGCATGAGGCTTCCGTCGGTCGCCCTCAGGCTGTGCGGGCGCCTCCTCAGGGCGCAGCGCGGACAGTCGTGTATGCAGCGGTCCGCGACCTGGAGGACGCAATGCTCGCTGGTCATGGCGCGCGTGCGCCCAAGGACCATGCGGCCCGTGGGCACCGAGGCAGCCCGCGCGAGCGCGCAGCCCTCCTCCAGCGTGAGCTCGGGCGAGAGCCAGATGCCCGCGGCGCCGGCGCGCTCGAGGGCGACCGCGGCGCTGGTGTTGTGCACGGGGATGCAATCGCGGACCTCGGCCATGGCACCCCTCCGGGCGGCGAGGGCGAGCTCGCTCACGTTGCCCACCGCGCAGGGCGCCCCGGGCCTCACGAGGGCATCGAGGCGCTCGTGGTCGCACTCGCGGCAGACCTCGTCGAGCCAGGGAACCAGGACGCAGCCCCCGGGCAGCACGAGCCCATCCATGTCCCGCAGCGCCTCGGGCGTGGCATAGAGACGCGTGGCGCCTGCCTTAACCGCCGCCTCCGCCGAGTCGAGGTCGTCCACCAGGGCGCAGACCTCGGCCGCTCCCGCACCCTGCGTGGCTGGTGCGCCTCTCAGGTTTCCCAGCTCGAGCTCGATGTCACGAAGGTCGGGCACCGTGGCGAGGCCCTCCGCGCGCGCCCTGACGGGTGCCTCGACCTGGCGCGTCAGCTCCTCCACCGCCCGGGCGCGCAGCGCATGGACGGCGCTGAACCCCATGCCGCAGCCCTCGTCCAGCTCGACCTCGAACGAGCGGGGCTCGAAGGGGGACGAGCCCATGCGACCCACGTGCTCGACGAGGTCCTCGCGCGTCACGGGACGGGTGCGCGCGGGCTCGACGACGAAGCCCTCCGCCCGCGCCGATGCGCTCCCGTCGCAGCAGACGAGCTCGACGGCGAAGGGCTGGCCCAGGTGAGAGACGACGCGCACGTCTACGCCGCGTCGCGGCCTGAGCTCGCCCGTGGCGGCGCGCGCGGCGTCGTCCATGGCACGCTTCGAGCGAATCACGCGCACGGCGCTGCCCCGAGGCAGCACGCGGGTGGCGCGGCAGCTGATGGTGTCGCCCGGCAGCGCGTCCGAAGGGGCGTGCGCGGTAAGGAACTGGCTGGAATCGTCCTGGGGACGGAGCTCCAGAAGGTCGCCTGCACCGACCGGGCGGTCGAGCAGGACGTCGATCTCGGCGAAGGTCTTGCTGCGGAGGCGCTCGCGACCGCCGTTGGACCCCCCGCGCCTCACCTTTCCGCCGCCCAGGTCACGGCTGCCCACGACGCTTCCCACGAGCTCGCCCCGGTTGTTCGAGCGCTCGTAGCTCATCATGTCGTCGTCCGAGCGGTGGTCCAGGTAGCTGTCGGTGAAGTCGCGGTTGAAGGCGCGGCGGAGCCGGTCGTGGATCAGGTCGCTCTCGGACGGGGTCGACGTGCGCCCGGCCGCGAGCTCGTCGAGGGCGAGGCGATAGGACGAGACGACCGAGTGCACATAGTCGGGGGCCTTCATGCGGCCCTCGACCTTAAGAGAGCCCAGCCCGGCGTCGTTAAGGCGCGCGAGGTCGTCGACCGTGCAGTAGTCCTTGGGACAGAGCGGGCGACCACGGCCCTCGGCGGAGACGACCCTCCCCCGCCCGTCCAGGAGCTCGTAGGGGAGGCGGCAGGGCTGGGCGCAGAGGCCACGGTTGGCCGAGCGGTTCCCCTTGAGCGAGCTCATCATGCAGACGCCCGAGTAGCAGAAACAGAGCGCACCGTGGCCGAAGCCCTCGAGCTCCACGCCCTCGCGGGCGATCGTGGCTATCTCGTCAACCGAGAGCTCCCTCGAGAGGGTGACGCGGCCCACCCCAAGGTCGCGGCACCAGGCGACGCCGCGGACGTCATGGACGTTGGCCTGAGTCGAGACGTGGCACTCCATCTGCGGGAAGCGGCGGCGAACCTCCATGAGCAGGCCCCAGTCCTGGATGATGAAGGCGTCGGCGCCCAGGAGCCAGGCCTTTCTCACCAGGGCAAGCGCGCGAGGCATCTCGTCGGTGCGGATGACGACGTTGACCGTCACGTACACGCGGCAGCCGACCAGATGCGCGTCGCGGCAGGCGCGCCCGAAGGTCTCGTAGTTGAAGTTATGGGCGCCACGGCGGGCGTTGAAGTCGCTGCCCAGGGCGCAGTAGATGGCGTCGGCACCGGCTGCCAACGCGGCGTTGAACTGCTCGGGACCGCCTGCGGGCGCAAGAAGCTCGGGCACGCCGTGCCTCTCGCGAAAGCTGTGCGGCACAGCGGGAATGTGGGGGCGACCCGCCGCCACACCCTCGATCGACTCACAGGCTCTGCTGGCCTGCGCCTCCGCCGGCGCAGCCTTCCCCGATCCGAACGTCCCCATGCCCATCCTCGTCGACGTCCCCTCCAAAGACGGGAGAGACTCTACCCCAGGGGGGCGCTGGACGGCGCCAGAAAGAAGCGAACACAGGCAGAGGCCACGCACGCGACGCTGCTTACGCGTACGTGCGGGACGAGGCGGGGGACGTGCCCCGATGGCGTGATGGTGGGCCGGGGGGCACGATCCAGGCCCATGCGTCCAGGTCGCCTGGCCCGCCATGCCACCATGCATCGCCAGTCGATATATTTTGTACATAATTAAATATAAGAATTTATTATATTTATGGAATGCGATTAGCTCGCAATATCGATATCCACGATAAGTTATAACGGGTGGAGAGGACCGGCGGCAGGTCGGGCGCGGCGGGAGCCTTGGGGGACCGCGGGCAGTCACCACCCTATGGCCGGGCGCAGCCACCAAAGGATTGGAGAGACCCATGTTCAGGCACGAGCTTACCCACCCAGCAATCACCCGACGCGGACTGCTACGGCTCGGGGCGGCCGCATCGCTGCTCTCCGTCTGGGCACTCCCCGGCTGCTCCGGGAACGGGGCGGACGACGGTGGGACGAATGGGGGCAAGGACGTCGCCTCATCCGCTCCCCTCTCCGGCAAGTCCCTGAACGTGTACTGCGGCGCCGGCATGGCCGAACCGTTCAAGGAGATAGCCCAGAGGTTCCAGGACGAGACCGGCTGCACCATGAACGTCACCTACGCCAATGCGGCACAGATCGCCACGCAGATACGCGAGTCCGGCACGGGCGACCTGTGGATAGCCGGCTCCGTCGAGGAGACGGAGAGGCTGGGGGACGCCCTGGCCGCCAGCACGGACCTCGTGCGGCACATCCCCGTCCTCGCCGTTCCGAGCTCGAACCCCAGGAACATCCAGTCCATTGTCGACCTCGCGAACGCCGACGCCATACTCATAGGCGACCCCGAGTCGACCCCCATCGGAAAGGTCGCTCGGGCGGCGATGACGAAGGCCGGCATCTGGGACGAGGTGCAAGGAAGGGTCTCGACCACGACCACCGCCCCGCAGATCTCCGCCGCGCTCGCGAACGGGCAGGGGGACGCCGGCATCGTATGGAAGGAGAACGTCGGGGAGGGGGTCTCCATCGTGGCGGAGTCCGACATGGAGCCCTTCGCCAAGACCGTCCCCGCGGCGGAGCTGTCAGGCGCGTCCGACAGCGAGGCACTCTCGGAGTTCGTCGGGTTCCTGACCAGCGACGAAGCTCGGAAGATCTGGGAGTCCCACGGCTACGAGACGGTCTAGGGATGCATCGTTCTCACCTGGCGACCACTCGGAGGAGAGAGCTGTTCCCGGTCCTGTGCGTCGCGACGAGCGCGGTGCTCGTCCTCTTCATGGGCACCACCATCCTCGCGATCGCGGCGAACGGAATCGCCCATCTGGGCCTTGCCCTCTCGTCCGAAGAGGTCATGTTTTCTCTCCGCATGAGCGTGATGACGTCTTCCCTCTCGACCGCCCTGTGCATGGCGCTCGCCCTCCCGTGCGCCTGGGCGATGACGAGGGGAGGCCTCCCCTGCCGACGCGCGCTCGAGACCCTCGTGGAGCTCACGCTGTCGCTGCCCTACATCGTCCTGGGCTTCGCCCTCCTGGTAATCTTCTCCTCCCCCTTCGGGGTGGCCCTGCGAGACCATGGCGTCTCGGTGGTCTTCCAGCCCGCGGGCATCGTCCTCGCCCAGATGGCCGTCAACGTGCCCTTCGCCCTCCGCATGTCGAGAACCGCCCTGTGCGGGGTCGACCGACGCATGGAGTTCGTGGCGAGGACGCTGGGCGCGGGCTCGTGGGACGTGTTCAGGACCATCACGCTGCCCCTGTGCCGAAACCAGCTCGTCTCGGCACTCGTCCTCACCTGGGCGAGGGGAATGGGTGAGTTCGGCGCCACGCTCATGCTGGTCGGCGTGACGCGCATGCGGACCGAGACGCTGCCCGGGAGCATCTTCCTGAGCATCTCCACGGGAGACACGGACACGGCGATGGCGACCGCGATGATCATGCTCCTCGTCTCTGCGGCCGCCCTGACGGCGGCGAACGTCCTGGGCGGGCACCCCGTCTCGCGCGCAGAAGGAGCTCGTGAGGTCTGATGGGCATCGGAATCGAGATCAGGGGGCTCGTCGTGCGTAGGGGGCAGTTCGTCCTGAGGGTGCCGCGGCTGAGCATCTCCCCCGGCGAGTCCTTCGCCGTGCTCGGACGGACGGGGTCAGGCAAGACGGTCCTCATGGAGAGCATAGCCGGCGCGTGCGAGGTCAGCGAGGGAAGCATCGAGCTCGACGGGACGAACGTCCGCGAGCTCGATCCCAGGGACCGTCGCATCGGGCTGCTGTACCAGGACTGCCTGCTGTTCCCCCACCTCAGCGTGGTGGACAACGTCGCCTATGGCCCGCAGAGGATGGGTGCCGGGACACACGAGGCGCGGTGGCACGCCCAGGAGCTCCTCGAACTCCTGGGGGTCGGCCACCTTGCCGACGCGCATCCCAACCTGCTCAGCGGAGGCGAGGCGCAGCGCGTCGCCCTCGCCCGGGCTCTGGCGACGCGTCCGGGGATGCTCGTCCTGGACGAGCCGTTCAGCGCGCTGGACCCGACCACACGAGGCGACATACGCGACGCCGTGAGGCGCGTCGTCCGCGACTTCGGCTGCACCCTGCTGTTCGTCACGCACGACTTCAGCGAGGCGCAGGAGATGTCGGAGCGCGTGGGCATCGTCCTCGACGGCAGGCTCAGGACCGTGGTCGACTCCACGCTGCTGCTCCGCACCACCCACGAGGACGACGTGGCACGTTTTCTTGGAATCCAACCCTAAGAAGGATCCGCATGACATTCATTCCTGACCAGCGCATCGACCAGCTTATATCCGAGGACATCCCCTACCTCGACCTCACCTGCGAGCTCCTGGGCATCGGAGGGCGGAGGGGGCGCATGGAGTACCTCACCCGCGAGGACTGCGTGCTGGCGGGCGGGGACGTGGCGGCGCGCGTCATGGAACGCCTGGGCGCCACCGTCGTCTCGCTCGAGCCGGACGGGAGCAGAATCGCGGCCGGCGGCACCCTCATGGTCGTCGAGGGCGCGGCGGGCCAGCTGCACATGGGCTGGAAGGTCGCGCTCAACCTCTTCGACCACCTCTCGGGAGTGGCGACGAAGACCCGGCGGATGGTCGACGCGGCACACCGCGCCAACCCCTCCTGCGAGGTCCTCACGACGAGGAAGAGCCTGCCGGGCGCCAAGGACCTCCTCACCCTCGCAGTCCACGCGGGTGGCGCCTGGCCGCATCGCCTGGGCCTCTCCGAGACGGTCCTCGTGTTCTCTCAGCACGTGGCATTCTTGGACGGGATGGACGGCCTGGCACGAAGGCTCGCGGAGGTCAGGGGCTCCTGCGTCGAGAAGAAGCTGTTCGTCGAGGCAGGGCCCGACGAGGCCCTGGAGCTCGCGCGCGGCTTGGATGGCAGGAGGCTCGTCGACGGCATCCAGCTCGACAAGATCCCGGTCGACCAGCTGGCGGACCTGGTGCTGCGACTCCGCGAGGCGGACCCGCAGCTGACCCTGATAGCCGCAGGGGGCGTGAACGAGGGGAACGCCGAGTCCTACGCCGCGACGGGCGTCGACGGCATCGTGACCACGGCACCGTTCAACGCGCCCCCCATCGACATGACCGCACGGATGGAGGCAATCTGACGCAACGGGCACCTACCATGCATGGTAGGTGCCCGCATCATGTGCTCGAAGGGACGAGTCCCGAGCCTCCTAGACCAGGCGCGCCCAGCGCTTCTTGCCCGCCTGTACGTAGCAGCCCGCCTCGAAGAGCTCGGGGGCCACGTTGTAGTCCTTGGGGGCAATGGGCTGCCCGGCGACCTTGACGCCACCGCCGTCGATGAGGCGACGCGCCTCTCCCGCAGACTTGGCGATCCCGAGGTCGACGAGCAACTTGGCCAGGTAGACCCTGCCCTCGTCGTTGGGCTGGACCAGCGAGAGGGGGAACTCGGGGGTATCCTCGGGCGCCTCGTTCTTCTTGAACTGCGCGTCGAAGGCGGCCTCGGCGGACGCTCCCGCGCCCTCGCCGTGGTAGAGGTCAACGATGTTGCGACCCAGGGCGCGCTTGAGCTGGTAGGGATCGGCGCTGCCATCCGCGAAGGAGGCGTCGATGGCGTCGATCTCGTCCACCGTGAGCGTGGAGCACAGGCGGTAGTAGCGCGGGACCATCTCGTCGGTGATGCTCATGACCTTGCCGAACATGTCTGCGGGCTCGTCGGTGAGGCCGACGTAGTTGTGATAGCTCTTGGACATCTTCTTGACGCCGTCCGTGCCCTCGAGCAGGGGCATGGTGAGGGCTACCTGGGGCTCCATGCCCATGGCGCGCATGAGGTCGCGGCCGGCGAGGAGGTTGAAGATCTGGTCGTTGCCGCCCATCTCGAGGTCGGCCTTGATGACCACGGAGTCGTACGCCTGGAGCACGGGGTAGATGAACTCGTGCAGGGCGATGGGCTGACCGCCCGCGTAGCGCTTGTGGAAGTCCTCGCGCTCGAGGATGCGCGCCACGTTGAACTGGCTCATGAGCTTGAGCATCTGGGCAAGGTCGAGGGGCTTGAGCCAGTCGCCGTTATGGACGATGGTCGTCCTCTCGGGGTCCAGGATCTTCATTGCCTGCTCGACGTAGGTCCTGGCGTTCGCCTCGACCTGCTCCTCAGTGAGGGGCGGCCTGGTGCTGTCGCGGCCCGAGGGGTCGCCGATGAGCGCCGTGCCGTTGCCGATGATGAGGGTGACCTTGTGGCCGAGGTCCTGGAACTGGCGCATCTTGCGCAGGGGGACGGCATGCCCCAGGTGAAGGTCGGGGCTGGTGGGGTCGACGCCCAGCTTGATGTTGAGGGGCGTGCCCTTCTCGAGCTTCACCTTGAGCTCGTCCAGGGGGACGATCTGCATGGTTCCGGACGTGATGACCTTGAGCTGCTCTTCGACAGAAAGCAACGAACTTACCTCCATGGGTGGTCGGATGGACGTGCGCGCGATGGCACGCGGCCTTGGATTCTACTCCTGGGCCAGGGGGGTGGTGCGCACGGCAAGCGGCGCGGTCGCCTTCGGGGAGACGGTGACCTTGTAGCTCAGCTGGACCGTCTGCTGGGCACCGACGTGCAGGGTGCCCGTCCAGGCGTCGAGGCCGTAGAGGGTGTGCTCGTCGAGGCTGCTGCCGTCAGAGACGATGAGGCCGTCGACGTGGCCGCCAGCTGGCCCCAGGACCAGCGGGATGGTGATCATGTCACCCACGCTCCGCTTGTCAGGGTTCTTTCCCGAGATGTACTCGGGCATGCCTGCGAACTCGTCCTCGCTGCCGTTGTTCGTCAGGGAGGTCACCACCTCGTAGGTCGTGCTGCCGTCGGGGTTTCGCACGCCCTCGCCCACGGTCGTCTCGCAGGAGAGGTACCAGTCGATCTTCGACCAGGTGTTGTCGTTGAGGTAGACCCCGAGGACGGGGGTGGCCTCGTCCTGTCCGATCCCCCCGGACATGCCCAGGCCGTCCATCGCCCGTTCCTCGTCCGCATCGGCCATCCAGACCTGAAGGCGATGGTCGTCGGCGGACTTCTCGATGACGTCGGAGAGCCTCTTCACGTCGACGTCGCCCAACCCCCCCAGGACCTTCTGGAAGGACAGGCCGGCGACCTCGGCGAAGAACGCGTCCTGGTAGTCGGGGTTGTCCGGGTAGCGCCAGTAGACGCCGTTCATGAGCTCTGCGGCGGCGTTGTCGCCGTTCACCTCGGTCCCGTCCGAGGCGACGACGCCACCCGTGAGCGAGAGCAGCCTCTGGAGGAAGACCGGGTCGATTCCCACCACGCCATCGACGCGGCTTCCCGTGTTGTCTTGGTACGCCTCGGCGAAGCGTGCGCCGGCGCGGGCGAAGTCGGGCGTGAAGTTGACGCCGCTGGGGTCGTCCACGCTGACCATGGGAAAGACCGCGCGCTCCTCGTCGCTCCAGTCGAAGGGGAAGTTCGCGGCGTGCTGGAGGGTGAGGGAGTCCCCCATCTGGATGACGCCGTCGGTGACGCTGAGCGTCGTCCATGAGCCGGCGAAGCCACCTGTGGCCCTCAGCTCGACGTTGTTCTGGGCGACGACGAGGTAGTTCCTCGTCTGGCCGTCGGCGCCGAGCATGGCGGGAAGCTGGGGCACGATGGCGTCCGCCTTGGCGAGGGCCTCGTCCGCCTTGCCCACCTTGGCCTGGACCTTGTCGAGGGCGGAGGCGAGCTGGGACAGGTGGGCCTTGGGCAGCCCAGCGATGGTCTGGACGCTGCGGCGGACGACGGGAGAGAGCTGCTGCTCGAGGGCGGCCAGCTCCTTGACCCTCTCGACGTTCACGGCACCATCGCTCACGAGCCCCTTGAGCTGAAGGGCATCGGGATTCGCGGCAAGCGGGGTGAGCGCGTTGTCCGAGAGGTCGACGAGCACGTTGGCGAGGCTCCGGACGCTCGAGACGTCACTGCCCACGACGGGAACGAGCGAGCCGGCGGCCCAGAGGAGGCCGGACGTCTCGTTCTGCATGCCGTGCGCCGCCCCGTTGACGTCGGCGGCGATGGACGAGAGCCTCTCCGCGTCGCCGTCCTTGAGCGCGGCCTTGAGCCCGTCCACGCTGCCCACGACCTGCTGGGCCTCGGCCTTCACCCTCTGGGCCGAGACGTAGAGGCGCCATCCTCCCACGGCCATGAGCGCCAGGAGGCAGACGACGGCGCAGACGACCACGACGGCCACGACATGGCTGGAGCCTGGCTCCCCTCCTTCCGGGCCCCCTTTGGGGCCATCTTCGCCCACACGGGCGAAGCCCCGTCCCATCGTCTGCTGGAGGTCGGAGAAATGCCTGGCCATGAGAGTCCAATCGCTCGCTCGGGATTCCTGGCGCCGCCGGCGGAGCTTCCGCGGACGCACGCACAGCTCTCTAGAGTCTCTCACACGCCAGGGCGTGCGGCAGGCCTGCCGGCGACATTCCAGCATCTGAGCATAAGGGGAGCCCGGGGCGTTGGCCCCCGGGCTCCCTGGTCGTCCGATCGTGCCGAGGGGCTAGGCGCCTGGGCCAAGCTCCGCCACGCGGTCCTTGGCGAGGGCCTCCACCTCCGCCCAGCTGGGCATGGTGTCCTGCCCGCCCACCTTCGTGGCGCAGAGCGCGCCGGCGGCGGAGCCATAGACCATGCCGCCCTTGAGCGTGCCGCCGAAGGCGAGGTGGGCGACGACCTCCCCGAGGTAGGCGTCCCCGGAGCCCGTGGAGTCGACCGCGTCCACCGGGAAGGGGTCGATGCGCACGAACTTGCCGTGGCTGAGCGCCACGGAGCCCTCGGAGCCCAGCGTGACGATGACGTCACGGGCGCCCTTGCCGGCGAAGAAGCGCAGCGCCTCCTTGGCCGACTCGTCGTCCTCGGGGCAGATCCCGCTGATGGCGGCGCACTCGGTGCGGTTGACGCAGAGGAGGTCGAGCTGGGGGTAGATCTCGTCGGGCAGCTCGCGGGCGGGCGATGCGTTGAGCACGGTGTAGAGCCCGTTGCGCTTCGCGCAGGATATCGCCTTCATGGTCACGTCGAAGTCGCACTCGAGCTGGGTCAGGAAGATGTTTCCGAGGCCGCGCAGGCCGTGGATGGCGGCCCGCACCTCCTCGTAGGTCATCTTCTCGTTGGCGCCGGCGTCCAGGATGACGTGGTTGTTGCCCTTGGTGCGCAGCACGACCGCGGTCGCCGTCGGCGCGCGCGTGGTGGCGCTCACGTTCATGCATACCACCCCGTGCATGGCCAGGGACGAGACGAGCTCGCGCCCGTTGGGGTCGTTGCCGACCTTGCCCACCATGAAGGTGTCCGCCCCCATGCGCGCGGAGGCGACGGCCTGGTTGCCCCCCTTGCCGCCGGGCACTGTCACGAAGCCGGACCCGCGCACGGTCTCCCCGAGCTCGGGAAGCCGGTCGCACTCGATGGACATGTCGGTGTTGAGGCTACCGAATACGACGACCTTCCTCATGCCGCACTTCCTCCCTGACGCCTGTTGGGTCTCGATGTCCCCAGAGAGCATGCGATCGAGCGTCGCGGCGTTGGCCCCAAGCTCCTCGCCATCATCCAGGGGCTCCAGCATACCATCCCCCGGGCCAGGCCTCCGTCACCCGTGGGCGAGGGGTCGGCCTCCGGAAGGCCAAGGGAAGGGGGCGCAGCCAGCAATCCAGAGACCGACGAGCGACGACAGGTGCGCTATGCCCGGTCGATCTCGGTTCGGCTGATGATCTCGTCCTGAACCTCCTCGCAGAGCTCGTTGAAGAAGGCGGAATAGCCCGCCACGCGCACGATGAGGTCGCGATGGCGCTCGGGGTGGGCCTTGGCGTCCCTCAGCTCGGCGTTGTCGACGCAGTTGAATTGCATCTGGGCGTTGCCGAGCAGGGACGCCGTCATGAGCAGAGCCACGACGGCCTTGCGGCCCTCGGGCTTGTCGATGAAGCCGGGCGAGAACTTGAAGTTGTGTGACATGCCCAGGCTCATCTCCTCGACGTTGATCTTGGAGACCGACTTTATGACGGCGGTGGGGCCCTTCTTGTCCATGCCCTGCGACGGGCTCATGCCGTCGGAGAGCGGAGCGTACGCCGCGCGGCCATCAGGTGTGGCACCGTCCATCTCGCCCAGCGGCGTGTTGAACGACTGGGAGAGCGTGCCGTGGATGTGGTAGGCGTACAGCGACTTGTGCGCGTTCATGCGCTGCTCGGTGTAGTCGACGATGTCCGCCGCGAAGTGGTCGGCGTAGTCGTCGTCATTGCCGTACTTGGGGGCTTCGACGCAGTCGCGCCTCACGTTCTCATAGCCCACCCAGTTGGCATCCATGGCGGCCTTGAGCTGAGGAAGCGTGTACTTGTGGTCGTCGAAGACGAGCTTCTTGACCGCAGCCATGCTGTCGGCATAGGTGCCGAGGCCGGCGAAGATGGTGCCGGGACCGGCATAGAGCACGGCTCCCCCGTCCATGACGTCCCTTCCCTTATCCATGCAGCCATCGACGAACAGCGACATGTACGGCGTCGGATTTACCTCGCGGTAGGTCTCCTCGACGATGTTGGAGGCGTTGCAGTTGACGTCGATGAGGTGGTCGAGCTGGGCCTTCACCGCATGCTCGAAGTCCTCGAAGCTCTTGAAGTCCTCGACCTCGCCGGTCGCGAGCCACTGTCGAGGTCCATAGCTGTTGAGCACGCCGTTGTGCAGCGCGAGGTCTATGCAGATGGGCCACTGCGTGAAGCCGCCCGAGGTCCACTGGTGCACGCGACCGCTCCTCTGGGGCTCGACGCAGCCCATGCAGCTGTAGTCGCGGGCGTCCTCGAAGTTGTAGCCCTTTCGCAGCATCATCTTCTCGTGAGCGTCGTCAAAGTGCACGGCGGGCATCCCGCCCCCCGCCCGTATCACGTCCACGATCTTCTCGAGGTAGCGCTGGGGCGAGAGGTTGTGCACGCGACAGGCAAGCGTCGGCTGGTACATGCGTACCTTGCGAACGGCCTCCATGATAAGGTAGGTGAGCTCGTTGGTAGCGTCTCCGCCGTGTCGGCCCACGCCACCGACGCACATGTTGATGAACGGCATGTAGCCGGCGAAGTACTTGGCGCTCGCACCAGGTGTGTACCAGATGACCTCGGAGCACTTGATCGTGAAGCAGGCGAAGAGTTCGAAGGCCCGCTCGCGCGAGAGCGCCCCGGACTCGACGTCGCGCGCGTAGTAGGGATAGAGGTACTGGTCGACGCGACCCAGGGAGGTGCTGCACTGGTTCGCCTCGAGCGAGAAGAGCGACTGCACCGTCCAGAGGGATTGCAGCGCCTCCCAGAAGTTGCTGGGAGGGTTGGCGGGCACCCTGCGGTTCACCTCTGCGATTCTGAGGAGCTCCTCCCTGCGGCTGGCGTCCTCGGCCTTCCCCGCGAGCTCCTCCGCATGGTCCGCCAGGCGCCCGGCGTACGCCTTCACCCCCTCGCAGGTCTCGATGGCCGCCTCGTAGTAGACCCGGCGCCCCTCGACGTCGTCGCTCTCGGCAGGGAGTCCCGCGAGGTGGCGTCGGGCCTCGGCCTCGATGCCGTCGATGCCCTTCTCGAAGAGGATGATGTCGAAGCCGGGGGCGGTGTCACCACCGCCGCTCGTCACGTGGTAGGTGACGTCCGTGATGCAGGCGTCGGCGGCATAGTCCCAAAAGCCCGCCGCGCGCAGCCGCTCCTCGCAGGCCTCGGCGAGCGACTTGCCCTTCCAGAACGGGAAGATGACCTCGCGGCAGGTCCTCTTGTCCTCCTCGCTCACGTAGTAGGGGTCCTGTGGCCTCGTGCCAATCTCGTCCAGCTCGTCGTCGAGCCACTCCCAGGCGATGTCGGGAGAGAGCGCCCCCGCGCGAGGCCTGCCGCAGGGGTGGCCCACGATGAGCTCGTCGTCCTGGATGAGGAGCGGCGCCGTCTCGCAGGCCTTGCGGAAGCTCCTCGCGATGCGCAGCTGGGGAGGGAGGTCGGGCTGCTCCATGGCGACGAGCGTGAAGGCCAGGGCGCGGTCTATGGTGATGCTGGGGCGCGCGTCCAGATACGCCGCCTTGAGCCTGGAGATGCGCTCGGAGGGGACGAAGCCCCCGAAGTCGAAGTGCGTGTCCATGTTCGTGGTCCCTCCTCGCGGAATGGAGCTTGCTCGTCACGGGCCGGCGCTATGCCCCCTGGGGCAGCGGGGCCCAGTCGCTCAGGCCCATGCGCTGGCGCTCCTTCGCCTCTTCGAGCGATATCCTGGGGTTGTCCTCCGCCAGGTACGCCCTGAGGGCGCCGACCCCCTCTCCCGTGCTGTTGTCCACGAGGAAGACCCTCTCGCATCCACAGTCGACCAGCCACTGTCGGACCATGGGGATGTTGGCGTTGGGGGCGTGGATCTTCGTGATGACGCCGATGAGGGGACGGTTGAGGAAGGCGTTCGCGTTGGGGGCGTGCACGGTGAACGGCTCGTTTGCAGCGATGAGGATGGCGACGACGTCAGACTCGAACGAGAAGCACGCCAGGCCGACGCCGGCCTGCTTGGACTCGGCGTACTCGCCTGGCGTGTCGATGGTCTCGCCGTCGGCATAGGTGTACTGCGTCTTGTGGTAATGCAGCTTCTCGCCGCGAAGCGCCTGGGTGAGGGAGGTCTTCCCCGCCTCGCTGCGGCCCATCAGGAACAGCCTCTTCACCTCTCCCCCTCCCTACCTGCGCGTCATCTTGCACACGTGGAAGTCGAGCACGTGCGCGAAGTAGTCGAGTACCTCCCGCTCGGCGCTCTCGACCTCGGAGATCTGGCCCGTGAGGATGAGCGACCCGTTGAAGCGGTCCATGAAGCCGATGCCCACCGAGCCGTGCTTCACCGCGATGTCCGCGGCCACCACCACGGATTCCCAGGGGGTGAAGCGCATGAAGCCCAGCGCCTCCCCGGCGTGGTCCTCCCCCTCGTGCACCCCGATGTCGAGACCCAGGGTCGTGCACACCGGCTCGCGGGAACTCCCCATCACATGCGCGAGGTCTATCTCGCGACCGGGCACCCTCACACGGGTGATGCGCAGTTCACCTCGCTCGTCGCGACGCAGCCTCCCGCCAAAGAGCTGGTCGAAGAACTCCTTGCGCGTGACCCTCTCGCCCACGGCACCCCCTAGCGCTTCGTGACCCGGCAGGTGACGTAGCCCAGGGTGTCGTGGAAGAACTCCACGACCCGGGCGATGGCGCAGGTGACGTCCGCTATCTCGCCGGTGATGATCATGGTCCCCGTGAAACGGTCGGCGAACCCCAGGTAGACGTCGGCACTCTTTATCGCGATGTCGGACGCGATGACCGCGGACTCCGGCGGGGTGATGTTCATGATCCCAAGCGCGCTCGAGCCGTAGTCCACCGAGGGGTTGAGCCCCAGCTTCGTGTAGATGATGGGCTCGGGCCCGCCGATCACGTGGGCGAGGGTGATCTCCTTGCCCGAGACGGTCTCTTGTACGACGCGTATCTGTCCCTGGCCGTCGTCCACGCTCGCGACCTCCAATCACATGCGAACTGCCTTGCCTCGCTACCGTCCTAAGGGCTCACTCGCTGTCAGTGTCAAGCGGTGGTCCGGCGGGCGGGATGCGACGCCTTCCCAGCGGGCGGATGCACCTGGCCTCGCCGTGCTGGCGCGAGGCCAGGGCCGGACGTCCCTACCCCCGCCAGGCGTCGCGGTAGAGGTTCACGAGGTCCTGCTTGGAGACGGGGCGCGGGTTCGTGGGGGTGCAGCGGTCGTTTGCCGCCGCCTCGGCCATCTCGCCCACGTGGGCCTCGAAGCTCGCGGCGTCGATGCCGTCCAGCTCCGAGAGGCTCCCCTCGACGCCCAGGGCGCGGCGCAGGTCGAGGACGCGCCGCAGCAGCTCGTCCGCGTCCGCCATGCCCAGCTCGCCCGCGAGGCGCTCGTAGGGCTCGCGGTACTTCGTCTCCGCCATGTGGAAGCGCATGACGTAGGGAAGGAGGATGGCGTTGAGCCTGCCATGGGCGACGTGGAAGCGGCCGCCCAGCGCATGGGCGAGGCTGTGGTTGATGCCCAGGCCCGCGTTGGTGAAGGCGATGCCCGCCACGCAGGACGCCTCTGCCATGCGGCCGCGCGCCCTCATGGCGTCCCCGTCACGGAACACCACGGGGAGGTCCTCGAACACGATGCGAAGCGCCTTGGTCGCCATGGCGTCGGTGAAGGTGGTGGCGGCGTTGCTCACGTACGCCTCGAGAGCGTGGGTAAGCACGTCAAGTCCCGTGTCGGCAGTGATCTTGGGCGGGACAGAGCGGGTGAAGCCCGCGTCGAGGAGCGCCCCGTCGGGCATGAGGGCGTCATCGATGAGCGCCACCTTGGTGGACCCGCGGGTGATGACCGCGAAGTTGGTGACCTCGGATCCGGTGCCCGCCGTGGTGGGGATGGCGAGGAAGTACGGGCGCTCGAGGCCCTGCTCCGCCGCGAAGTAGAGGATGGCCTTGGAGGCGTCGATGCACGAGCCGCCACCAAAGGCGATCACGAGGTCGGGCCTGACGTCGAAGATCATCCTCACGCCGGCGTCGACCAGCTCCTGGCTGGGGTCGGGCTTGACGTTCGAGTACACGTGGACCTGCGAGCCCACAGGGAGGTGCTGCGTCATCTTGTCCACCATGCCGGACTCCTGGAGGAAGCCGTCGGTGATCACGAGGACGTTGGCGCGGGAGAGGGACTGCAGGTGCTCGACGGCGCGCGCGCCGAAGAACAGCTTGGTCTTGAGGTAGAACTCGTTCATCGTTACTCCGTTTCGGTTGGCAGAAGGACCTCGGTCACGAAGAGGTCGGGGTTGGAGGTGGTCCAGAAGTCGGTCACGAAGCGCTCGTAGGCCATGCCGCAGGGACGGTAGCCGCTCTCTTGGGCGAACTGGAGCACGCGCCGGTAGGTGCTGCCCATGTCCTCGAAGGCCCCGATGTGGTAGGCGGAGAGGTACATGCGCGCAGGCAGCGACGCGCTCGTCTCGCCCGAGATGGGGTGCATGGGCTTCTGGAGGAGCCTCACGTCGCACTCCCTGCCCTCGGACGCGGCGCGCACGGCGTCGTCCACCGAGTCGAACCCCAGGATGACGGGACCCGTGATGACGTTCTTCACGTCGCTCACGAAGGAGGCGAAGTCGAGGCTCACGATGGCGTCGGCGAAGCTGCCGGAGAAGCGCGAGGGAAGGCAGAGGAGCTCGCAGGAGGAGAGGAACTTCACGCTCACGGCGCTGGGACGCACCCTCAGGACGGTGTTCGCCTCCTCGACGAGCTCCGCCCAGTCGACGATGGCCTCGCGCCTCTCGGACAGCCTGCGCGCCTCGTCCTCGCAGATCTCCAGATGCCTGCCGAGGAGCTTGCGCGCCTCGAGGAGGTTCGAGTGACGCTGCATGGAGGCTATCTCGTCGAGCGAGAAGCCCATCATCTTCAGGTAGTTGATCACCGGGATCTTGAGCATGGTCTGCCGGCTGTAGTACCGGTAGCCGTTCTCGCCCACGACGTCGGGCTCCATGAGTCCGAGCTCGTCGTAGTGGCGCAGCATGCGCTGGGAGAGTCCTCCCATCCTGCTGACCTCGCCAATCTGGTACAGGCGGTCGTCCCCGCCGCCCTGCTTGCGTGAGCTCACTCAATCACCTCCGTTGCGTCGTGGAGCCTTCCTGAGAGCACGTAGCTCCGTGCAATCGGGTTAGTGTGCCCAAGTTGGCGACGGAGCGCGTCCCTCAGTGCGAAGATCGTGCCAAGGGAGTACGAGCAGACCTCCGCCTCGAGGTAGTCGAGAGCCGAGACGTGGCCTGCGGAGGACTCGTCCGGACGGGCGTGCCCGTGCGAGACGGGAAGCGCGGCGGCGGCCTCCTCGAGTGCGGGGACGAGCAGGCGGCGCAGCTGCCTCAGGGCCTCCGACTTGACGGGAGAGGGCGGGGCGAGGAGGGAGGACCACTCCCTGCCGAACGCCTCGGGGTCGGTCACCGCCATCATGCGGGCGTACTTCTCGCGCACGACGTTCCTCCCCTCCAGCTCCGCCCGCTCGAGCTCCCCCAGCACCCGGGGGACGATCTCGTGCGGGAAGGCGAGGTACTGCGCGCAGCGGTACGAGAAGAAGGAGCGCAGGTCATCCTGGCAGCTCGCGCGGCCGCCGGCATTCCTCACGCCGTCGAACAGCTCCCACTCGAGGCACACGACGCGCTCGAGCGTCTCCCTGGCGGCGGCGTCGAGCCCCTCGCCCTCGAGCAGCCCGACGACCGCCGGAGCGGAGAACAGCCCCCTCATCCCCCTCCTGCGCCCAAGGCGCCTCCCGTAGGAGCCGCAGAGGCCCTCGGCGCCATGGCGGTCACCTGCCATCAGCGATACGCCCCCTCGTTGAGCGGCCTCGTCCTGAGGTAGTCGTTCGGGATCGCCTGCCACATGGACGTGGCGGCATCGAGCAGGAAGTTGGACTCCGTCGTCGTCCAGCCGAGCGCCAGCGCGACCCCCAGCACCACGGAGCAGAGCCGCTCCACGTCGTCCAGGGAGACCCGTTCGACGGGGGCGGACGCGATGCCCTCCACCAGGCCGCAGACCGGGGCGGGAGCCTGTGCCCTCTGCGAGAGCGAGCGGAACGACCACTTGTAGAACGGCATGTAGCGGCGCGAGAGCAGGTGCAGCGCCGCCATGGAGGCCATAAGGAACTCCGTGCGGGCGGCGTCGGCCGCCACGAGCTCCCCGCGCCGGAGGCAGCGCCCGAGGTTGTACTGCCCCGCCTGCGCCATGACCGCCATGTCGGCGGCGAGCTTCTTCCGCAGGACCTCGTCGGGATAGAACGCCTCGAGCGCCCGGCGCACCCCCGTGAACTGCCCGCTGGGATCGCAGAAGACCTCGCCGCAGGTGACGGTGGCAAGGAGCTGCTCGGGGATGCGCAGCCACTCGGAGACGCTCTGGGGTGCCCTCTCGAGGCCTATGAAGCCACGATAGAAGGCCTCCGTCTCGAACACGCCCACCCTCTGGCCCGCAAGCGGGGTCGCGACCCTGCGCACGCCCATGAACTCCTTGGGCAGGGCCTCGTAGCGGCGCGCGAGCTCCTCTCCCCACTCCGCGTAGAGGTCGCGGGGAACCCACACGCAGAAGCCGGGGCCGAAGTCGTGGTCGCAAGACAGCCCGTCGTCGAAGCCCAGGCACTCGGACCCCGGCCCGACGAGGCCGAAGGCCAGCCGTCGCTCGACGGAGTACGGCAGGCCCGCCACGAAGGCGGGCTCGAAGCTCCCGAAGTAGCGCCGTGCCAGCTCCAGGCCCCTCATGCGCTTCACCGTCCCTCCGTCGTCCGTCCTTGCCCCGCTCGGGAGGCGAGCCCCTCCATGCGCCGCGACTCGCGCTCGAGCGTTCGCAGGTTGGGGGAGTCGCCCCCTATCTTGTCGCGCAGGAGGTCGGCTGCCTGCCGCAGCAGCACGGCCGCCTGCGCGTAGCGCCCCCTCAGGTACGAGATTCGGGCCGCCGTGGCGAGCGCGTGCGGCCTGTGCACGTCCCTGCCGCCCGTGAGCGTGCGGTACGCCCGCAGCGCGGGCGAGAGGACCTCTTCCGCCTCGTCCAGCCTCCCCTCGTCCACCAGGACCTGGGCGAGGTTGATGGCGTTCGTGGCCCGCCTGCCCTCGGACCCGGGGACCTGCTCGAGCAGCCTCCCCGCCCTTCTCAGCTCCGAGCGCGCCCGTTCGAGGCGTCCCAGGCTCCGATACGCCGAGCTGCGGTTGTTGCAGATGGCGCTCAGCTCGAGCGGGTGCTCCCCTGCGCTCCCCAGGAGCGACTCCGCGCGGTCGAAGGCGTCGACCGCCGCGATGCCTCGCCCCTGGGCAACGTAGACGTCACCAAGGTTGATGAGGGCGTTCGCCCGCGAGCACGCGTCCGCCCCCAGGCGGTCCAGGGCGTCCAGGACCTCGCCGTAGAGCCCTTCGGCCTCGTCGAGCTCGCCGCGCAGGCGCAGGACGCTCCCCAGCTCGCTGGCCGACGCCGCCTCGAGGGCATCGTCATCGGCGAGCCGGGAGCGCCTCAGCGCCTCGCGGAGGAAGCCCGCGACGTCCGAGCCCGGCTCGCCATACAGGCGGTCGAGCTCGGAGTAGAAGGCCGACGGCTCCAAGGCCCTAGGCGTTCAGGTGAGGGACGATGAGCTCGACGTCCGCATGCGGGCGCGGGATGACGTGCACGGCGCGCAGCTCCCCCACGCGCTCGGCGGCAGCCGCCCCCGCGTCCGTGGCCGCCTTCACGGCGGCGACGTCGCCGCGCACGAAGGTCGTCACGATCCCGGCGCCGACGTTCTCCTTGCCCACGAGGGTGACCTCGGCGGCCTTGACCATGGCGTCAGAGGCCTCGACCGCGCCGACGCAGCCCACGGTCTCGACCATTCCCAGTGCCTCGTTCATAGTTCAGCTCCTTGCCTTGGCGGTGGCTGCCAGCGCCACCGACAGCTTTGCCTGGCTACTCCCCGCGGAATGCCGCGACGAGCTCGTTGACCATCTTCTTGAGCTCCTCGGCGTCGATCGCGTCGCTCGGAGCCTGGGGCTGCGCCTGGGCGGGGGCGCTGCCGCATCCGTTGCAGCCCACGGAGTAGCTGATGCCGCTCGTGCCATGGCCCACGGGCATCTCGATGCCCGTCTCGTGGGTCTCGGGGACGGCCACGCTCCCGGAGTGCTCGCAGACTGCACCGGCCTGGCCGCAGGGAGCGCAACCGTACTGCGCGGCCAGCTCGGGGTGCCACTTGGCGAAGGTCTCGTCGGCGGCCGCCACCTGGTCGGGCTCGACGGTGCCGTTGGCGATGCGCTTGATGTTGATGAGGTGCTGGGGTCCCACGTTCTCGGAGACCGAGCTTCCGCCCCAGGTGCCGCAGCCCAGGGTCAGGGCGACCTCGAGACCGGTGGAGAGGCCCGTCCCGCCCTGGGTTCCGCCGGTGTTGATGAGGATGCGCGAGGCGGGCTTCACCGAGAACTTCCGGACGATCTCCTTGTCCTCGGTGTGGATGTTCATCGTGTGGCCGATGCCGTTCTGGAGCAGCGCGATGGAGAGGTCGCAGGCCTCATGCCAGTCGGCGACGGTGTAGAAGGCGAGGACGGTGGTGAGCTTCTCGAACGAGAGGGGCCACTCGTCGCCCACGCCGTACTGCTCCCCGATGAGGACCTTGGTGTCGGCGGGCACGTGGATTCCGGCGGCCTGGGCGATGTCGAGCGCGCAGTGGCCCACGAACTTGGGGCTCATGGAGTGGCCGTTGCGGAAGAGGATGGCGCAGACCTTCTTGCACTCCTCCTCGCTCATGAAGTAGCCGCCCTGCCTCTTGAACTCAGAGACCACCTCGTCGTGGTTCACCGTCTCGCAGATGACGCTCTGCTCCGAGGCGCAGATGGTGCCGTTGTCGAAGGTCTTGGACGCCATGATCTGGCGCACTGCCTGGCGGACGTTGGCCGTACGCTCGATGTATGAGGGAGAGTTGCCCGCCCCGACGCCGAGGGCCGGCTTGCCAGAGCTGTAGGCGGCCTTCACCATGCCGGGGCCGCCCGTGGCGATGATCATCTTGACCTCGGGGGCGTGCATGAGCTCGTTGGTCGCGGCGATGGTGGCAAGCGAGACGCCCTGGATGATGTTCTCCGGCGCGCCCGCGGCGACGGCCGCGTCGCACATGAGCCTGATGGCGAGGTTGGTGCACTTGGCAGCCTTGGGGTGGGGCGAGAAGACGATGGCGTTGCGCGACTTGAGCGCGATCAGGGACTTGTAGAGGACCGTGGAGGTGGGATTGGTCGAGGGGACGATGCCCATGACCAGACCCACGGGCTCGGCGATGGTGATGACTTGGCTCTTCTCGTCCACGTCGATGACGCCGATGGTCTTCTTGTCCTTGATCTGCTCGTAGAGCAGGCCGGACGCCATGTGGTTCTTGTAGATCTTGTCATGCACGTTGCCGAAGGTCGTCTCCTCGACGGCCATCTTCGCGAGCTGCTCCGCGTTCTTCTCCGCGACCTCGACCATGGCGCGGAGGATGCGGCCGATCTGCTCGACGCTGTAGTTGGCGATCTGGTTCGCGGCGACCTGGCCCTTGCGGGCGAGGTCACGCGCGGCCTGGATGCTCTGGAGGTCGTAGTCGAATTCCTGCATCATGTCTCTTTCCGACTAGCTGATGGGATGGACGGTGGGGTCCCTGCTACTCCGCGGAGGGCAGGATGGACTCGACCATGCCGTCCGGGCGGGGGATCACGTGGACGGAGAGGAGCTCCCCCACGCGCTGGGCCGCCGCCGCGCCGGCGTCGGTCGCGGCCTTGACCGCCCCCACGTCGCCGCGGACGAAGACGGTCACGAGGCCGCCCCCCACGCGCTCCTTGCCGACGAGGCGGACGTTCGCCGCCTTGACCATGGCGTCGGCGGCCTCCACGGCCCCGACCATCCCCTTGGTCTCGATCATGCCCAGTGCCTCA